>CANRJD010000075.1 GCA_947630815.1 uncultured Akkermansia sp. | reverse complement strand
ATGCCGGCGTGCCGGGCAGTGGCGGGCTGTTGCTCCATAAGCAACCCGTGAGGGGTGAGCTGCCAGATGTCCCAATGCTCCATCGTGGTGATTTGCCGTTTGGCGGCTTTCACGGGTAAATTCTCGGGCTGTTGCGCGCGGCAGAATGGGCGTACCGGACAGATGAGGCAGTCGGGTCTGCCAGGGGTGCAGATGGTCTGGCCGAGCTCCATGAGGGCAGAGTTGTATGCCCGCGGGTTGGTGCGGTGCACGAGGGCGGCCGCGCGCTGCGTCATTTTTTTACGCCCGGCAGTCGTGTCGATGGGGGTTGGGTCATTATAGATGCGGGCGAGTACGCGCGCCACATTGGCATCCACAAGAGGAGCTGGTGTGTTGTAGGCAAAGCTGAGCACGGCAGCAGCTGTGTAGTCGCCTATGCCCGGCAGGGCGCGCAGGTCTGATTCCGATCGGGGGAAAACGCCGCCATATTGTTCACACACAGCGCGTGCTGCCGCCTGCAGAGCGCGTACGCGCCGGTAGTAGCCCAACCCCTCCCAAGAGAGAAGAGCGTCCTGCTCGCTTGCCCGGGCCAGGTGCGAGGGAGTGGGGTAGAGCTGCATCCATGCCTCGTAACGAGCCAGCACAGTGGGTATGGTGGTCTGCTGCAGCATGACCTCACTCACCAGAATGGCCCAAGGGTCTGTGGTGCGACGCCACGGGTAATCGCGGCCATATTGCAGGAACCAGTTTACAAGCGCTTGTGCAAATTCACGACGGGAGTCAGTTGTTTTCATGGCTTGTGCTGGTCGTGTAGATGGAGATATCTGCGTCGCTGCGGCCCAGCAGCTGTTGCGCGCGCATCAGTGCGCGGCGGGTGGACATATTGGGGTTTTTGGGCTCGAGGAGAAAGAAGTTGCTCTCACCGGTCGGCACATTTTCCTGTAGCAGATCAAGCAGTCCGCTCTTGCGCAGGACGCGGTACACTTCTCGGCTGGCGCCGGAGAGGATGAGATGGCGTCCCTTTTCGCGCGTGAAGCGCAACAGCTCTTCGAGAGCGCACACCGAGGTGGCGTCCAGATTACGTGCGTTGCGCATGCGCAGGATGATGACGGCGAGCGAGGGATCTTCTGCGATGCGAGCCACCTGTTTGCAGAAGAGATCGGCGGCGCCGAAGAAGAGATCGCCCTCCACATGCACGATGGAAATTTGGGGAAGCCGACGCGCGGTATCGCTCACCTGTAGCAAGGTGCCCCGGTCATCCATGGTGTACTCCACGAGCTCGGGCTTGGCAGCTTTGCGCAGGAAAAGCGATACGGAAATGACGACGCCGATGAAGATGGCCAAGTGCAGCGGCAGCATGAGCGCCGCAATGAAGGTGACGACAAGAGCCACAGCATCCCCCGGCGTGGAGCGGAAACAGATGCGCAGCAATTTGTGATCGAACAGCGAAACGGCATTCGCCAACACCAGCGCCGCCAGCACGCTGTGCGGTATGCGGGAGATGAGCGGCACATTCGCCAGCACAAAGGTGATGCCAAGGCAGATGAGTCCGCAATAAATGCCTGAAAAGCGTGTAGCCGCGCCGGATTTGTAGTTGAGCATGGAGCGCGTGAGTGAGGCTGAGCAGGGCAGGGATGTGGTGAATGCGGAACCGATGTTGGCCATGCCCACGGCGAAGGTGTCCTGATTCAGATTGAGCGGCTCGCCGGTTTTGGCGGAGATCGTCTTGCTCATGACAGTCTGCTCCAGCGTCGAGAGAAAGGCCACACCGATGGCGATGGGCAGGAGTTCTGCAAGATTTTGGGCGGCAGCGCTGATGGATGGCGGGGTACACACGAGGTCGCTCATGGTGAAATCGCGGAGCATGCGCACATGCGCGAAAACGCCGCCAAACTCCGGTCTGCAAAGCGCCCAATTTACCACGCTCATCACGGCCAGTATCGTGGCAAAGGCCGGCAACCACTTCATGTAGCGCCGCAGTGGGATAAAAAGCAGGAAGGAAAGCCCCCCGAGCACCATCGGCTGCCATTGCGCCTTGTCGATGTTTTCCCATATGGCGGAAGTCATGGAGAAAAAGGAGCTGCCCGCATCCACATCGTGAATTCCCATGACATAACGCAGCTGGGAGGCGATGATGAGCGTGGCCGCGCCTGTGATATAGCCGACCAGCACACTGCGACTCACAAATTGGAGCAATTCCGTGGCTTTCACAAAGGCCCCTGCTACGCACAGCGCCCCGGCCATGAATACAATGAGAGGTACGTATATGTGCGGGCTAGCCTGAATGGTCGGTGACGCCGCCATCATGAAGCTCGCCAACATAAAGGCCGTGGCATTGCTCGGCCCACTCACTGTGAGCGAGCAACGTGTGAATAGCGGCGCCAGGAAGGTACCCACTGTAGCCGCCATAATGCCGTAGATACTGTCCAATCCGGCCATGGCGGCAAAAGCCATGCCTTGAGGCAGACCGACGAGTGCCACATCCATGGCCGCTTTCAGGTCATGCCCGGCCTTGCCCCAAGTGTAGCCGGCAAAGGCGTGTCGTACGGGGAAGGGGTCAACGGAACCACGGCGAATGAATAGATACAAGCCTCTCAAGCCGATTCGAGCGCTGTGTTGCAGATTCCGCATTCCTTGCGCATTCTACCATACCGGCCCGCCATGTCAAGCTGTGCAAAAGTTCAGGATGATGGAGTCAATCGATACAGCGTCACTCATGTTCACGGTGGCGGGTGAATCTGCTGTAAAAGGGCTTTTTGGGTGAAGGCGTGCTATTGCGAGCCGTGGACGAACGACGGCGCGGGGCGGGTGAGGATCGGCGGTAGTTTTCACGTCCGCGCCCCGAAGTGCGGTATTTGTTGCTGCGGGGTGCCTGAGGATTCTCCGCAGCTCCACGATCCTCGCGCACGTTCACCTCGTATCCGCACAGTGAGCAGGTGGCAAGTTGTGTCGTGAGCAATTCTGCCACATCGCGCGACACTTCCACCAAGGTGTGTTTCATGAAAATACGGATATCGCCGATACTGCCGCGCGGGATACCGCCCTCGTTGTAGAGTAGCCCCGCCACATCTTTCGGGCGGATATGCAGCATTTTCCCGGCATTGAGGAAGAGGGTGACTGTATCAGAGGGATCCTTGCCCTCCGTATTGCGAGAGAAGACAGGTTCGCGGCGTGCAGGGCGGTCTTCCGGGATGGGCTGAAGTTCACGGCTGTCACGCCGGGTGAGAAGTTCGAACATGGCGCGGGCAATTTGTGTTACGGGCAGTTCTACATCGCGTAGTTCCTCCGGCATCTCTGTTTCCGTTTTCTTTGCCTGGTCGATAATTTCATCCACTAGGGCCTCTCGGCGCGCTTGCGCTACATTGTCGGCGGTCATCACCTTTTCACGTTGCAGGCGAGTGCCGATAAAGCGCTCAATACGACCCAGAAGAGAGAAGTCGCGACGTCCGATGAAGCTGATTGCCTTTCCGTGCTTACCGGCGCGCGCCGTGCGCCCGATGCGGTGTACGTAATCCTCCGGTTCGCGCGGCAATTCAAAATTCACCACCACATCTACATCATCGATGTCCAGTCCGCGGGCAGCAATATCCGTAGCCACCAGAACTTTCAAGTTGCCCCGGCGGTATGAGTCCATGACCCTTTCACGCAGCGTTTGAGGCATATCGCCGTGCAGTCTGTCCACCGAGTACCCGCGTGAGAGCAAGCCATCCACAATATCGTCCACGACCCGTTTTGTGTTAGCAAATACCAGTCCGCGCCTCATACGCCCCATTTCTATGAGTCGGCTGAGCACTTCGATGCGCGAGGAGAACAGAACTTCGTACACGACCTGCTCGCAGGTTGGCACTGTGAGTACCGGACGTTCAATGCTGATCTCCACCGGGGCAGTAGAAATCTGCCCTAAAAGGGCACGAATGGCCGGCGACATGGTGGCCGAAAAGAAGAGTGTCTGTCGTTGCTGAGGCAGAGAGGCCACAATGCGGTCTATTTCCTCTGAAAATCCCATATCCAGCATTTCATCTGCCTCGTCCAGGATCAGCATCGAGATTTTATCCGTACGCAGTTCGCCCTGTTCGATCAGATCCATTACGCGTCCGGGTGTGCCGACGGCAAAAGGTACACCGCGGCGCAGAGCAGCCAATTGAGGCCCGAAAGAAGCCCCGCCGTACACGGGTACTGCTTTCACTCCTTCAAGAAAGATTGAGAGTTTATCCACCTCTCGACTGATTTGGACAGCCAATTCTCGCGTGGGCGCCAAGCACAACACCTGCAACTCCTGCAGCCCCGGATCGATTCTTTCCAGAGCAGGAATTGTGAAGGCCAGCGTCTTGCCCGATCCCGTGTGCGAGAGTCCCACCACATCTTTTCCGTCCAGTGCGGGCGGTATGGCTTGCTGCTGGATCGGTGAGGGTTCCTCAAACCCAAGAACATCGATCGCTTCCAGTATTTCCGGACTTATTCCTAACTCTGCAAATGTCATATCCGCCGCAAGAATGCACTAACACCGACCGCTTGTCAAGACTCAAAAAAGGTAAAGGCCTTACAGAAACGCAAACGGTTGCCTCACTGACGGCGGGTGCGGAGAAATTGGTAATTGAGGTAAAGGAAATAGGCGGAGAGGAGAAGCGAGAAGAATAGGAGATGGATGAGGCAGACAACAATGAGCAGAACGCAGATAGTGACTCCGGTGTAGGCCGTGAGTTTTTCGTTTCGTGTGGTGAGGAGGAGTGCTTGTCCGCCGTCAAGCGGAAATACTGGGAGTAAATTGATGAGGGTCCACCATACGCATATTTCAAAGAGCGTTAAAAAGGAGAGAATTTGGTAACGCGAAAAATCACCGGTGAAGACGGCTTCTTGTACGGGTTGGAGTACATTCTGTTCCAGCCAGGGAGTCGCTTCCAGTGCGCCCGGAATGGGCGAGAGCAATGAAAAGAGGGTACCGGCGCACACATCCCCAATGAGTATGCCGAAAACAACGCCTCCAAGCAGTCCGAGCAGAAGTGATGCCCCTGGTCCGGCGAGTACCATGAGGATATGCCCAGCCCGCGTGGGAGGAGGGAATTCACTGCTTGTTACCCCCCCCATGGACGCAATTTGCACCACAGAGCGTCCACCGCCCAACCAGCGACACACGAAAGCATGCCCATACTCATGCACAAGCAAGCATAGCATGCCGAACACTGTAAAAACTAATGCGGGGAGTACGCCGTCTGAGCGAAAAGCTCCGCCGAGTATCAGCAACACAAGCCACGCTGAGGGATGAATGGTGGTGGGCACTCCAGCAAAGTTGAAACCAATGCTCCACGAACTACTGCGCTCACTCTGCATGGGGAAATTATGCACCCGGAGGGGGCGTTGTTCAACTGAAAATTGTATCATGCAAGACAAACAAATTTTGATCGCTTTCTTGCATGCGGCGGCGAATTTCGGCGCATTGCGTGGAAATGCAAAGCTAGAAGCAGTAGCGGGGGAAAAGGGAGACTTCTTTTTCATTGTCTTTCTCCCATGAAACGCGCGGGGGAAGGGCTGAATGAGCATGGAGAAATTTTATTGGGACACGTGTGATTTTTTACTTTTTTAGAGAAAAGACTTGCATCAGTGTGAAAAAAAGGGTAATATGCGCCCGCCTCCCAACGAGGGAGTGAAACGATCCGGCGTAGCTCAGCGGAAGAGCGGGTGACTGTTAATCACTAGGTCGTTGGTTCGAACCCAACCGCCGGAGCGCAAACAGAGGGAATGAGGTGTGCGTGTGCTGTTTGCTTTGTGGAATTGCGTTGTGGGTCGTTCCACGGGAACGTACGGGGCTCGTTTTTGTGCTCAAACTTCAAAACGGTGCTGAATAAGCACACGGAAGTGATCGCCAGCGCCGGGACAGTGCAAGAGATGCGCCTCTGCTGGATCCTTGATATTGGCGCAGGGCAGCAGGTAGTCCCGTTGTGTGATCAGCTGCACGGTATCTCCGGCGTTTCGCTTAGCAAGGTGGATGAGGTCGCTGAAGTTTACATCGGTCGTGATGTCGCAGTGTCCGGCTAATGCGGGTAATTCTGCCGCGCAGAGTAGCGTGTGCGCTTTGTAGCCGCGCAGGGTGCCGCGAGGACGCCGATAGTATAGCGTACCAATTTCTTCTCCGTAGTCGATGGTGACAAAGACACCGCATTTCCAAAGCGGTTGCCATGCTACGTACCAATTGTGGTAAGTTTCGTGCACTTCAATGATTTGTCCTTCTGGCATGGGTTGGGAAAAAGCCGATGACGCGGGGAGATGAGAACAGGGGCGAGCAGATTCCACGACGGTACCGCTCTGCGTCAGTTCCCAGCCCAGTTCTTGCCAAGAATCGGAGCAGCGGATGAAGCGACGAGCGGGAAAGGCGTCAGGCAATTCGTTGCAGAAGATGAAGGCTCGTCCCCCAGCATGCCTGAGAGCTTGTTCTATGCTGGGAAAGACGCGTACAAAATTGCCGCCGGCAAGCGATTGCAACGCACGCAGCGCGGGTGACTTTTCCACCATATAATAACGCGTGCGCATGCGTCGCAAAAACCCCAATTCCCGGCCAATGGCCAAAGCGAGCGACGCGTTGCCGCCCCCGATTTCGATGATCGGCAGACGGCGTCCGTAGGCGCGGCATGTATCTTGCCAATGCTGCACGAGTCGGCGCGCGGGCAGTTCGCTCATAGTTGCGGCAGTGGAAAAATCTCCACGCGGACCGATGTCAGTGACATTGCGACTGTAGTAACCATCGCGTTCGTCATAGAGAGCCAACTCCATGAACAGCTCGTTAGAAATCCACCCACCATGAGCCGCAATATGAGCCGCCAAATTCATGGAGACTGTGCGATGAAAAATCAGAGGGAGAGCTCCAGCATACGCTGCAAGGGGACGAGAGCCCGTAGCCGTAGATCCTCCGGCAGGGAGACCACAGGACTGCCATCTCGAAGGCAGTTGCGGAGTTTCTCGAGCGTATTGAGTTTCATAAACTCGCACTCTGCACAGCCGCAAGTACTCGTGCTGATGGGAATAAATTCCTTTTCCGGCACAAGTTTGCGCAGCCGGTGCAGGATACCGCTTTCCGTGACGATGATAAAGCGTCTGGCAGCGCTCTGTCGGCAGTAATGAATCATTTTTTCGGTGGAGCAGATGTGGTCTGCCAGTATACGCACTACCTCCCGGCATTCAGGGTGGCACACAACTTCAGCATCCGGAAACTGCTCCTTAGCTTGTAAAATTTGGTCACGGGTAAAGAGACGGTGCACGTGGCAGGCCCCATGCCAAAGGGTCATGCTACGCCCTGTTTTTTCCGCTACCCAAGCCCCCAAATTTTCATCGGGGACGAAGAGGATAGGACGGTCGGTGGGTGCGGCTTCTACAATCTGCTGCGCATTTCCGCTTGTCACGATCACGTCCGCCAGCGCTTTCACACCAATCGAGCAGTTGATGTAGGCGATTACATAGTAATTCTTCTCCCTGTTCGCCTGCAAAAAAGCAGCTAATTCATCCGCGGGGCAGCTTGCCTCAAGCGAGCAGCTCGCCTCCATATCCGGTAGCAAGACTGTGCGCGTCGGGTTTAGAATGCAGGCGGTTTCTGCCATGAAATGCACGCCGCAGAATACGATAACGTCGCACTTTGTCTGCTGTGCCTGCCGAGCGAGCGCGAGCGAATCGCCCACAAAGTCGGCCACATCCTGCAGCTCAGGGCGCTGATAACTGTGTGCCAGTATGATGGCATTCCGCTCCTCCTTGAGTTGTCGAATTTCAGCCATCAAATCAGACGCTTGCATGCGGCAAGGGTATCACTCCCAAGAGCGGGAGTCAATGCAATTTTTACAGCGGTAAATCGCCGGAGGGCGCCTGCCACACATCACTGCTGCTGCGTTGGGGGACAGGATCCGGCAGATCCTCGCCTCCATTCACGTTGGTCCTGTTGGCATCAGTATCTACAACAGGTCCATTGCTCGGCGGCGCGTAGTCTTTGTCCACGCTATCCGCATTGTCAAAGTTGATTTTGCGCAGTTTGGTATTAGCAGGTGTAGAGGAATCAGGCACCGTACCATCAGTCGTGAAATCAGTGGTGTCCACCAAATCAATTTCGCCGAGAGCATAGAGAACGATGGTCGGCAGGTTGTCCTTAATGAGTTCACTGGCGGGAAAGGAGGCCGCACCATCCGGAGTTCGTACGCTGATACGTTTGCCCTGAAGGCGGGAAATCGTAGCGTTAGCGTACACACGACCACGTTTGGTGGTCACATTGCCCACGGGAAGACCGGGCAGCAGCCCGCGCGCAACGTTACGGCTTTCCCTGTCGGTTTGGCGTATCTCATGTTGCAGAGCAAGCACGCGATTCTGCTGCTCCGAAATGGAGGCTCGAAGGTTGGCGCTCTTTTCCGAAAAATCACTCAGTCTTCTCTCGAGGTGAGAGAGCATGCGGCGCATGTGAAGTTGTTCATCAGCATGGTTAGCGGCGTCCTGCAGAGCCTCACGCTGGGCACAGAGTTCCAAACATTGCTCTTGCGTAAGTTCCATCATCGTGGGCACGCGGTACTTGTCCCACTGCTTCTTGATGTAGTACCCACCGCCGCTCAGCACACACACCACCATCGCTACGAGCAGCGTATCCAAAACAATTCCCGGCCATTTTTTAGGTTCAGCGGGGGTCTTTGTTGTGGAGACGGATGCAGGGGATTGTGCGGCAGCATCCGGCTCGTTATCATCCTCTAATTCCTCCAATTCCTCCATTTCCTCCACCGACACAGGTTGTTGATCTTCCTCCGTCTCGGGGGAGGTTTCAAGTTCCTCAGTCGCATCACTTGCCGACTGTGAAGCGATCCCGCTCAAAGAAATAGGCGGCAGTTCCGTGGGACGGTCCTTCTGGTTGGGCGAAAGGCTCATGGTGCGCTGCGGACAGATGAGATAACGCGATCTTGCAGTTCGCGGAAGGTTTCTCGGAAGGAATCTAGACGATCCTCCAGTTCAATGCGGCGCATGCTCACTTCGGTCTCCTGAGCTTTGAGAGCCTTAAGAGTTTCGTAAGCATGGGCGACTTCCTTGTTGCGCCGTTCAATTTGATCCTGAAGCTGTGGGTCATCCTCTCCGGCACGGCGAATCAGATTTTTCATCTCGGCAATTTCCTGCCGAAGAGCGGCATTGCGGCGCTGTAACTCGGTGAGCTTGTCGATATTCGTCCCCTGCGGCTTGCATCCAGTACCAGCCAGCAGAAGCAATAACATGCAGACCCACGTTGTGCCGCGCCTCTTCATGCCCCCATTCTCTACCATCTTTTCACACGCGTCAAGCTTGTAATGCGTCAATTTGCACGCTGTGGTCCCACGTGTCCCAATAAAATTTTCTCCGGCCTCATTCAACCCATTTCCCACGCGTTTTTGCAATCGTACCTCGTACATCATTGGCATCCCATAGAAATTTACAAGGAGCCAAAAAAGGTGTTTGCTGTTTTGCTCCATTACACCCATAATAGA
>CANRJD010000074.1 GCA_947630815.1 uncultured Akkermansia sp. | reverse complement strand
CCGTGACTTTTAGCATTCTGCAGGTGGTGTACCAACGAGCTGTCTGTGATGCCCTGACTCATGAGCGCCACCACGGTAATTAGACAGCGTGTCTTTACATCGATGTCCTCATTGTTCCAATTTTCACCGAAAAGTACGTCGTCGTTGAAATGCGCAAACTGCGGAGCAAAGTCTCCGAGTTGATCGCGTCCGGCTGTCTGGGTTATTTTTTCTTTCATGGGTTTTTCCTGTGCGTAAGTCGTGCATGGCAGCATGGCAGCAGCTGTCATCATCGTGATTGAGATAAGAGTTTTCATGGTCGTTTAACGATACGATGCTTGATAAATTGCCACGCAATCATCAATGCTCAGCGGCAGCGGATCATGCTCGAATAGCCAACCCATCGCACTCTTGGCATTGTGAGCCATAGTTTCGAACTCACTCGGAGTGATACCATAGTCGCTCATCTTCAGATCAGCCACTCCACAAGCCTCTTGAAGCGACTTGAGGGCAGTCAGGAAATCCTCCGGCTTATCAGCATCCTGACGCCCCAGCGCCTGCGCCATGCGCACAAAACGCTCCGACTGCACACCGCGATCAATGAAATGCTTGTAATAGGCGAGCGAAATCATGATGAGACCTGCACCATGCGGTAGCTCCTGGTGGTATGCTGAAAGCGCGTGTTCCAACGAGTGCTCGCTCGTGCAAGTACCCACCACCATCTGCACCCCGGAAAGCCAGTTACCGAAAGCCACCCGTTCACGGTCGGGCAGAGACTTGCCGTCCTGCACCGTGGCGGCCAAATGCTTGCCCACATTTTCAATGGCCGTGATAGCCACCATATCGCTGATGAGATTGGCCGTGGAAGCAATATAGCCCTCCGTGCTGTGGAAAAGCGCATCGAAACCTTGGTAGGCAGTGAACTTTGGCGGCACGGAAAGCATAAGCTCCGGGTCCACGATAGCGAGTCTTGGGAAAAGGTCATGACTAAAAATTGCCGTTTTTTCGTGGGTGTCGGGGTTAGTAATCACCCCGCCGGAATCCGTCTCCGATCCCGTACCGGCCGTCGTGGTAATGGCAACGATAGGCAAAGGCGCATTGACTATGGGTTTTCCCCTGCCGGTGCCCGGTACGATGTAGTCCCACAGGTCGCCGTCGTTCGTGGCCATCACGGCAATGCCCTTGGAGGCATCCATGCAACTGCCTCCGCCTAGCGCGACGATGAAATCGCACCCATGCTCGCGGGCAAACTTGCCGCCCTCTTCTACCGTAGCCTTCAGCGGGTTGGCTTGTATCTTATCAAACACCACAAATTCCACTCCGGCAAGCCCAAGCTGCTCCGTCGTCCGATCCAAGTACCCATTGGCGCGGGTGGATTTGCCATTGGATATCACGATCAGAGCCTTTTTCCCCGGCAGTGGCTGGGCATGCAACTCGTTCAACACCCCCGCGCCAAACATCGTGCGCGTGGGAACATCAAAGCTGTAATGTGTCCGTGTTTTCATACGCCTTCATTATACAACTTCGTGTCACTTGAAGTCAAGGACATGAGCAGCCGCAAAGCGGCCGCTCATGTACGATTTTCGATGTATGATGTGCGATTGCGATGCTCGCGCGCGTTGCGCGGAAATTTGGCGGAGCGGGAGGCCTCTGCGCCCACCAAGGCAAACGCATTAGGAAACTGCGTTTGCCGACTCTTTGATTCCTTTTTGCTTGAATCGCTCGCCGTGGGGAGTTAGAATCCCGGCATGTCACAGATACATCCAACAGCGATTGTGGATCCCACCGCGGAAATAGGTGAGGATGTAGTCATTGGACCGTACTGCGTGGTGGGAGAACATGTCAAATTGGGGAAAGGCTGCGTGCTGCACAGCCATGTGGTGCTGGGAGGACCCTCCAGCTTCGGAGAACGTAATGAATTTTTCCCATTTGCTGTCATTGGATTGAAGTCGCAAGATCTCAAATACAAGGGCGAACCTACATATCTGGAAGTCGGCAATGACAACGTGTTCCGCGAGAATAGCAACATCAACCGATCCACCTCGCCGGAGACTAAAACCGTCATTGGCCACAACAATCTTTTCCTCATCAACAGCCACTGCGGACACGAGTGCGTGGTGGGCAACCACTGCATTTTTTCCGGCTATGCCGGGGTAGCCGGTCACTGCCACATAGGAGATTGGGCGGTCATCGGCGGCTTTGCAGCGCTGCACCAATTTGTGCGCGTGGGCGAACACGCCATGGTGGGAGGGTGTGCGCGTGTGCCACGGGATGTGCCGCCGTACATGATTGCCGAAGGATTCCCCGCCTCGGTACGCGCCGTAAACAGCATCGGCTTACAGCGCCGCGGCGTATCGGAAGACGATGTGCGCGCCATCAAATTCGCTTACAAAAAACTCTTCCTTCACAAGGGGGATAACTTTGAGGAAGGTATGGCAAGTGTGCTGGCCGATGAAACGTACAGCAACAATCCCTACATCAAGAATCTGCTGCGCTTCCTCAAAGAATCGGAGCGCGGCTTTTTGCTCTGATGAAAAAAGATGTCATATTTGATCTCGATGGCACGCTGGTTCACTCGATGCCGGGTATCGCTGTGGGGTTGAATCGCGCTCTGGCTTATTTGGGACGCTCGTCCCTCACGCAGGAACACGTGGCGAGTATCATCGGCTGCGGTGTGCGCAACCTCTGCTCCCGCGCCTTAGGTTACAAGGATGAAGCAGAAGCTCCCGCTGATTTGGTGGACGAACTTATCGCGCACTTCCGTCGCGAATATGCGGCTTGCTGGAGGGAAATTTCCCCGGATCCTTACCCCGGCATGGCGCAGCTTATTGCCGATCTCTCCCGCGCTGGTGTTCGCCTCGCTGTACTCTCCAATAAACAGCACGAAGTTGCACACGACATGGTGCGTACGATATTCGGGACACATGCCTTTGCACCCATACTGGGACACAGCGGAGAATTCCCGCGCAAACCCGCACCGGATGCCCTTCTGCACATTGCAAAACTCTGGGACATTCCTCCGCAGGAGCTCACTATGGTGGGAGATTCACTCATCGACGCCGCCACAGCCCAAGCAGCCGGGACGCAGCTTATCTTGGTGAATTGGGGCTACTCGCAGGGCAAGGATCTTTCCATGGCCCATTGTCCCATTGCTCACTCCGCTGATCAACTCCGAGAATTCCTGGAGACGGGAGGCGGCTGACGCCGCCTATGTACGATGTACGACGTACGATGTACGATTGCGATTATAGCGCGCGTCGCGCGGGGGAGGGCGGAGCGAATGCGAGCGGAATTTTGAAGGCCATGCGCGGACGTGGTTACAAAGGGGCGGTGGCGGCTGACGCCGCCTATGTACGAGGCGGAGGCGGCTGACGCCGCCCATGTACGATGTACGACGTACGATGTACGATTGCGATTATAGCGCGCTTTGCGCGAAGGGTGCGGAGCGAATGCGAGCGGAATTTTGAAGGCCATGCGCGGACGTGGTTACAAAGCGGCGGGAGGCGGCTGACGCCGCCTATGTACGATGTACGACGGTGGCAGACGGAGTCTGCCCATGTACGAAGTACGATGGACGATGTACGATTGCGATGTTCTGCGCCGGTGGCGCGGGGGAGAGCGAAGCCAGAGCGGGTGCTGAATTATGAAGCCGTGATCGGGGGCGGAGGCAGACGAGGGGGCTGCCTATGTACGATGTACAACACGCACGACGGCCCCGATGAGGGCGCACGCGTTAGCGGGCGGTAAGTGCGTATGGACAGCGCGGATGCGCTGCCCCGCAGGGGCGAACCGCCGATGGGGCGGCGGTGAGTCAACTTGCGATTATAGCGCGCTTTGCGCGGGGGAGCGGTGGCGGCGCCTAGCGGCGCCCGGTGGCAGACGGAGCCTGCCCATGTACGATGTACGACGGAGGCGGCGAGGACGCCGCCTATGTACGATGTACAACACGCACGACGGCCCCGTTGAGGGCGCACGCGCAGCGGGCGGTAAGTGCGTATGGACAGCGCGTATGCGGTGCCCGAAGGGCGAACCGCCGATGGGGCGGCGGTGAGTCAACACGCACGACGGCCCCAAGCAGCTGCGAGGCAGCTGCTCATGTACGATTTACGACGTACGATGTACGATTGAGATTATAGCGCGCCAGAGGCGCGGAGGGTGCGGAGGAAAATTTTATTGGGGCACGTGTGGATGTGGCGGTGGATTTAAAAATTAATCACGGAAGGAGCGGTCGAAAAGCAGCAAGGCCGAGACGTCATGACCGCAGCGGAGGAGAACACAGAGCATGTCTGCAAGGCGTGATTCGAGGAGTAACTGAGAATGGATGCGTGGCAGGAGCAACTGCTCCGTGGAGAAATCAGAGTTTTTGCGGCAGAAAGTGACGAGGCGATGAATGGCATCGGAGACGATGGCCGTGCGGTCGCGAGCGAGACGGAAGAGGTCAGAAGGAGATTCCCATGAGTAATCAATGGGAGAAATTGTGGGCATCACAACCGGGATGTGGTGCAGCACCAAGTAGTCGAGGATGTGAAGAGATTGCTCACAGGCATCGTGGTAAAGGGCGCGCATCCAGCCCCCGGCACCACGCATGCCGTAATCTTTGAGTTGAACGGAGAGTGAGAGGAAGAGAAAGGCGGTATTGAACTCGAGGCTGATTTGACTGTTGAGCTTTTCTGCAATTTCAGGGTTCATGCGGCCTATTATGGTCTAACACGAAATGAGAATCCATCACCGTTAGGCAACCGCATTACATCCGTCCCAAGAAAAAGCAGCCCCGATGGCAGTGAACGGTACATCATGCAGCATAAGCCTTTGGTTATTTACGATTTACGATTTACGATTTACGATTTGAATGCTAGCGCGCGTTGCGCGGGATTTGGCGGAGCGGGTGCGAGCGGGATGTTGCGAAGCCGTGCGCGGGAGGCGGGGGCAGACGAGGTCTGCCTATGTACGATGTACAACACGCATGACGGCCCCAAGCAGCTGCGAGGCAGCTGCTCATGTACGATGTACGACGGAGGCGCTTGCAGCGCCCATGTACGAAGTACGAAGCACGATGTACGATTGTGATGTTCGCGCGCACTGCGCGGGGAAGGCGGAGCGGGAGCGAGGGGATGTCGATGAAATTCCCCTGTTTCGACGCACCGTAAATTGGGAACAGGTAAGGGGAGACAAAAGGGATCAAAGCTTTCCCATCCGGGCACAAATTTCCTCCGCCGTGTATCTCTGGTCGATAGGTAGTGGCAACAACGCGCGTGACAAGTAATTGGCGGGACTCTCCGCTTGGGTATCGCGGATGACCTCCGGCCAGAAAAGGGGGAGGGCGATGTGGGCGTCCACCAGCTCGTCGCGCAGCCCTGGAATACCGGACAAAAGGGGGTAGCAAAACGGAGCGGACGGTGGAACCGGCGGCAGGGAAAAGCGATTGACAGGCGCGAGGCGAGCGTGCAGAGCGGGGTAATTCTCGCACCGACGGCACGCAATGCGCTCCCAATCGATGCTGCCGAGCAAAGCTCGCGTGAGGGGACTCATGCGGCGCGGCGCGGTATTCAAGCGCGCTTCCAGCGCATCAAACTCGGGAAGAGAGGCGACCGCACCCACTTCTATGCGCTGCCACAGAGCCACTGCAGCATACGCTGAGCGATCCTCTTGCTCCGGGAGTTTCAAAGGAAAAGGCGCCACGGCCACACCACCATCAGGCACCCCCGCAAACTTGCGTAAACTGTAGAAACACGGCACATCGGCTACGGGCGGAGCAAAGAGTGCCGTGGCAGCGTCCACGACGCAGATCCCCGGGTGCTGCTCCGCCAAGGCGCGCAGGTGTTGAGGATCACTCATTCCAAAATAGTTGGTGAGCAGTAGCAGGTCATTCTCGTACACCGACTCAGGAAGTATGGGACGAGCCTCAGCAAAAAGATTGCCTTGTATCTCGTAGCGCAGCACGGGAATGCCGAGCCGTGCGAAGGGTTGCAGTACAGTATCACATGTGAAGCGTGGTACAAATGCACGCGCAGGTCGCCGCGGCAGACTGAGCAGGATGCATTCGAGAGCAGCTCTCCCACTGTTCACGTAGGCGCACGTTTCCCCCTCCCTATAAGGGAAGTTTTCCACACGCGTCAATTCCGCCCCAAATGCACCCCCCAACATATTCATGTCGGCAGAATAGCACGATCCGTCGAAACAAACAAGACATTTACCATAATTCATTTACGATTTACGATTTACGATTTACGATTTGGGAAATTTGGCGAGCAAGGCTCGCGAAGCTGCGAAGCTTTAGCTGAGGTGGTGAGGGAAATCATGTGGAGATGTTGGTTCGAAAGGTTTGCGAGTTATGCGAAGCCGGGGCGGGAGGCGGCTGGCAGCTGGCGGGGCTGCCTATGTACGATGTACGATTTGCAAACTGGGGGATTTTTTCACTTCATCCCCATGTGTTCGCGCTGGGATTACTGCTGCGTTACCCGGAAATCTGAGCTGTCTTGAATCAATGCCAAGGTTTCCCCAATCAGGAAAAAAGAACCGCAAATGAGCAACGGCCTTTGCGGGAGAGCCAGCGCCTCCGCCAAGGTGGCGGACTGGTTGACAGGAGCAACTGACACCTCTCGCACAAGCCGCGCGAGCTGCTCCTGCGGCATGATGCGCGGTGATTGAACAGGCGGGAGAGTCCAGCTCTCTACAATGGGTGAGAGGATGTGGAGAACCTCCGTCAAATCCTTATCCGCAGCTCCGGCAAAAACGCAGTGCGCCCGGGTGTCACCATGTGTCGCGCGCCAAGTATTCACCAGCGTGTGCATGGCAGGAGGGTTGTGCGCGCCATCGAGGATGACCCCGGGAAGGACCTCCTCAAATCGCCCCGGCCAACGGGTGGCAGCAAGCCCTTCTGCCAGCTGCGCATCCGAGCAAAGGTAATGTGGGATGGCTGCACGCAGGGCCGCCAGTGCCAATGCCGCGTTAAGTTTCTGATGTACGCCCGTAAGTCCGAGCGGCAGCTCGCAAGGTTCTGAGACAACCTGACAATCGGTGTCACACGCCACGGCCGCCTCGTGGATAGCGCGCATGGCCTCCGGCTGCTGGGGAGCCGTCAGAGCCGGGCAATGCCACGCGATGATAGCGGCCTTCTCTCGCGCAATTTCGTAGAGCGTAGCGCCAAGGTACTGCGTGTGATCCATGCCGATGGGCGTGATGACAGCTGCGTCCTTCTGCAAAGCGTTCGTGGCATCCAGGCGTCCACCCATGCCTGTCTCCAGGATGATAAGGTCAGGCTGCCGTTCGGCAAAATAGAGCATCGCCACAGCCAACGTGAGCTCGAAAAAGGTGGGCGGTGTGTCCCAGCCTTGAATATGGCGACGCACGCGAACAATAAGCCGAGCGACATCCTCATCCGATATATCGGCGCCGTTCACACGGATGCGCTCGTTAAACCGCACGAGGTGGGGAGAGGTAAAGAGACCCGTGGAATAACCGGCAGTGCGCGCCACGGACTCGGCAAAGGCACACACAGATCCTTTGCCATTGGTGCCGGCCACGTGGATGACGCGGGACTTAGGACGATCCACTCCCAACTCTGTGAGCAAGCGTGAGATGCCGGCAAGCCCCAGCTTCATGCCAAACATCTGAGCGGCATACAGCCAATCAAGTGCTTCTCTGTAGCTGAGCTCCTCCATCATATCCGTTCCAAGAAAAAAGCGATCCATTTACGATTTACGATTTACGATTTACGATTTGAAAAATTCGGCGAGCGAAGCTCGCGAAGATGCAAAGCGCGAGCGGAGGAAGCCCCGGAGCGACCGGGACGCACAGGAAAAAGAGCGAAGCTCGCGAAGATGCAAAGCGCGAGCGGAGGGGGGTAAGAGAAATCATGGGGAGATGTCGGTTCGAAAGGTTTGCGAGTTATGCGAAGCCGGGGCGGTAGGCGGGGGCAGACGGAGGCGGCGAGAACGCCGCCTATGTACGATGTACGATGGACGATGTACGATTTGCGAATTCGCGCGCGTTGCGCGGGGTTTGACGAAGCGGGAGGTGCCTTGCGGTGCCCATGTACGACGTACGAGGTGAGAAGGATGATTTGTGGGGACGCGATGCCAGCTTGCGGACCTCTTTTCCACCGTCTTTCTTCTGTAAAATGCATGGGAGATGTGTTGAATAGGCTTGGAGGAATTTTATTGGGACAGCTGAACTCCTCCATGGCACGCATCAGTAACGGTACGCCTCACTCTTGAAAGGACCTTGCACGGGCACGCCCAAGTAATCCGCTTGTTTCTCGGTAAGCGTCGTGAGATGGACACCAAGCTTGCCGAGGTGCAGACGCGCCACTTCCTCGTCCAGCAGCTTGGGCAGCACTTGGACAGTTGGCTTAGCCTTCTCCGAGCGATGCTCCCAGAGCGAAATCTGCGCGAGCACCTGATTGGTGAAGCTATTGCTCATCACAAAGGATGCATGACCCGTGGCGCAGCCCAAATTCACCAGTCGTCCCTCCGCAAGCAGGAATATCTCGTGCCCGTCCGGGAAGGTGTACTTATCCACCTGCGGTTTGATGTTGGTGTGCACGACTCCGGGGGCAGAGGTCAGTCTTGCCACTTGAATCTCATCATCGAAGTGACCGATATTGCAGACAATAGCCTGATTTTTCATCTTCTGCATGTGCTCCAAAGTGATGATATCGCAGTTACCGGTGGTGGTCACATAAATATCGCCCGTACCCAGGGTATCCTCCACTGTGAGGACGCGATAACCCTCCATGGCAGCCTGCAGAGCGCAGATGGGATCTATTTCCGTCACGATAACCTGCGCACCCAATCCGCGTAAAGCCTGCGCGCATCCCTTGCCAACATCTCCATAGCCGCAAATGACAGCCACCTTACCCGCTACCATCACATCCGTGGCGCGCTTAATGCCGTCCGTCAAACTCTCCCGGCAGCCGTAAAGATTATCAAACTTGCTCTTGGTCACCGAGTCATTCACATTGATGGCCGGGAAGAGTAAGCGGCCTTCTTTCTCCATTCGGTAAAGACGATGCACGCCTGTGGTGGTTTCTTCTGACACACCCACCACCTCCGGCAACCAACGGTGGAAAATGCCGGGCTGTTCTTTGGCAATGCGGCGCAGCAGATCCTTCACTACCTGCTCATCTGTGCTCGCACTAGGCGTGCGCACCCAACCGTCGCCTTCCTCCATCTCATAGCCACGGTGTAGCAGCAACGTAGCATCCCCTCCATCATCCACGATGAGCTGGGGCCCCTTCCCGTCCCGGTGGCAAAGGGCACTCCATGTACATTCCCAGTACTCCTGAGCGGTTTCACCTTTCCAGGCAAACACCGGCACGCCCGCCGCGGCAATGGCTGCTGCAGCGTGATCCTGTGTCGAAAAGATGTTGCAGCTCGCCCAGCGGACCTCTGCCCCCAACGCGGTGAGCGTCTCAATGAGCACCGCCGTCTGTATCGTCATGTGGAGCGAGCCGGTGATGCGCACACCCTTCAGCGGTTGCGCGGCACCATATTTCTCCCGGCATGCCATCAGCCCAGGCATCTCATGTTCCGACACGGCTATTTCTTTTCGTCCCCAGTCCTTCAGTGCGATATCTGCCACCCGGTATGCTTTGCTCTCATTCATATGCCGCGCAGTTTACCCCGTCAACACGCGAATGTCAATTTCATTCACCCTGTGGATTGCAAGATTAAATGCAACAGGTTCTTGGCACAAAAAAGGGTGCCAAGAAGTTCAAAGTATGCTAGAGTA
>CANRJD010000073.1 GCA_947630815.1 uncultured Akkermansia sp. | reverse complement strand
GTTAAGTTGTATTGTATGCCCTAAGCATATGTTTTACTGCCTAACGCGCCAGCAGTGTATCTCTTTTTGAAAGAGATATACTCATTACCAGCCCGTAAATCTCTTATTACAAAAACGGAGGCGGATGTTTTCCGTTTACATTTTGTATACGAAGTAAAGGAGTTCATTTCATTATAATCGCTACAAACCATTAAAAGTAAGCAGTAATTATTTTTATGCTTGACAATCTCTTTCAAAAAGAGATGAGCAGTCTTAAAAGCATTTATTCAATTTGATATCAAACGTTTATAAACATTCATCTCACAAAAAAGGTCTAAAACAAACCCGGAACGAGAAATGAAGAGTGAGTGTACAGTTGACTAAGGTAAATGCATTTAGACAAAGAATCGCAAATCGTACATGGCAACCGCATTTTCTAATACGGTTGTCCTGGCAGTAGTCATATAAAGTTTGCTTCATGTGGGAAAAGGGTGTAGAATCGCGGCGTGCGATATGAAAGAAACCCTCGTTGATATCAAAGGACGGCGCAGTTGTAGGAAATACACTGCAGAACCTGTTGACCGTGCAGAATTGGAGAAGGTGCTGGAGGCCGGGACCTATGCCCCTACCGGACACGGTTCACAATCTCCCCGCATGGTAGTAGTCACGAATGCGTCGCAGCTTCGGGAGCTTTCCCTGCTCAATGAACGGGTGTGGGGCAAGGCGATAGATCCCTTTTATGGGGCGCCGGTAGCGGTATTTGTGCTCGCCGACAAGGAAGCGCCCACACCTCTACAAGATGCGAGCTTGGTGATGGGCAATTTGATGCTCGCGGCTCACGCAGTCGGGCTGGGATCCTGCTGGATTAACCGCGGCAAGGAAATGTTCGAGCTTCCGGAAGGACGAGCCATCATGGAGCGCTGGGGAATCGACCCCACCCGCTATGAGGGATTGGGCATCTGCATCCTCGGGCACCCCGCCGAAGGAGGCATAACCAACGCCAAACCACGCAAGGCCGATTACGTCATCTACGTCTGACACCTCCCTGCCTGCATGTCTGACCCCGTTCCATCCCTCTATTCCCGGCTTTCTGAAGCTCCCAGCGGCGAACAGGAAATCAACCTGCGCCCACCCGACTTCAGCGAATTCTGCGGTCAGGAAAAGGTGAAGGAGCGACTCATGCTCATGGTGGCGGCCGCCAAACAACGCGGAGATGTACTTGACCACGTGCTGCTCAGCGGTCCGCCCGGGCTGGGCAAAACGACGCTTGCCTACATTATTGCGCACGCTGTGGGACGCAACCTGTACATTGCCTCCGGACCGCAAATTGAAAAGGCGCGCGACTTGGCCGGTCTGCTCACACGGCTGGAAGAGGGGGATGTGCTCTTTATCGATGAGATTCACCGACTCAACCCCGCAGTAGAAGAGTACCTGTACCCTGCGATGGAGGATTTTCGGCTGGATATCATGATTGACCAAGGGCCGGCGGCTCGCTCTGTGAATATGCGGCTCAAACCCTTTACCCTCATCGGCGCCACCACACGCAGCGGAATGCTGACCGGCCCGCTGCGTTCGCGCTTCGGTATTGCCAACCGATTGGATTACTACACGACGGCTGAAATTTGCTACATTCTCACCCGATCTGCCGGACTGCTGAACATCATGATCACCCCGGAAGGTGCTGAGGCCATAGCGCGCCGTTCCCGAGGCACGCCCCGCGTAGCCAATGCACTGCTGCGCTGGGTGCGTGACTACGCACAGGTTCGCTCCGATGGTCATATCACCGCTGAGGTGGCAGAAGGTGCACTGGAGATGATTGACATCGACGCCGATGGACTGGACGAGATGGACAAGCGCATCCTGGAGACGATGATTTATAAATTCGATGGCGGTCCTGTCGGGCTATCCTCACTAGCGGTAGCGTTGGGGGAGGATGCCTCCACGCTGGAAGATGTACATGAACCCTTCCTCATCATGCAAGGCTACGTCAAACGCACGCCACGCGGGCGTGAAGCTATGCCCGCGGCCTACGCAAAACTCGGGGTAACGATGGTGCGCGGCGACCAAGGGCATCTGCCTCTCTAAATCTCATTCTCGCCATGAAAAGCACATTGCGTTTTCTGATGGCTTTGCTGTTGAGTGTGCTCATCGTTCAGTGTGCGCAGCAGCAAATGAAGCGCCAGGTCCTTGCATCGCACACAGTGGTGCTGGATATCGGCCACTACTACGCCCCAGGTCGCGGCGGGCAAGGCGCGCGCACCCCGGATGCCACGCAGGGCGGAGCATTGGAGGAATGCGAGTTCTGGTACAAATACGCCGCGGAAGTGAAGGATGTCATTGAACAGGCGGGCTACAGATGTGTGGTCATCAACCGCGGCGATACTCCGACAGATCCCGTACTGGCTGCTGCGGCTAAGCGTACAGGCGTCATCCAGGTCAAGACCCCGCAGCCCACGGCTGTGTACCTTTCGCGCCATCATCCAAAACGCATGGCTGTGGGCATCTTGAGCGCAGACTACGCGCTGGATTGGAAACCGGCTGCGGTCATTTTCCTGCACCTCAACAGCGATTCCGACACATGGCGCCTTTCCAACAAGGGTGCCTTCTATTGCAACAAAGTGGGTGTTCCCATGGCCACAACAATGGCCGAACACATGAACCGCACTATTTTCAACCGCTCCATGCCAAACGGAGGCTTTCCGTGCGGCGTTGTAATCCGTACCGATGGTCATAAGGGCGGCGGCGATTGGCTCAATACCTGCAACGATTCCTGGGTTCCTGCGATCATCACCGAGATTGCATTCGTCTCCAACCCGGAACACGCCCGCTTTCTCAACGTTCCGACCAACGCCCGCCGATTCGCACGCGCCATCGGTGAGGGCGTTATACGCTATCTGCGCAGCAGGTAGCCGGAGCAACCGCATTAGAAAATGCGGTTGCCATGTACGATGTACGATGGACGATGGACGATTGAAATTATAGCGCGCCGGAGGTGCGGGAATTTGGCGAAGCCGGGGCAAAGGCTAGGGCAAACGCATTTTCTAATGCGTTTGCTATGGCGGTCACCATGACAATGGATCTAGATGTATCTCTGCATACGTTAATGATCCGAAAAAATTTGCGCAACGCGCACATTATTAATAAATCGCACATCGTACATCGTAAATCGTACATAGCAAACGCATATTCTAATGCGTTTGCCCTGGCTTCTTTCCTTGTCAACAAAGTATTTTTCAGGTAGAATGAGATCAGCTACTATGAAAGGCATCGTACTAGCCGGAGGCTCCGGAACGCGCCTCTACCCCATCACCAAGGGCGTGAGTAAGCAGCTACTGCCGGTTTTTGACAAACCGATGGTGTACTACCCGATTTCAACGCTTATGTTGACAGGAATACGGGAGATACTCATCATCTCCACCCCGGAAGACCTGCCCAACTTTCAGCGTCTGCTCGGTGACGGGAAGGCGTGGGGCGTGAGCTTTTCCTATGCCGTGCAACCACGGCCAGAAGGTCTGGCCCAGGCCTTCATCATCGGACGCGACTTTATCGGGGATGATTCCGTGTGTCTTGTCCTAGGCGATAACCTTTTCTACGGTGCGGGATTTTCTGAATTACTGCGCCGAGCCGTGAGGCAAACGGAAGAAGGAAATGCGAGTATCTTTGGGTACCGTGTAGCCGATCCGGAGCGATACGGTGTTGCTGAGCTGGACGCCTCGGGGAACTGCCTCTCATTGGAAGAGAAGCCGAAGCGCCCCAAATCCGATTATGCTGTGGTGGGGTTGTATTTTTTCCCGAATAGCGTCTTGAAGATTGCCGCCGACATCAAGCCCTCTTCCCGCGGAGAATTGGAAATTACCTCTGTCAATCAGGCCTATTTGCAGGCGGGAAAGCTGAAAATACAAACCATGGGACGCGGTTACGCCTGGTTAGACACCGGGACGCACGATTCACTCTCCGAGGCATCCACTTTCGTGGAGGTCATAGAAAAGCGAACCGGCAGTAAAATTGCATGTCTGGAAGGAATCGCCTGGGAAAACGGTTGGATTGACTCCGCGAGGTTGCGAGAACTTGCAAAGCCCATGATGAATAGCGATTATGGGCGCTATCTGGTGACCTTGACTGAACAAGATACACGCGCATGAAAGTAATCCCATCAGCCATCCCGGAAGTTCTCATCATTGAACCTCACGTCTTCGGAGATGCACGTGGCTACTTCTTCGAAAGCTTTTCTGCGCGAGAATTTGAGCAGGCCGTACTCCGTACAAGTTTTGTGCAGGATAACGAGAGCATGTCCACATACGGAGTCGTGCGCGGGTTGCACTACCAGAAGGCACCACACTCACAAAGTAAGCTGGTAAGTGTCGTGAGAGGACGCGTGCTGGACATAGCTGTGGATATTCGCTATGGCTCGCCTTCCTACGGAAAGCACATTTCTGTAGAGCTCAATGACAAAAATCATCGACGGCTCTTTATTCCGAGGGGGTTTGCTCACGGCTTTGCCGTACTCAGCGAATACGCTGTTTTTCAGTACAAATGCGACAATTATTACGTCCCCGAAAGCGAGGGCGGCATCGCTTGGGATGACCCGGCCCTTGGCATCGACTGGCACTTGCCCGCAGCAGACGTTATCCTCTCCGAGAAAGACCGCCATCGTTGCACACTTGCTGAGGCTCCGGTGGATTTCGATATCAACATTCCTCTTTACTGATGGAAACTCTCGTAACAGGTGCTCGCGGTCAACTCGGTCGCGAATTAGCGTATCTCATCAACAAAGCTGGTCGCTCGGATGAATGCCTTTTCGCCTCCTCCGAGCAGCTGGACATCACCAACCCATCGGCCGTGCTCGAAACGGTACAACGCATGCAACCGAGGGTCATCATAAACTGTGCGGCCTACACCCAAGTGGACCAGGCAGAGAGCGAACCTGAGAACGCCGATGCCGTGAACCACCGAGGGGCAGCACATCTGGCGGCAGCAGCCAAGGAAGTCCACTCTTTGTTACTCCATATCTCCACAGATTACGTATTCGGCAACTCAGGGAGCCACATGCCCATCACCGAGCAAACTGCACCAAATCCGATGGGCGTATATGGTCGCACAAAGCTTGCCGGCGAACAAGCCATACGCGCCAGTGGCTGTCGGCACATCATCTTACGCACCTCATGGCTCTACTCGGCCTACGGGAGCAATTTTGTGAAAACCATGCTGCGACTCATGCACGGACGTCCGGAAATCCGCGTAGTGAATGACCAAATTGGCTCTCCTACCTACGCCCGAGACCTCGCGGCGGCTATTTTGCAAATTCTTCGCAGCGGTGTACCAGATGACAAACTCGGCACCTATCACTATTGCAACATCGGCGCGTGTTCCTGGTACGACTTTGCCCGAACTATCTGTGAGTACGCCGGGTTGAGCGAGAAGTGCCGTGTACTGCCATGCTCCTCTGCTGAATACCCCACCAAGGCCACCCGCCCTCCCTTTTCTGCCCTGGACACCACGACCCTGCGCCACACTTTTGACCTGAGCATCCCATGCTGGCAAGATTCGTTGCGAGGCATGCTGAGCGACCTCTCTGAACTATCATGATAGTCACTTGCCGAGCTGGTGGCGAATATCCGTGGTTGAACGGGCGGGCAGATTGCCATGTGGGATGCGTGAACTGACGATATAGCGAATGCCGCGCGATTCGATGAAGGCACGCTTCTCGTCATCAGAGCCATCGCTGTTCACAAAAAAGATGTCCGGTTTCACCACGTCGAGCAGCGGCGCGAAATCCAGTTTGCCGGATCCGGGACCGATGTACACCTTTTTCACGCAACGCAGAGCCTCCAGCATATATTGGCGCTCCTGCTCGTTGTAAAGAGTGGCTCGGTGTTTGAGCTGCATGACCGTCTTGTCCGAACCGAGAGACACATACACATCGCCGTAACTCGCAGCTTCTTCCAAAAAAGCGATGTGACCGCTGTGCAGCACATCGAAGCAGCCGGAAACCATCACACGAGGTCGTTCTGTTTCTTTGTCCATACCGAAGCGTTCATTTTTGGCCATGGTCACGATGCAGGCGATCCAGATAAGCCGGTTCCCACGGCACAGCCTCATCGCGCCCGAAAGTGCGGCAATACGGCTCCACCGGATACAAGTCCTCACACAGGTCCAGCGCATCCTCGCGTTCTTCAGGCGTCGCATACATGTAAAGCGCATAGCCCCCGTGACCTCCGCCGCAGTATTTATGCGCCATGGAGCGGCCTATCTCTTCCAACGGCTGCATCCCCTCATCAAGCTGTGCCCGGTAGCTCATTTGCACCGCGACTGAGAGAGCCGTCACATCCTGTTGCTGCACCCCAAGACGCGCCACTCGTCCGGCGCGGGCAATAGCATCCAAGTCGCGTGGAAGAGAGGCGATGCCGGGGGTATCGTGCCGGATGCAGGTATCAAACACCGCCATGCGCCCGGCAAGGAAACTACCCGTATTCTTGAAATCCAGCACGGGTCGCGCCCCGGATTTCCAGACACATGCACCGGTTTCTGCGATGACGGCAGGATCCTGCCAACCCACGCCCAGCCCAAGTTCCGAGTGAACGGGATCCCAGCCGTTGAGCACACTCCATGCGCCACTGCCTCCCAACCCCGCACCCTGGCGGTACTCCCACTCGCGCAGAGAAACAGTGGGGGAAATGGCACAGTTCACAACATACTCCCCTGCCCGCG
Source organism: uncultured Akkermansia sp. (assembly GCA_947630815.1). Lineage (GTDB taxonomy): Bacteria > Verrucomicrobiota > Verrucomicrobiia > Verrucomicrobiales > Akkermansiaceae > Akkermansia. Next base: position 3,185 of record CANRJD010000073.1, on the reverse strand, counting down.
CATTATCGGGCACATCCAGCCAACCTCCGGCAAAATCCACCCTCAACGGCACATGGGCCGGAGCTTTGGCACGGTTGAGCACATCGGTGCTGCTGGTGACCTTCGCATCGCCGGGCGCCGTTTTCTCCAACACGACAAACTCCGCTCCCACCTCAGCGCAAAGAGCACGCTTGGCATCCATATAACGATCGTCTGTGGTCACCGCCAGTATAGCCGGTCGGATCTTCTCAAACGCACTGCGGAAGGATACATCGGCATCATTGTCCGTGGAGAGCACGACCTCATCCACCATATCCAGTGCAGATAGCAGCGCTGCCTTGTCCGCATCGCGCAGCACCGATTTGCGTCCGTAGAGAGTCCAAAGCAGTTGCTCAGAGGGATAGCTCACAATGAGGTAGTCACCCAGCGCGCGAGCCTCGCGCATGAATTGCAAATGTCCTGCGTGAATCAGGCTGAAGGCCCCGGAGATAAATACCTTCTTCATGAGCAATGCGTCATTTTAATCATCATTGATTGCGTCAATGAGCTCGCGTAAGCGCGCGTAGTTCCCTCGGCGCAAAGTGAACCTCAAACGTGGCAGTTGCGCGAGGCGCGGTTCCGGGTCTGTTTCATCACAACTCAGTTGCGCCAAATCAGCCTTGGGAATGAGGTCGGCAAACGTTTTGCGAATCCAGTCGAGCGTTTTCACACTCAACTCACGCATGGTGCGTATGCTCACCAACTCTCCGCTGAAGTAGTAGGAGTGAAAACAGCTGTAGAAACGCTCGATGACGGAAAGTGCGTCCTCCGGACTTTTGCTCACGTAGAGCAGGCTCAGATCCTCCGGGGAAATGAGTCCGGCCGCCAAAAGCTCCTTGCGGATGAAATGCTCCCAGCGCCCCCAGAAAGTCTCGCCCGGCGGATCCAGAAGCACAATGGGAAACAATGTGGATTTGCCGGTCTGCATGAGCGTAATGCACTCGTAGATTTCATCCATTGTGCCGAATCCCCCCGGGAAGGCCACGAGCGCATCCGTCTGTTTCAGGAAATTGAGTTTGCGAGTGTAGAAATAGTAGAAGTTCATCATTTTCTCGCTTCCTTCCACCACGTGGTTGGCACGCTGCTCGTAAGGGAGTGTGATGTTCAACCCGAAAGAAAAGTGCTCCGTGGCACCCTCGTTGCAAGCTTGCATGATGCCCGGTCCTCCGCCAGTGATAATCATGTAGCCCTGTTTCGCAGCTAATTGAGCAAACTGGCGCGCCTGCTGGTACGCCGGATCATCTTCCTTGATGCGTGCAGAGCCAAAGCAGGTGATTTTGCGCACATTGCGATAGGGCAAGAACATCTTATCCGCCGCCAGCATTTCATCAAGCGTGCGGCTCATCATCTCCAAATCATGTTCATCAATATCCCCCGCTGCGGCATCCAGAGCTGCACCCAGCAAACGCTTCACCACCGCCACGTCATGCCTTCCACATATCTTCTGAGCCACCTCGTTGAGCTGCGCATCCACATCCACATCGCCGCTGAACACTCCTCCCCTCTTCGGCAAGTGTCTTATCGCTCGGCTGTCCAAATCACGAACGGGTAAAAAATCCGGTTGGGTCATACCACGCACTATACAGGATTTTCCCATACTTGTCACACAAAAATTTCAAGTGCAACAAGCCTGACAAGATGTCAAACCATTGACGATTCGGCATAGCAGTGAATCTGGCATAGAGTAACAGCAGATGCTTTCCTCCTATTAACGCATCATCATTTCAAGAATTCCGCTATGCCCCGGCTCGGAAATCTCGCGCGTAGCGCGCTAGCATTCAAATCGTACATAGGCAAACGCATTTTCTAATGCGTTTGCCCTGGTGGTTCTGTGATTGTTGTTGACTCCGTTGTACCGCTATGGTACACTCTCGGCATCTGTCGTCAATAAAGGGGGGGAAGTAATTTTGAAGTTGACTCCACAGAGTCAGCATAACAACACTACGCAGGACAAGTCCGGGATATTGGCTGCTGGTGTGGGAAGCATGGAGAATTTCGTGCTTCGCCTTGCTGTCTGCCGTTCATTTTCCCGCAATCGCCTGCACTGAGTTCGAAAGTAAATATCACGATGTCGATAGAGCAAACAGCTTGTAAAATATGGCGTGAAGCCGCTGTGTACAGCATGCAGCAGCTCGTGAGGGATTGGGAGGGAGCGCAGGTAGAGCCTCCGATAAGTTTCAGCATGCAGCTGGAGGAAGAAGAATTGGTGATGCGCGCGCAGCGGGAAGCTCCGGCAAATGTGCAGCCCGGGAGCCAAGGAGGAGTGTTCACTCCCTTGCTGTGGAAATATGACGTAGCGGAGTTCTTTTTGCGCGGCAAGGGTGTAAAGCCATACATGGAGATCAATTTGGCGCCGAATGGAGCGTGGTGGGCTGCGGTGTTTGATGACCCTCGGGTGGATCACCCAGGATTTGATGCGGCAGCCATGGCAGTGCGCAGCCGAGGGCAGTGCAATGACCTGCGCTGGGAAGCCGAGCTGCGCTTACCTCTGGTCACACTGCACGAGCTGGGATGGACTCTGGAGGATTTGCACGCAAGTGCCTGCGTGGTATTGCTGCAAAAGGACGGCTCCTACCGCTACGCATCCACCACTATGCAGACCTCCGAGAAGCCGGACTTCCACCGACCGTGGTACTGGCCGCCGGTGCAGATTCAGGGCTGAAGTTCGGTCACTTGGCTTTTTTGGCGTCTATGCGCAAAGTGAACGGCGCGGTCGGCAAACCGTTCCCATTCACCAAGTTTGGCGTCAGGAAAGTGCCCCATGCGTAGCGTACCACTTTGGGGGCTTGGTGAAGCTCCCCCGCTGTAAGCGCCAGCTTGCCGTCCTGTATCTCAGCGGTAGCCGAGTAAAACTTCTTGCCATCCGCTGAAAGTTCAAAGTGGGCGATGGGCTTGCCATCCGCGCTCTTGAGTCCATCGGCGTGCTCCAATTCCAGCAGCACAGTGTTGCCACGCACTGTGGCCCGCTTGGCGACGGGTCCAGTGTAGGGTATGTCTTTCTTACCGTACACACCGACAGCCGCTGTCGCGGCCAAGCGCTCGCCCACCTCCAGCTTGCGCTGAGGGTGAACATTGGAATCCGTGGTGCCAAGATCGACCGTGGTGACATCGTACACACGCGGAAGGAGCTTGGAGACACGATCCTGTACCTCACGGAACTCCGGCCA
>CANRJD010000072.1 GCA_947630815.1 uncultured Akkermansia sp. | reverse complement strand
GATCCGGTCGTGGCCAAGAGCGAAGCTCAGCGGCTCATGTCTGCCGTGGTCGGCAGTGCTGTGCCGGCGCTGGGAGCCGCTCAGCGCGATGCTATGCGCGGACAGCTCTCGCGCGCTGCTTCGCGGGCAGCACGCCTTGGCCAAGCACCGGCGGCTCATGGCGATTCTGGTCAGGGGATGCGCGTATGGATGGAAGGTATAGGCGGCAGAGCCAAGTTGGATCGATCCGGGGATGAGACCGGGTATGAACACGATTCATGGGGCGCCAGTATAGGCGTGGAGAAAGCTTTCCAGGATGGAGATACCACCGTCGGGCTTTCCCTCGTTGCTTCCTATGGCGACTTGAAGGTTGATGCGGCGGATCATGCCGAGGGCGATCTGGATACATACTATGTGAACCTCTACGCTCACCAACGCAGTGGCAATTTCCACCACAGTTTCGTCGTGTCCGCCGGTTTCTCGGATGCGGAGTTCAACCGCACAATCCATGGTGGCGTTGCTCCCTATGTGCTCGACTACGCCACCAACGGCAGTACGAATGGCACTGGATTCGGCGCCGCCTACGAATTGGCTTATGATATATCGCTCGATGAGCAGAAGGGTAGCCTTCTTCAGCCCATGATAGGTCTTTCGCTTGTGACCACGAAGATGGATGGCTACAATGAAGGCGGAGCCGGTGATGTCGGACTTCATGTGGGCGAACAGGAATCCACGCTGACAACGTTGACCGCAGGGGCTCGTTTCGTATCTCAATGCGGAGAACAGGCATTCAGCCGCGCAGCCGTACTGGCGCTGCGGGCCAATGTGGCAGTGGATATGGGCGACCGCCGCAGCAAGGCAGACGTTTCTTTCCTCGGTGACCGCAGCTACAGCGGACGGGTTCGTTCAGCCGAAACAGGAGTTGTGGGAGCGCAGCTTGGTGCGAGCGTCAGCGTACCTGTGGACAGCAACACCGTGCTTTACATGAATGGCGAGGCCGATTTGCGTTCCGGTTCCAGTTCATGGAACGTCGGTGCAGGGGTAAGCGTCACGTTCTGATAAGGCAAGCCTTCAGAAGTTTGCACGAGGCATTTTAAAACGATGTGAACGACGGGAAGTCCTTGCCGAGTTATCTAGAAAATGTGTTTGCCCTAGGCTAATCACTAGGGCAAACGCATTTGAGTAAGGTTAGTCAACGGTGGAGCGCGTTATACAATATTTGTTTATGAGAAGTACTGATAATCAATATATAAATGATGGCAGCAAGGTGTTCTTAGAGCATTTAGCGGGCCTTCGAGGATTTGCTATTCTATGCATCCTGTTTTACCATATGTATGGGAGGGGAGTGTGGGCAAGTGGCTATCTTGGAGTTGATATTTTTCTCGTAATTACAGGGTACCTGCTCTTCCGCAAGCGGGTGGATCAAAATAAAGCGACGACCTGGTGGGAAAGTGCAGCGTTCTTGGGGCGGCGCGTCCAACGGATCGTACCATCCATGCTTGTACTCATACTCACGACAATGATAGCAGGCATGGTCATGCTATGGTGGAGCGACATGATCCTGCTGAGCAAGCAGGGCTACGCAGCTTGTCTGGCACGGGCTAACTCGATGTTGCAGCACGAGTTTGCTAATTATTTTGCAGGAGATTCCGCATATATGCCGCTCTTGCACATGTGGTACCTCTCGGTCATCCTGCAGGTCTATCTCCTGTTTGCCTTGTGCGATCAAGCTCTGCAAAGACTACCTAGGCGCTTCATTTTTTGCATCTTGATGGCACTTGGATTCGCATCTCTGCTTTACCGTTATGCAGACTCCCTTGTCGAATATGCCGCAGCGCTCGGCTTACCGATTACCGGCCAAGTACGCCCCGTTTCCTACTACCAGCTGACGCCAAGAATATGGGAAGTTTTAGCCGGCGGCCTTATTTGCATTTTGCCGACTAGAACGGGAAACCGTTTACCGCAAGTAGCCGCAGTTGGCGGTCTGGTCCTCATGTGCTTGCCGATACTAACGGGAGGGTTTCCTGCGTTGGAGTTTTCAAAACATTTGTCGGGAACGCTATGTGTGGTTACCGGTGCTGTTTTAACACTGCGCTACGCGCCGGAATGTCGATTCGTCCATGCTCTTTTGCGTGCAAAAATTCTTTTGTGGCTCGGGAAGATATCTTTTTCTCTCTACCTCGTCCACATGCCTGTCATCGTCTTCATGCGACTGTGGGCATTTGGTCAGCCGAGTGTTCTGCAGGAGTTCATGGCGTTCCTCATCTCTCTTGTGTTAAGCGTTGTATTTTGGAAGTATGTCGAAAAGCGAAAATTTGCCTGGTGGCTCATACTTGCGCTGTGGATAGCGACGCTCGTGCTGTGTCGGGAAGGACGCAAGACCTCAGGCTTTAGAGATTACCTGCCGAGCAGTAGCTGGGAAATCCCGACATATTCCGAGTGGAAAATGAGCAATGACACGGCGTTGGAGAATGGACTGTCCAAGGATGACTTTCCCCTATTCCCCTTCGTCTTTCAACTGATGAACCAAGACGGACGAGTGCCCCATAATTTTCAAGCTCCTCTTATGATTATGGGCGATGGGGAGAGTAAGGCAACTTGCGTTTTAATGGGGGATAGCCATGCCGCTGCATTGTTCGCCGGTATGGATGCCGGCTTTAAGCAGGAAAACATTCACGGAGTTTACTTAGCTTCGTATATTTATCCCTTGCACGGATGGGAGGAAGATAAAAAACCTGACTGGGGAAACATTTCCTCACGGGAACGTGCGCTCATGTCATGGCTGAACCTTCATCCGGAAATCACCCATGTCATTATTGCTCAGCGTTGGTGGTATAGATTCAATGATTCAGCCGATCGCGTCGAAAACGCCTTACGCATTTTCATACAGGAATTGCGGGACTGCGGGAAAAAAGTCGTTCTCATTGGTCCTACTCCTGAATTCCCTCAGCAAGCCGCGCTCTTGCACTACGATAAGATATTCGCGCTGCAGGGGAAAGATGCCCAGAGTGCCGAGCAAGTGGCCGCTGTTTGCAGTGCAACAAGATACAATGAACTCAACAAAACGTGTCTGCCTATTTTACGAAAATTGCAAAATGAGGGCTTGTGTACTCTGGTAGAACCCCTGCAAACATTAGAACCCGGCGAAGTGTTCCATACCTTGCAGAAGGGGAAATTATTGATGGTCGATGGTGACCACATGAATCCGGGAGCATCCCTGCCTTTGGTGCGCAAAATGCTTCCCAAAATCAAGAGCGCCTTAGTAAGCCCATAGTTCGCTCAAGAACCATCCCTTCCTCTGCAATTCATTTCCAGCTATGCCTATGTGGTCCACGAGGCACGGCAATCGCATTTAAGAGAAGTTAATCAGCAGAGAAAAAGCTCTTATCGACTGATATCCTCGGTTATGCGTATCAAAAATCGTGACAACCATCGGTCATCATGATGATGGCTCTAAAGGGATCTCAGCATACATTAATGATCCGAAAAATATGCGCAATGCGCACATTATTAATAAATCGTAAATCGTAAATCGTAAATGGCAACCGCATTTTCTAATGCGGCTGCCTTGGGGGACCCATTCAGAGTGGATCAAGGCCGGTAAAGTTGATAAAAAAGGAATCGCCACGTGGGGGAGGAGAAGAGAGATCCTTGGTACTGCGCAAGCCAACGCGGGCCGAATAGCCCCGAACTTCATCCGGAGAATCCGGCAGTTGTTTATTGATTTCTGCTGAGCTCGGGAGTATCTCAGAAGATTCTGCAGAAGTGACGATGACCCAGCAGACTGCACCGTCTGCCGCGCGAAAGAGAATGTTGGGACGGATGTCGGGGATGTCCTGCCAAGAGATAATTTGGAGATGCTGCTTGCGCAAATGTTCAAGCACGGTGCTGACGCGGATGTTGCACAGCTCCCATTCGCTCATGGGAACGGGTTGCGGAGAATCCTCTTCTGCGGAGGGATCAGAGAGGCGACCTGACTCGGGGATAAGGAGATTCCAATCCATTGAAAACGGGGTCATGCTTCCCATCCACATCGGGAAGAAAAGCGGCTGCATATCAAAGCGCTTGCATTCGTTTAGGAAAAGATCGCGCTCGGAGGTAATGACAGAGATTTGCAGGTTGGTGAGCTTGTTGCGATGCCCGTGAGCATGCTCCACACGCACTATGAGCACGGCGTAAATGCGGTTGCCTACCCTGAAAATGAGATCGGCAAAAGAGGGATGACGAGGTTCGGCTTTAAGCCATGCGTGCGAACGTTCCCCGAGTTTATCCAAGCAGGTCTGCAACTGTTTGCGGCATACAGAGAAGACCTCTAAATACAATTTCTGATCGCTTGGCATACAGTAAAGCCCTACTTGATGAGAGAGAGGATGATTTCCGTGACAAGCTTTGGATTGGGCTTAGGATTGGCAGATTTCATGACTTTACCGGTAAGTGCATTCACCAGTTTTGCATTGCCGGAACACACCAGCTCCACCATGTCCTGGTTTTCATTGAGCACGGAGCGTACAAGCTCTTCCAGCGCGCCGGAATCTGCCTTTTTATAGCCGAGTTCAGCGGCAGCCGCAGTGGCATCTTTCTCAGGGGAGTTCCATATCACATCCAGCACCTCGCGCGCTTGGTTGGTGGATACCGTTCCGTCTTCCACAATGGCGATTATACCGGCGAGAGCAGCGGGAGAAAGAGGGCAATCAACCGGCTCAATTCCTTTTTCGGTGAGAACGGCACTGAGAATATTGAGTACCCAGTTGGCTGCTTTGCGTGCTGGAGCGCCGGCTTCCACTGTGCGTTCAAAAAAGTTGCACAGGGGAGCGACCCCTACGAGAGTAGTGGCGTCGGCCGCAGGCAGCTTGTAATCCCGCATGAGACGCCGACGGCAGGCATCGGGCATCTCGGGCACGCACTGCTGTACACGCTCCACAAGCGGGGCCGTGTGTACGGGAATGAGATCCGGACAGGTGTGGTAGCGGTAGTCGTGCGCATTTTCTTTGGTGCGCATAATGATGCTCTCACCTAAGGTATCATCCCACCTGCGGGTGGATTGCGTTTGAGCGATGCCTGCATCCAGCTCCTCAGTCTGTCGCCGAATCTCGTAGATAAGAGCGCGGCGAGCGGCAGACATCGAGTTGATGTTCTTCATTTCGATTTTCTCGCCCAATTTTTCCTGACCGCGGGGACGCAGAGAAACATTCACGTCGCAGCGCATCTCCCCTTTTTCCATATCGGCGTTAGAGATACCGGCGTACACCATAATTTGCTGCAAGCTTTTGAGGTAGGCATACGCTTCTTCCGGTGAGTGCAGGTCAGGGGCAGAGACGATTTCCATGAGTGGGGTGCCACCCCTGTTGTAGTCCACTAGGGAGAACCCGGCGAAGTGCGTGAGCTTAGCGGCGTCCTCTTCCAGGTGGATGTGGTCGAGCTTGACGCGGCGAACAATGCCACCCTCGCTCACGGGGACATCCGTGTTAGCCGGAAAAGCCCATTCGTAGAGAGGAACGGAACCGCCGATGCAGAGGGGCAGATCCAACTGGCTGGTCTGGTAATTCTTCGGCATATCCGGATAGAAGTAGTTTTTGCGATCCCATTTGCTGACAGGAGGGATATCGCAGCCGAGCAACTGACCAGTCAGGATTGTGCGTTCGATGGCATACACATTGAGCGTTGGCAGAGCGCCGGGCATACCTAAGCAGGTGGGGCACACGTTTGTGTTGGGCTCATAGCCAAAACCTGCCCGGCACGAGCAGAACATTTTTGTCTGCGTGCGTATTTGGCAGTGAACCTCCAGGCCGATCGTTACCTCGTAATCGCTTGCGGGCATTTTTTTTTCTTATGGTTTGGTGATGATATTACCGTGCAGGGCATCATCCAGATCCATGCGGAAGCTGGAGTCAAACACGTTGTCGAAGCACTCACCGTGCGTGAGACTCAGGCTTTCGTACACGCTGTCCAGCGCTTCAGAAAAGGAGTCGAAGGGTTCGCGGTCGTATCCGTCCAGCGCAACGATACGCACGATTTCATTGCGAATTTTCCAGAGAATGGGTTCAAGCTCCTCACAGACGCGCAGGAAGTCGGGACGGGCGCTTTCCGGTATATTGGTGCGACCAAAACGGTGTGCAGGACGAACCTTGTTCATGCGCTCGGCCAGAACGATAATAAATGGTGACACGGCTTCGGCCGATTTGGCATCCTGCACACGGCCAAGCTGATCAAGAAGCTCACCATCTACGGATTCCATGCGGCGCAAGCGGTCAATTTCACGCTGAGCATCGGCCGGGGAGAGCAGGACGTGGGTAAGTTGAAGTTTTTCGCGTTCTTCGTCGCCAAAGACGCCCAGCTCCATGGCCTTGAGAAATTCGTTGACAAGCGCAGTGGAGCCGTAGCACTGGGATTTACAGAGGCTTTCGAACTCGTAACTGGCCTCCTCATATACTTCAGCGATACGGTAGGTCTGAGCGTTCAGGCTCTCCACATCTTGAGCTTCGCTCCCAAACATGGTTTCACTGAGTTGCCACGATCTCTTGACCAACTGCCCGAACCTGCTAGCAGCCTGATCCGCCGTTTCCTTATTCACGACGCCACAAAGCAGACGCCAGATCTCGTTCGTGACGGATAGCATTTGTTCCGGGACGGCATTTGATTCTTCTGCGGCACGCAACTGCGCTGGCAAGATCATTGCCAGCACCAATACAACCGCACTCCCTAACCGCGCCGTGTGCATATTATTTCCGCGCCATTCTATCACGCGTAGAAGGAAAGTCAAGAATGACACCAAAGCAAATGCATTAGAAAATGCGTTTGCCAATTTAATCTTGCAATCCACAAATCCACGGTGTGGTCTTGCGATGCAAATCCGGCGCGAATTCTACGGTGTTGCTCTTATTTCTTGTAGAAGCGTACGTAGTCGATGAGGAAGGTGACGGGGTATTCAGCGGGAGCAGGAGACTCCGGCCACGTGCCCGGACCGCCGATAGCCGTGTTCATGATGATGAAGCAGGGAGTGCGCAGCGGGTTGTCGCCATTCGGGTAATCGGCATCGCTGATATTGACGCGGCCGACCTCTTTCTCATCAATAAGGATGCGCATGTACTGCTCGTCCCATTCCAAGACATAGGTATGAAAATCGGCGCTGTAATTGGGGATGGAAGTGGTGCGAACGACTTTGAACTCACGATTGCCCCCTTTGACTCCCCATCGGAAGATGCTGTACACTTTATCGGGTTCTTGGGAAATATGCTCAAGAATGTCTATTTCCCCATTAGCCGGCCATGCGTATTTGTTGACATGCATGGTCCAGATAGCGGGCCATACGCCGCGGGCTTTTGGAATGCGCGCCCGAAACTCTAATCGCCCGGGGGCAGAGAAAGTGCGCACCCCTCGCGTGGTGATAGAGCCACTGGCGAAGGGCTGCGTCTTGAGGTTACGCGGCCACTTATCCGCCTTTGGGTCATACACCTTATTCGGGGTTTTCTTTGCCTGCGAAATGAGGTGAAGCATACCCCCGCGCACGCGCACACAGCTCTTGGTGTACGCTTGGGAGGAACCACGGTTGCGGACAACACCCTCCTCATAGTTCCACTTGGAGGTGTCAAGTTTGGAGCCATCAAACTCATCATGCCACTCGAGTTTCCAGCCGCCGGGAAGTTCCGCTGGAGCCTTCTGAATGGCGGAAGGAGCCGCTTGAACCTGCTGCACGCAACCAGCGAAAAGGAGTGCGACCAGCAGGTTTCGTATCGACGGATGGAGGAACGGTAGAGTCACCCAAGTGGAAAATTAACGCGTGTAATTGCCCGGATCCTGAGTAATCGTTACATCATGCGGGTGGCTTTCCTGAAGCCCGCCGGCGGTGATTCGGATAAAGCGCGCGTGGTCGCGCAGCTCTTGCAGATTTTTGGCGCCCACGTAGCCCATGCCGGAGCGCAGACCACCGATGAGCTGGAAAATGACATCCGCAAGCATTCCCTTGTAGGGAACGCGGGCTTCTACTCCCTCCGCCACTAGTTTGCCACTGGAGTTTTGCCCATAGCGATCGCCGGAACCAGCACGCATGGCTCCCAAGGATCCCATACCGCGATAAGTTTTGAAGTTGCGTCCTTGGTAGTGTACCACGGCGCCGGGGCTCTCTTCGCACCCTGCCAGCATACCGCCCAGCATCACCAAATCCGCCCCGGCTGCCAGCGCTTTTACTGCATCGCCCGAGTAGCGAATCCCTCCGTCAGCAATTACCGTAACCCCCGCAGGACGCGCTACCTTGGCAACCTCCTGAATGGCCGTAAATTGAGGCATGCCTACGCCGGAGATAATGCGAGTGGTGCAGATTGAGCCGGGCCCCACACCTACCTTGACAGCATTCGCGCCGGCAGAGATGAGATCGCGCGCGCCATCTTGGGTGACAACATTTCCCGCAACCACGGGTTTGCCCAGTTCTCGCAGCTTCTCCACGACCTGCAGAACGCGAGACGTATGACCGGTGGCGGCATCGATAAAGAGAGCGTCCGCACCGGCTTCCAGCACAGCCTGCGCGCGTTCCAAGAATTCCGGTCCGGGGCCTACGGCCGCTCCGCAGCGCAGACGTCCAAATTCATCTTTTGTGGACTCTTGGAACGCTTCGCGCTTGCGGATATCCGTTTCGGTGATTAGGCCGACCAAGTACCCCTTGTCATCTACGAGCGGGAGCTTTTCAATGCGGTTGCGATAAAGAATCTTGCGCGCCTCCTCGGGGGTCGTGTTCGGAGCGCCGGTAATCAAGCGCTCCAGCGGGGTCATCACTTCCTCCACGCACATACCGTCCATGTGATGCCCGTCGTACGCGCGCATGTCTCGTCCGGTGATGATACCTTCCAGAATATTGTCCTCGTTCACCACTGGGAATCCGGAAAAACCATGCTCACTCATGATTTTTCTGACCTCACTGAGTCGCATGTGGCGTGTCACTGTGATGGGCTTTGTAATGACAGCATTTTCGAAACGCTTAACGCGTGCCACCATCGTTGCTTGGTCTTCAATGCGGTTATTCCGGTGAATGACTCCTAGGCCGCCCTCTCGCGCCATGGCAATGGCCATATCGACCTCCGTAACGGTATCCATGGGCGCAGACAGCACCGGCATCCGCAGCGGGAAAGCCTCACAAAGTTGAGAAGAAGGATCTGCCTGACCCGGCAGGATGCTGCTCAGGCATGGCAAGAGCAGCACGTCATCAAACGTAAGACCTAATTGAATTTCTGCCATGGCAAAGTGTACCACCCACCTTCCTGTTTTGCAAGCCGATTCCAACCCCGCAAATAAAAAAAGCAAAAAAAGCTTGCCAAGTAGCCCATTTTCGTGTAGAGTGTGCCCGCCTCTTTCCTCAGAGGTCTCATTTATGGGTAGGTTCCCGAGCGGTCAAAGGGGGCAGACTGTAAATCTGCTAGCGTTTGCTTTCGATGGTTCGAATCCATCCCTGCCCATTCAACTAAGCGGAGGTAGCTCAGTTGGTAGAGCAACACCTTGACATGGTGGAGGTCGTAGGTTCGAGTCCTATCCCCCGTAGCGAATTTGATAGTTTGATTGAGTTTGATTAGCCCGCGAGTCCTAGAGACGGCGGGCTTTTTGCTTGCCTTGGTTTGGTGGGGTATGGTAGAGAGGGGGTACGCTTTGGGGGTACGGTGGGGGTACGCGGTGTACCTCCGCCCCGGAAGTTGAAATGAAGAATAGATGGATGTTACGATTATGGCATGCTTGCAGAAGTTAAACGGGCGTTGCTGTTTTTATGCGTGTTGGAAGCAGGATGGGAAGAAGGTGATGAAGTCAACGGGGATTCGGATTAAGGGGGAGATAGGATAGCACCACCTAAAGCACCACCCCTGACTTTTAGGGTCAACCCATTTTGGGTCAACCCATTTTGGGTCAACCCATTTTTTTGGGGTCAACCCATTTTTTTGTGGAAAGTGCGTTTTTTATGGAATAAGTGGCCACATTCAAGCAAGACCCTGAGGCGG
>CANRJD010000071.1 GCA_947630815.1 uncultured Akkermansia sp. | reverse complement strand
GGCATCAAGCTTTCAGAAATTTCTTTTTTCCCGTTTTTTACGTCCCTTCGGTGACTTTATTTTTGAGGCAATGCGCAGTGGTAAGTGCATGTTGTACACTATTGACTTTTTTCACGAATGACCTATAATGCGCGCAGGCGAGATGCATTTTCACAACCAACACCAACCAACATTATGGCAAAACTGACTGTACGTGACCTCGACGTTGCCGGCAAGGAAGTCCTCATGCGCGTGGACTTCAACGTGCCGATGAAAGATGGTATCATCACGAATGATGCACGAATTGTGGCGGCTCTGCCGACCATTAACTATTTGCTTGAGCACGGTGCGCGGCTCGTGCTCTGCTCGCACCTCGGACGGCCGGAAGGCACGGGGTATCAGGCAGAGTTTTCGTTGAAGGCTGCGGCAGAGTGTCTTTCCAAGCACCTTGGGAAACCCGTTGCCTTCGTGCCGGAAACCATTGGAGAGGCTGCCACTGCTGCCCGCGCGGCGTTGAAGGACGGCGATGTACTCTTGCTGGACAACGTGCGTTTTGACAAGAAGGAGAAGAAGAACGACCCGGACTTTGCGAAAGCTTTGCTGGGCGCCGCCAAGCTCTACGTGAATGATGCCTTCGGCTCTGCCCACCGCGCTCACGCTTCTACCGAGGGCGTTACCCATTTTGCTGAGAAATCCGCCATGGGCTTCCTGATCGAGCACGAGCTGGAATACTTGGAAGGCAAGCTTGAGAATCCCGCCCAGCCCTTTGTCGTCATTATGGGCGGCGCCAAGGTGTCTGACAAAATTCAGGTGCTCTCCAAACTCATGGAGAAGAGTCAGACCTTCCTCATCGGCGGAGCTATGGCCAACACATTCCTTGCGGCTCAGGGGCACGACGTAGGCAATTCCAAGATTGAAGAGGACAAGCTTGACCTCGCTCGCCAAATCCTTGCAGATGCCGCAGCCAAGGGTGTGCGCTTTGTTCTTCCCGCAGATGTGCGCTACACCTTCAAGTTTGAGGAGGGCGCGGAGACTCACGTCTCCAAACCATTTGCTGAGGGAGGCGTCGTTCCTCCGGGCGGTATGGGCATTGACATCGGTGACAAGGCGATCGATGAGTTCTGCACGATTCTCAAAGAAGCCAAGACCGTTCTTTGGAACGGGCCGCTTGGTGTCTTCGAGATGGATTCCTTCTCTGCCGGCACGAAGGCCATTGCCGAGTGTCTCGCGGCTTCTGACTGCATCTCCATCGTTGGCGGTGGCGATTCCGTGACCGCAGCCAAGAAGTTTAAGGTATCGGACAAGCTTTCCTTCTGTTCTACCGGTGGAGGAGCCTCTCTCGAGTTGCTCGAGGGCAAAGTTCTTCCCGGCATCGGGTCTTTGTCTGAGAAATAATTTCGTCTTTTCATGATATCAAAGGCGGGAGCTTCGGTTCCCGCCTTTTTTTTGGACACACCCACATCCGTCCCAAGAAAAAGCACCCCCAGCGGGTAGTTCGTGGCACATCATGTAGCATAAGCTGTTGGTTATTTACGATTTACGACGGTGGCACCTGGCGGTGCTTATGTACAATGTACGACGTACGATGTACGATTTGGAGAATTCGCGCGCCTGCGGTGCGGGGAGGCGGAGCTGGTGCGCAGAGAAACTTTCAAAACATTGCGAGTTGTCCATGGGAACGCATGAGGGATGGGTTGAATGAGCCCGAAGAAGATTTTATTGGGACACGTGTGGGACAGACCTATACGAGGTCGAATGGGGATCAGGGCAACCGCATTAGAAAATGCGGTTGCCTATGTACAACACGCACGACGGCCCCGATGAGGGCGCACGCGTTAGCGGGCGGTAAGTGCGTATGGACAGCGCGAAGGCGCTGCCCGAAGGGCGAACCGCCGATGGGGCGGCGGTGAGTCAACTTTCGATGTACGATGTACGATTTATTAATAATGTGCGCGTTGCGCAGATTCTTTTCGGATCATTAACGTATGCAGAGATTCCTCTAGATCCATCATTATGATGACCGGTTGTTGTGATGATTATGATACGTATAAACATGGATATCAGTCAATAAGAGCTTTTTCTCTGTTGATGACCTTCTCTCAAATGCGGTTGCCCTGCCCTAACAGACGTATCAGAAAGTGCGCTTGTCCTTTACGATTTTCAATTTACGAATTCGATTGAAATTTCCGCCCACGCTTGCTCATCTCTTTTTGAAAGAGATGCACACCTCATTATCCTATTATCCATTTATTATAAAATATATACATCCGTGGAACATAATCGCTTATCGCGCGAAATTTTGAGTAATTTTATAACAAGAGGCATCTCTTATTTTTCTTTTCTGAGTGGGCAATAAACTTTTTGCTTGTATATCTCTTTCAAAAAGAGATAATATCACACTTGGTCGCGTGCGCCGTTTCGCGCCAAGGTGGATGCAAAAAGCGGCAGGGTACCCTTGATGTACCCCTTTTCAGTAAGCAAGAGCCCCTCTTCCCGAACAAACTCGGGGGGAGGGGCGTCTTGGATGAGGAATCCCACAGCACGGATAACTCATATTCATTGCTCGCATGTTCCACGCTCCCCAGCCACCTGCAGATGTGCCGACAGAGCCTCACTTGTCCCAATAAAATTTCTCCAAACCCAGTCAACCCGTTCCCCATGCGTTTTCGCCCGACGGTGTGAGGCCGTTAATCGCGCGCAAGCGCGGGAATTTCCCAAATCGTACATCGTACTTCGTACGTCGTACATAGGCAAACGCATTTTCTAATGCGTTTGCCTTGCGTGTATGTTCCACCATGCAGCTTTGTCTGAGTGCCTGTACATCTCTTTTTGAAAGAGATATACAAGAAAAAAGTTTGTTTTACGTTAGAGAAAAGAGGATAAGAGGAACTTTTTGTTACGAAATTATGTAAAAAATTCCACGGGAAAAGAGAATGTTCCACAGATATACAATTCTTATAATAAATATATTGCAAAGGCTTAATGCGTACATCTCTTTCAAAAAGAGATATACTGTACTCCGTCTCGTATGGGGGAAATGCAAAAGTGGAATGTAAAAGTCCATTTTTGCAACATACGGGCAGCATGGTGCACATGATGTGCAGCTATCAGTAAGCAAAGAACCCCTCTTCCCGGACAACTCGGGGGGAGGGGCGCTCTGTAAAGATTACGAGAAGATCAATCAGGGAGACGGAAGAATCGGTGAGCATTGCGCGAGGTGATGCACGCGATTTCAGCGAGAGAAACGCCGCGCAACGCAGCCAATTTCTCCGCCACATAACGCACTCGCCCGGGTATGTTCAACTCGCCTCGATGAGGCTCCGGAGAGAGGTAGGGAGAATCCGTCTCAACCACGAAACGATCCTCCGGACACCACGCCGCTACAGCCTGGACTGCCTCGGTCTTCTTAAATGTAATGAGACCGGTGAAAGATATCATGCCATTCAGCTGCTCAAAAACACGCTCTGCTTGCCGCTGTGAACCAATGAAGCAGTGGAAAACCGGGCGCACCGAGGGAAACTGCCGGGCAATGGAAAAGGCATCCTCAAAGCACGCATCGCCGGCTCCAACTTTGTCACGCGTATGCAGGGAAATATTGAGTTGCAGCTCGCGCGCCAGCTCAAAATGACGTTCCAGAAAATCACGTTGACGCGCACGATAGGCGTCCTCCTCCCATCCTTCCGGCGCATCCCAGTAATAATCCAACCCCGCCTCACCAATAGCGGCAAGCGGATTTTCGCGGCAGAGCTCTTTCATACGTTCCCATTGCTCTTCATCCACCTCTGTGCAATCTGATGGATGAACCGCAAGACAGGCCGACACAAAGTCCGGCATTTCTCGCGTCAACGCCAGTGTGGCGTCCCAATCTTTCGGATGAGTACCCTGAGAGATGCAATGCGAAAGCCCCAGCGCCTTGCTCTGCTCGCGCACTTCTGTCCCGCTTACGTAGCGCCTCGATGCCAAATGGCAATGCGTATCGATCAGTTCTTCCATCACCTCGTCTGCCATGAGAAAACAGTACCAAAAATCAGCGATTTGTCAATCCCCATTCGATCACAGGGAAGCGACGCCACATTTGTCCCAATAAAATTTCTCCAAGTCCATTCAACCCATCCCTCATGCGTTCCCATGGACAACTCGCAATGTTTTGAACGCATCAGCTCCGCATCCCCGCGCCGCAGGCGTGCGAATTCTCCAAATCGTACATTGTACATCGTACATAGGCAACCGCATTTTCTAATGCGGTTGCCTTGTCTGTTAGGGTCTCATGATTGACAAAAAGGGGAATAGTTTGTAGCATGAGGGAATGCAGGTGTACCGCGAGAGGAAAGAACGGGTGTATGCAGCGATAGATCTCAAATCGTTCTACGCGTCGGTGGAGTGTGTCGAGCGTGGATTGGATGCAATGAGTACACATCTGGTCGTAGCCGATGCCAGTCGCACGGAGAAGACAATTTGTTTAGCCGTTTCGCCGGCATTGAAAGCGTACGGGATTTCCGGTCGCCCTAGACTCTTCGAAGTCGTGCAACAGACAGCTGAGATCAATCGACAGCGCAGGGCAGCGTGGGGACGTGTTTTACGCGGCAAATCGACCGATGCTCATGAGTTGGCTTTGCACCCGCAGCTTGAGCTCGACTACATTATCGCGCCGCCACGCATGGCGCTCTACATTGACTACAGCAAGCGCATCTACGAGGTGTATTTGCGTCATATTGCTCCGGAAGATATGCACGTGTACTCCATCGATGAAGTGTTCATGGATTTGACCGACTACGTGCGCCTATACCGCACCACGCCGTGCGAGCTCGTATCGCGCATGGTGAAGGAGGTTTTCCGAGACACAGGTATTACCGCCACTGCGGGCGTGGGCAGTAACCTGTACCTTGCCAAGGTTGCAATGGATATTCTCGCCAAGCACACCAAGCCGGACAGCGAAGGGGTGCGCGTGGCTGAACTGGATGAAATGAGCTACCGTGAACGACTTTGGTGTCATCGCCCACTCACTGATTTTTGGCGCGTGGGAAGGGGTACGGCGCGCAGGCTCGAGCAGCACGGCATGTTTACCATGGGCGATGTGGCGAGGAGATCAGTTTATCGAGAGGAATCTCTCTACGCGCTCTTCGGCGTGAATGCGGAGCTGCTCATTGACCATGCTTGGGGTTGCGAGCCCACACGTATCGCAGACATCAAGGCTTATCGCCCGGCAGTGAATAGTCTGAGTTCCGGGCAGGTTTTGCCTACCCCGTACACGGCGGAAAAAGCGCGACTCGTCGTGCGCGAGATGGCGGATGCGCTTGCACTGAGTCTCACGAAGCGGGGTTTAGTTACTGAAATGGTGGAATTGTGCATTGGCTACGATGTGCAGAACGTGACTCACTCGGCCGCCGGTTATACCGGTGCATTGAAAACAGACAGGTATGGGCGACGTGTGCCCAAGCCCTCCCATGGCACTCGCAGGCTTTCCGTTTACAGTGCTTCGTCTAAGTTGATCACCCACGCCATGGATGAGATTTTTGTGAGCGTGGTGGATGCTCGCCTGCTTATTCGTCGTCTGACCGTCGTGGCACATCACGTGCTGCCAGAGCAAGATGCTCCGCCTCCGCTTAAGCAGGGGGAGCTCTTCGCTCAGTCCGAACATTCTCCCCAGCCCTCTGCAGACAATCCTGAGGTCTTGCAACGCGAGCACCGACTGCAGCGCACTCTTCTGGATATCAAGGATAAATTCGGGAAAAATGCCATCCTGAAAGGCATGAATCTGCAGGACGGCGCGACTGCTCGCAAACGTAACTCTCAAATCGGAGGACACCAAGCATGACGGACGACCCTAAAGAAGTTTACGCCGATATTATTCAACTGCCGCCGCATCGTTCTTCGCGTCACATTCCCATGCCCCTTGCAGAGCGTGCCGCCCAGTTCTCTTCATTTGCGGCTCTCTCCGGTCACGACCAAGCTATCCGCGACCAAGCCGAACAGCACATTACCATCGCCGGACAACGTGACGATTTCGATACGATGGACGTCTAGTCCGGATTGTGATTTTTGACGAGTTATTTACATTGTTAATAACTCTTCTGATACCTTCTTTTAATCACGGACAAATATCTCTCATTTTAAGAGATTAATATAATTTATTAACATGTTGATAAATAACCTCGAAGCCGGATGTATTTAGATGGAGAAGGGAGGGAGAAGGTGACTGTTGTGACTGGGATTGTCCTGCATAAATGACTCGTGATGCGCAAAATAATACTTGCCAGGATGGAGGAAGTGTGCTATCCTGCGCGCGTCAAAAAAGCGAACATGAGCGAACGAGATATAGCAAATGTACTGGCGGTGCGGTACGCATCTCCGGCAATGCGGGCGATATGGAGCGCCGAGGGGAGGATTTTGTTGGAGCGCGAATTGTGGATAGCTGTGATGAAGGCTCAGCGGGATCTGGGACTGGAAATCCCAGAGGAGGACATTGCCGCGTACGAACGCGTGAAGGGAATTGTCAACTTGGAATCGATCGATGCTCGCGAGCGGGTGACTCGCCACGACGTGAAGGCGCGCATTGAAGAGTTTTGTGAACTGGCAGGCTGCCAGCATATCCATAAAGGGATGACCAGTCGCGACTTGACAGAGAACGTGGAGCAGTTGCAAGTGTGGCGATCCATGCAGCTGGTGCGCGACAAGGCAGTGGCGGCGCTGTCGCGCATGAGCAAGCGTGCTGAGGAGTGGCGTGACATTGTTTTTGCCGCACGCACGCACAATGTGGCGGCACAAGCCAGCACAGTGGGCAAGCGGGTGGCCATGTTTGGCGAAGAGTTAGTGCATTGGGTGCACGCATGGTTGAGCATCATGGAGCGTTACTGTGTGCGCGGCATCAAAGGAGCTGTGGGCACTCAGCTCGATCAGCTGTCCCTTTTTGGACGCGATGAAAAAGCGGTGGAAGAGCTCGAAACGCGCATATGCTCGCACTTGGGTATCCTTGCCAAATGGGTGAATGTGGGGCAGGTGTATCCGCGTTCGCTAGATTTTGAGGTGGTGGCAGGATTGGTCGGCTTGGCCAGCGCTCCCAGCAGCTTCTGTACGACTTGGCGGTTGATGGTTGGCCATGAGCTATGCACCGAGGGCTTTGCCAAGGGACAAACCGGCTCCAGCGCCATGCCGCACAAGATGAACCCGCGTTCCTGCGAACGCATTAACGGTTTTCACAACATCCTGAAAGGCTTGCTTACCATGGCGGCGGGCTTGGCCGGCAACCAGTGGAACGAGGGCGATGTGTCCTGCTCAGTGGTGCGCCGTTGCTGTTTGTCGGATGCTTTTTTTGCCATGGATGGGCTGCTGGAAACATTTTTGACCGTGCTCGACCAAGTGCAGGTGTACGCCCCTGTGGTACGCACCGAGTTGGGTCGTTATTTGCCCTTTCTTATGACGACCACCATCCTGATGGCAGCTGTGAAGAAAGGAGTGGGGCGCGAAGAAGCACACGAGGTCATCAAGGAGCACGCCGTGGCCGTATCGGATGCCCTGCGGGCGGGAACCTTGTCACGCAATGATTTGGCAGAGCGTCTGGCTGCAGATCCTCGCCTGAAGCTTTCACTCGAGGAAGTGCAGGGCATCTTCCGCGAGCACGGCGGCGATACCGGGATGGCCGCAGCGCAAGTCGATGCCTTTTGCTCAATGGTTCGCGAACTCACTAGCCGATTCCCTTCGTCCACTTCCTACAACCCTGGTCCCATCCTTTAATTTTAATGTAATATCCTGTCATGAATCGATTACCACGTAACTCTGTCCGTTATAGGTCCCGCAATTTCAGCATTACCGCATTCGGCGTGCGGGAGGGGAACCTAGATGCCGAAGTTTTGGATACGCGCGCCCTGCGGCTCACAACACCAGAAGGCGTGCGGGAGATCCATGTCCCTGAGGCTCCGCAGGGGACTCCCGGTTTTCGCAGCAATTTGCCCATTCTCAATTTTGCTTATGCGCTGGCGATGCACGAGCTGCATGCTAATTGTGATGAAAACGGTCTGCTAAAGGCCGGCGCAGCGTGGGGCGGTGCTTGGACGAGAGATATTGCCTACGCAGCCATGCTGGGGGCTGACCTGGCGGCTGCGGAGGCATGCCGACGCACGCTGAAAAGCCGCGTGAAGGACGGCATCATCGTACAGGATACGGGGACAGGCGGCGGCTGGCCCATTTCGACGGATCGCGTATCGTGGGCACTTGGTGCGTGGGCCTGCTACCTTTCCGGCGGCGGAAGTGATTGGCTCGAGTTCTGCATTTCTACACTTTGCAATACGCTCAAGCAGGATGACGCTGTGTTGCGCTGCACCCCATTGGTGCCGGGAGAGACGAGTTTCCTTGATTGGCGTGAGCAGAGTTATCCTATAGGTATGAGCCCCGCTCAGATCGGTGAATCGTACGCCCTGAGCACAAATGTGCTTCATTACCTCTGCCGCAAGATTCTTGCACGCATGCTCACAGAGGCCGGACGCCCCGAGGAGGCCAAACTGTACGCCGCTGCAGCGCAGGAGCTCGGCAAGGCCATCAACACCCGCTTCCGCCGTCCGAACAGCTCCAAATATGCCATGTACCTGACCTCCGATGGGCGGCAGGACTCTCACACGGACGCCTTGGGTACAGCTTTGGCTGTCATTTCTGGTCTGGCCGGGGAAGACAGTGCTCGCGTGCTGCAGATGTTGCCACGTACGGTGTACGGCACACCGGTTTTCACTCCCTTCAATCCGGATGTGAAAGAGGCTTACCATAATCTTGCTATTTGGCCCTTTGTAGAGGCCATTGTCTTGCTTGCGCGAGCGGATCAGCAGAATATGGAGGGTGTGGAGTTTAGCGCAGCGGCCATGTTGCGCTCGGCTTTGCTCAATGCTACCAACAAGGAAAATTATCATGCTCTCACGGGACGGGCAGACGACACGGTGAGCAATTCTGACGCTCAGCTCTGGAGCGCCGCGGGCATGCTAGGTCTGTTCTATCACGCGCTGTTGGGGCTGCAGTTCGAGCACGATTCGATTGTCTTCAGTCCCTGTATCCCTGCCATGTTGGAGGGGAATCATTGGTTTACCGGCCTTCGCATCCGCAACATGGTACTCGATGTTCACATCAACGGGTACGGCACGGAGGTGGCGTCTGTTCTCATCAACGGGCATCCTGCATCCCCTCTCATTGCACTGAGCACTGAAGGGCATTTGCAGGTGGAGCTGCAGCTTATCCCGTCCATGGAACAACCTGCCAGGCGTCGCCATGTGACGCCCCCCACGGCGTCTCATGGCTTGGCTACTCCCACGTGGTGCGATGATTCCACACCGACGTGTCTGCACTGGAATTCTGTGCCGGGCGCTACGCGTTACGTCATTTCCTACAATGGAAAAGCGGCGCGCCGCACGACGAAGACCAGCTTTTACACGACGATCGCCTCTCGCATGCATTACCGGCAGTACCGCGTGCAAGCGTTAGGCAAGGGCAAATCCTCCGCACTTGGTTTGCCCATGGAGTACATTGCACGGGGGGCGCTTTTCACCACACAGCCGCACCTCATTGGTGATGGCTCAGAGTCCTACCCGGTTGAAAATGCTCAGGCATGGCTTGACACACGTCCCTGCACAAGCATCACCACGTATTGTAAGCTCACTCTGCCTGCCGGTTCATACGGTGTGCGTGTGTGCTACTGCAATGCAACAGCCTCTTTGCGTGATTCAGATACTTGCGCTATTCGCGAGCTGTGGATGGATGGGAACCCCCTTGGTGTGCTCGCCATGCCCCACAATACCGAGCCCAATCGCTGGGATGATTATACGCTTTCGGCGATGCTTGAATGCTCTATCCCGGCCGGGGAGCACGAGTTTTCTCTATGCTACACTCCGCGTTGCACCAACATGAACGGAGGAGTGAATCAGTGCATGGTTCGCCAGCTCGAGATCATCAGATTGCACTGATCGATTCTCAGCGGCGGCGCTGCAACTCGCTTGCATAGCACCGTCCGAGAGTGGAGGCGTGTTCCTTTGTCCAGGCGCTCAGCACGCGCGAGCCGATGGGCGTTGCTCCGTCCACGGCCAGCCTGTCTTCCCTCAGTCCCTTAATCTCGTCCTGTGTCAGCATGACGTCCCCCAGCGCGGCGCCAAGCAAGCGTGTGGTGATGAGCCCCATCCAGTCGGGAACCGGCAGAATCGGGCGATGTGCGCCGATTCCGTCTGCGAGCATCTTCCACAGATCGCGGAAGGTGTAAGTTTCCGCACCTACGGCGTTCACAATACGGTGAGCTTCGCTGTTCTCAGCCTC
>CANRJD010000070.1 GCA_947630815.1 uncultured Akkermansia sp. | reverse complement strand
TATGTCGAGGAGCTCCGTTGAGGATTTCCCTCTCAGCGCTTCTGATTATACCACCTCGAATCAATAGTGTACGATTGCCGAATTCGTGCGCCGGCGGCGCGGGGAGAAGGCGCAAGCGCCTATGTACGAAGTACGACGGTGGCAGACGGAGTCTGCCCATGTACGAGGTACAACACGCACGACGGCCCCAAGCAGCTGCGAGGCAGCTGCTCATGTACGAAGTACGACGTACGATGTACGATTTGGGGAGTTCCCGCGCTTGCGCGCGAGTTTGGCGCCTAGCGGCGCCTATGTACGAAGTACGACGGGGGCAGACAAGGTCTGCCCATGTACGAGGTACGATGTACGATGTACGATTGCGATTATAGCGCGCCGCTGGCGCGGGGATTTTTGCGAAGCAAATGCGAAGCGGCATGTCCTGGAACTATGCGCGGAGTGTGGCGCCGCTTTCGTGGTTGCCTCTCCTGCTGGATTGTGCTACAATCCGGCTGCCGGTTCTGCAAAAGCCGGCGACATAAGAAAATGATTAAGATCAAATGCAACGCGATGGCCATAAGCCCTCTGCTTATGGAATGGGTTATCGAGGCTCTCTTTCTCATGTACCATCTGCTGTTGTGAGTAGCCTCCCGCCCTGTCCCCGCAAGGGGACAGGCAACGGGGCTAAATTTTTCTCTTGACTCTCTCACCTCTCCGTGTTCTAATAAACCCGAGCAAGACATCTTGATCATTTTCCTACCCGCCGGGGCGTTGCAGCGCTTAACCCGGCGGGTAGTTTTTTCCCCGCGAGCTGGAGGCAGACGGGGGCTGCCTATGTACGAGGTACAACACGCACGACGGCCCCAAGCAGCTGCGGGGCAGCTGCTCATGTACGATGTTGGATGTACGACGGAGGCAGACGGAGTCTGCCCATGTACGATGTACGAAGTACGATGTACGATTTGGGGAGTTCCCGCGCTTGCGCGCGAGTTTGGCGCCTAGCGGTGCCTATGTACGAGGTACAACACGCACGACGGCGGTAAGTGCGTATGGACAGCGCGGATGCGCTGCCCCGCATGGGTGAAAACTGGCGACGGCTGTAAGCCAGTTTGGCCAAAAGCGCAGCTTTTGCCCCGAAGGGGTGAGGAGTCGTGGGGCGACTCCGAAGCAACCAGGGCAATGGGGTGCCAGTGAGTCAACTTGCCAAATTCGCGCGCTTTGCGCGGGGTGATATCAGATCCAAATCGGATGTGATTCCCAATGCTCGGGCAAGCCTGTTTTTGCAAGAGGTATCCCTTTCAATTGAGCAGCGTGCAGGCAATTCTCTACCCTCTCTTTCCAGTGGGATGTCGGCGCAACGCTCTTCAATAATTGCCGACACACAAACAAAAAGGCGGCGCACATTCCTGCGTTCAGGCCATGCTGCCCAGGCTTTCCCCATCCTTTCGCCGGGCGCACCCATTTCTTCGCTTTCTCGGAATATTCATAACTCCACAGCCTATTATGGGAGGGACTCGGTATATGAGGAGAACTGGGAAAAAGATTGTTCCATACACGTCCGTGATGGGCGCACAGGTTTCTCATATTACGAAGGGCAAAGAGCCATGACTGCAAACTGCCTGCATCAACGCCAAACTCGTTTGCGATCTCTCTTTTCAGTGTGCCTGCAGAGTGGTTGAAAAAGTAGATGAGGGTTCCGTAGTCAAACATCCCCACTGCGAACCATAATGGAAGATAATCGTGCTCATCCCCATATTTACTGAAGAAGGAATCAACGAAATCAATCCCGGTGGGGATGACTTGTTTTGTGCCGCTCTTATGATCAAGCTTGATTTTCTTTTTCAGCTTGATTTCTTCCAATCGCTGCATATAGCCCTTCCATAAAGGAAAATAGGAAGCATCTGCGTATCCAAACGGCCCATTTTTTCGCGTGTGTATGTGAGCAATTTTCACACGTAAAAAAACTTCTATCCGCTCGATTGCATCCATGAACAGAAGCCTTAATTGTCGGTCAAACAGGTAGAGATCCCAAACTTTTTCTAAGGTTGCACCGGGAGAAAATCTCTCCGTCATCATCCCTGTCTCATCATATACCCTGTACGGAGCCATGTACGCACTCAAGCGGTAATAGCCAACATCCCTCAATCTTTGGATAAGGTCGGCTTTTTCCGCCAGTAACCCGGCATCCAGCAAGCGCTGGGCTTGCTGCTCGTACGTAAGGTATGGTTCTGTGTATTTCATCAGGTAAAAAAAACCCTCCCCTGCAGTTGAAGGAATCAACGGATTCCAGCCCGAGGCAAGGGAGGTTATGTGAGAGCTATTGTATCCGGAGGGACGATATTGTCAAGTGATATTTTTTGTGAGCGAAGCAAATGCATTGGAAACGCGTTTGCTAAGTACGGAGGCATCACATTTACGATGTACGACGGTGGCAGACGGAGTCTGCCCATGTACGAGGTACGATGTACGATGTACGATTGCGATTATAGCGCGCTTTGCGCGGGATTTGGCAGAGCAAGTGCGGACGGGATGTCCTGGAACTATGCGCGGACGGAGGCAGACGGGGCGGAGGCGCTTGGCAGCGCCTATGTACGATTTTCGATGTACGAGGTACAACACGCACGACGGCCCCAAGCAGCTGCGAGGCAGCTGCTCATGTACGATGTTGGATGTACGACGGTGGCAGACGGAGTCTGCCTATGTACGATGTACGATGTACGATTGCGATTATAGCGCGCTTTGCGCGGGATTTGGCAGAGCAAGTGCGGACGGGATGTCGTGAGACCATGCGCGGAGTGTGGCGCCTGACAGTTGCTATTTACAATGCGCTCTGAGGAATGCTGATCTTGTGGCATCAATGCGAGAGATAAGCATCTCATGCACCCGATTGAATGCTTCTTCCGCATTGAATGTGACCGTTGGCAGAACAATAGAGGGGATATCCGCGAGATAATCTGCATTTGCCAATTTCTCCTGCATTCCCGCTTCAAATTGTCGCTGTGTAGGAATCCTGCCGCATGATGCGTACATGTAGTGGCAAAAACATTCTACGAGGCGAGTCACGTCTATGTTGGCATGCGACAACGCATAATCTAAATCAAAGAGATCCCTTCCTTTCCTACGCTGATATAATGCACGCATCTTTGTACCCAGCAGCTCCTCCAATTCATACGTCAGAATCTCGCTGCTTCCGGTAAACCAACCATTGTGCACAGTGAAGGGAATGACGTGCCATGGCAACACATGAAAATGCTCCCGACCATTGACCTCCACCTTCAGTCGCATCTTTTCCACGGGAGCAATTTCAGATTCATACCTATACAGCAGAGCATTGTTGATGTGCGTCGGTTTTACCCGGGGTTCCGGCATGTAGGATAATGCTTCCCTTAAATGGTCAATGATCTCCTTGATCGGACCGGCATGAATCTGTACAAGATCGATGTCTTCTGAATACCTTGGTTGCGGTTTTAAATACAACTTATGCAGCGCAGTACCCCCGCGAAAGGCCAAGCGATCCTGGAGGAAAGAATCTGAAAAAATAGCCACAAGAGCGCGGCTGATCAAAAGATCTTGCTCCACCATGGATGCGGTGAACCACGGATGAGCGGGGCGCCATTCTCGTATAAATTCGCCGTTAATCATCGAGATCGTTTTCTGGGTGCGCGTTCATGATGACATTCCATTTTTCATCCCTGCCGCAGTTTTCGCACACTTCACCGGGGGAAAGCGGCACCGGACGCAAAGGAAAGCGAGATGTCAACTGCTCGTGGAGAGCATCTGCAGCAGCGCTTTCTCCGAGCAAACGATCCATCATATACCCCAGACGCTGAAATGCGGATAAGGGCACGCTTTGCATGAGGAGATCGGGCAGTTGCCCCCAGTGACAAGCCTCCATGAGCTCAGCAAGCACCGTGAGCACGTGGGACAAGCCTCCGGAGACGCGCACATACTGAACGAGAGACAGCGCGGTGAACTCCGGCGTTGCCACGTTCATAGCGCCATATTGAGTTTTCACCCGACGCATCAGCACCGCCGGGATTCCTTTGCTGAAAGCACGTTTTGCGATAAAATCAATTCTATTGGCACCTTTAATTGTACCCCTGGGCGGAGGATTCGAGGTCATCACAGCAAATCTCATGGGCCTTTGATGGGCCGCCCCGTAAATTGCTGCAGCGTTCAATAGGGAAACACAGTAAGGCCTTCCCAGGTATGTCATGAGCTTGTCGATAAACTCGCTAGGCGGCATCATTCCCACACCTCGGTATTCCAAAGGAAGAATCAAATAGAATCCTCGCCATACACCAACAACAGCTCTCCGCTTTTTTTCGCGGTACAGTCCCACTCGCAGAACCGCCAGCGGCATCTCCGGAAAAGCTGTCTTCAACTCTCCGAGCGTGAACGTGATTTTACCATGTTCAGCTTGCTCCTCGACCCAACCTTTTATGCTCGCTTTTTGCATTCTTTGCTTGCGTAATGATACAAAAATTGTATCAAAATGCAAGCAAAACTTTTTATTGCAAAGAAGCAGGAGACGGTGGCAGCTGACGCTGCCCATGTACGATGTACGATGTACGATGTACGATTGGAAAGTTCGCGCGCTTTGCGCGGGATTCGGCAGAGCAAGTGCGGACGGGATTTCGTGAAACCGTGCGCGAGTGTGGTTAGAAAGCGGCGCGGGGAGGCGGTGGCGGCTAGATGAGGGAGGCTTGATGGATTTTTTGCACAGGCAGGGGGAGTTTGTCGTCTTCCAGCCAATTGAGGTGGGTGGTCGTGATGAAGACCTGTCCATCGGGGGGGAGAGCTTTGAGCAAAGCTTTGCGGCGCTGGGGATCGAGCTCGCCGAATATGTCGTCTATGAGCAGCACCGGGGCGCAACCTGTCTCGGAATGCAGGAGGCTTGCCTGGGCCAGCATGAGCGCGACAGCCAGGGTGCGCTGCTGTCCCTCGGATGCGTAGGCGGCTGCGGGCTCGCCGCCGATGCTCAACTGCACATCATCGCGATGCGGTCCCACCGTGGTGAAACCCGCGCGTAAATCCGCCTCCAACGCCTGCACGATGCCCTGCAGCAGGGGGAGACGAGCCGAGGAATCGTAACGCAAAGCGACCTGTTCACGCGAGCGACCGCTGATGCGCGCGTGATGCTCGGCCACATGAGGCTCCAGCAGGCGCACCAGCTCCTCGCGCAGAGCCATGAGCCGCTCCCCGTGGCGCGCGAGCACATCCGCATAGCTTCGCAGCGCCTGCATGTCCGGACGCACATGCCGCAGGAGGAGATTGCGCGATTTGAGGGCGCGCTTGTAGTTGAGCAACTCCGCGCGGTACTCCGGATGCCACTGAGCGCCGAGAAAATCCAGGTAGTCGCGGCGCAACTCGGCGGCGCCACTGACGAGACCGAGATCGCGGTTGCCGAGCCACGCCACGGGAGGAGCGGCGTTCAGGTACTGCGCGTAATCACGCACGTCATTGCCATCCACCTGCATCTCCAGGCGGTGAGCTTGCCACACGACGCGCCGCCGTCCGCGCTGTGTATCCATGGACACCCCGAACTGAGCACAGCCGTGGCGAACGAGGCGGGAAAGTCTGCCCGTGCGCGGGCTGTGCAGCGTGAGACCCACGCAGATGGCCTCGATCAGACTCGTCTTTCCCTGCGCATTATCCCCCAGCAGCAGGGCGCCCTGCTCCGGGATCTCCCAGTTGAGCTGCCCGTAGCATCGGAAATCCCGCACTCGCAGCGCCTGCAGCATTACTCAATCTCCGTGGGCAAGGCGCGGATGGCGTCCATGATTTTCTGCCCCAAATGCAGCTGGGCTTGCCGGCCCTTGGCGCGCAGCTCCTCCTCGCTGAAATGAATGGGATCGCCCACGGTGACGGTGAGGGGGTGGAAGCGCAGTCTTTTGCTGTGGATGGGAAGACTCTCGAAAGCGCCCTCGATGCGCAAGGGCTGCACGGGAACCGTCGCCAATTTGCCGATGATGAGACCGATGCCGGGCATGGCCTCGTGGATCTCGCCATCCGGACTGCGCGAACCTTCCGGGAAGATGACGATACGCCCCCCACTGCGCAGCAGGCGCATCACCCGCAAGAGGCTCCCGGGATCCGGCCTGTCCTGGTCGATCGGCAGAGCGTAGCAAAGGGGCAGCACCTGCTTCATCACCGGCGGGTCAAACAAGGTTTTGCGCGCTAAAAAATGCACCGGGCTTTCAAACATCTGCCCGAGCAGAGGGGGGTCAATAAAGCTCTCGTGGTTGGCCACGTAGATGCACGCTCCGCTCTGGATGAGCTTATCATACCCGATGATGCGGAGCTGGAAAAAGCTCCCGAATATCCCGCGCAGCAGCGCGTGTCCTAGAAAATAGACCGGGTTCATGATTGGACTTGCGTTTTGTCTTTGATATCGTTGACGATTTCCGCGACGACCTGTTCAACGGTCATGTCGGACGTGTCGATCACGCGCGCATCAGCCGCCCGAGTGAGCGGGGAGCACGCCCTTTCGCGGTCGTTCTTATCGCGCTCCCTGATGGAATCCGTCAGCCCCTGAGCGGCACGACGAGCCGCGCGCACCTCTTCTGACGCCGTCACGTAGTACTTGAACGGCGTGTCCGGGAAAACCGCAGTGCCGATGTCGCGACCTTCCATGACCACCGCCTCGCTCTCGTTGTACTCACGCTGCTTGTGCAGCAGGAAAGCACGCACCTCCGGGATAGCCGCGACCAGCGATACACTGTCGTTCACCACCGGCTCGGTAAGCTCGCGTCCCAAGCGTTTTCCCGCACAGAGTACGGTGGAAACGGCTCCCTCCTTTCCGAAATCCAGCGGCATGTTCGGCAACATTTCAGCTATCTTTTCATGCTGCGCAGGCGCCACACCCTGCTGCGCCAAATACCACGCGATGGCTCGGTACATGGCCCCGGTGTTGATGAAGGTGTACCCCAACTTCTTCGCAACAAGTTTGGCTACCGTTGATTTGCCGGACGCCGCCGGTCCGTCTATGGCTATTGCCGGTGGTTTCATATGCTTCAAGTATAGTCTGCGGAAACGGGATTGTCAATCGCAAGACGGCCCCAAGCAGCTGCGAGGCAGCTGCTCATGTACGACGGTGGCGGCGAGAACGCCGCCTATGTACGATGTACGATGTACGATGTACGATTGCCGAATTCGCGCGCTTTGCGCGGGGGAGCGGAGCCGAGGCGAGGCGTATGCATGAAGCTGTGCGCGGAGCTTGGCGTCGCTTTCGTGGTTGCCTCTCTTGTTGGATTGTGCTACAATCCGGCCGCGCCCGCCAAGGCAAACGCATTAAAAAATGCGTTTGCCATGTACGATTTACGATGTACGATGTACGATTTATTAATAATGTGCGCGTTGCGCAGATTCTTTTCGGATCATTAACGTATGCAGAGATTCCTCTAGATCCATCATTATGATGACCGGTTGTTGTGATGATTTTGATACGTATAAACATGGATATCAGTCAATAAGAGCTTTTTCTCTGTTGATGACCTTCTCTCAAATGCGTTTGCCCTAGACTTCGCGAAAAAGACTTGACACAACTCATAGGTTAGAGTTAAATGTTGTGCGTTGGGGGTGGTTCCCCGGCATTTTTCATAATTTGAGCCGCCCGTTGGAGAAATCCTGCGGGCGGCTTTTTTCATCTACGACGGAGACGGAGGCAGACAAGGTCTGGCCATGTACGAGGTACGATGTACGATGTACGATTGAGATGTTCGCGCGCGTTGCGCGGGATTTGGCGCTTGGCAGCGCCTATGTACGATGGACGATTGGGATGTTCGCGCGCGTTGCGCGGGGAGGAGGAGGCGAAATACCGCCTATGTATGATTTGGGGGTTTCCTTCATTAAATTGCATAAAAAATCTCAAAGTTCCTTTACTAAATTGCATAAAAAGGACGAAAGTTCCTTCATTAAATTGCATTTTGATGGAAGAAATACATTGACAATAAATGTCAGAGATGAAATAATGTCCGGGCGGGAATAAAATGCAGCGAAATGTACCGGGAAAAACTCAAGGAATTAGAGGCATGGAAGGGGGATAGGCGAAGAAAGCCGATGCTCCTGCTGGGGGCTCGTCAGGTGGGGAAGACGTGGCTGATGCAGGAGTTCGGGCGGAAGAATTACAGGGAGGTGGCCTATATTCGCTTCGATCAGGATTCGGATATGCGCAACTCGTTCATGAGGGATACGCAGGTGGAACGCTTGCTGAATGACATCCGCTTATTCACCGGATGTCGACTGGAGCCCGGGGAGAGCCTCATTATCCTGGATGAGATTCAGGAGTGCCCGCCGGTCATTGCCTCCCTCAAGTATTTTTGCGAAGAGGCGCGCGAGCAACACATCATCGCGGCAGGCTCCCTGCTGGGGCTCTCGACGGCCGGCGGCACGGGGTTTCCGGTTGGTAAGGTGAATCGGCTGGAGATGTACCCGATGAGTTTCACGGAGTTTTTGCTGACTATGGGGATGGAAATGTATGTGGAAGCGATCAGGCAACACCGCTGGGATTCGCTGAACCGCATGTGCTCGCCGCTGGAGGATATGCTGCGCGTGTACTACTACGTGGGAGGTATGCCCGAGGCGGTCGCACTTTTCGCAGAAACGAAGGATTACACGGCTGTCCGGGCCTACCAATCTGAGGTGTTGAGCGATTATCGCAATGATTTTGGAAAACACGCCACGGCGACAGAATCGCGCCGCATTGCGCGCGTCTGGGATTTCATACCCCTCCAGCTCGCCCAAGAGAACAGCCAATTCCAGCCCCACAGCATGGAGGGTGGCGGTATGCCCCTGCGGCAAACACGCCAGCCGCTGCAATGGCTCAAAGATGCGGGCCTCATTCACATGGTGCCGCGTGTGCGCGTAGGGGAGATGCCGCTGGGCGGTTATGCGGATCATGCGTTCAAGGTGTACAGCACGGATGTGGGACTGCTTGCCGCGCAGTGCCGGCTGGATCGCCGTGTGCTGCTGAAGAAGAATGAAGTGTTCGGGCAGTACAAGGGGGCGTTGACAGAGCAGTACGTGTTGCAGCAGCTCCTGGCTTCAGGTGTTCCTGAGCTGTATTATTGGAAGGCTGCACAGGCTCAGGCGGAGGTCGATTTTCTGGTAACGGTAGGAGCCCATGTGCTGCCTGTGGAGGTGAAAGCCGAGCGCAACTTGCGTGCGAAAAGCTTAAAAAGCTACCACAAACGGCACGGGAATCATTTCGCCGTGCGTTGTTCGATGGCCCCGTTTTCTACAGAGAAAGTGAAGGATGAACACGGGGACGGGTACACGCTGCTGGATGTGCCCCTGTGGGCCGTTGAAGAGTTGCCGCGAGTTTTAGAGCAGCTGTGCGAGTGAAACGCAAGACATTTACGACGGAGGCGGAGGCAGACAGGGTCTGCCTATGTACGATGTACGATTTGGGAAATTCGGCGAGCGAAGCTCGCGGAACTGCGAAGCTTTAGCTGAGGTGGTGAGGGAAATCATGTGAAGATGTTGGTTCGAAAGGTTTGCGAGTTATGCGAAGCCGAGGCGGTGGTGCCCATTTACGATTTACAACACGCACGACGGAGGCAGACAGGGTCTGCCTATGTACGATGTACGACGTACGATGTACGATTGCAATGTTCGGCGCCGGTGGCGCGGGAAAACGGCCGGCGGCGCGGGAAGTGCGTATGGACAGCGCGGATGCGCTGCCCCGCATGGGTGAAAACTGCCGACGGCTGTAAGCCAGTTTGGCCAAAAGCGCAGCTTTTGCCCCGAAGGGGTGAGGAGTCGTGGGGCGACTCCGAAGCAACAGTCGTGGGGCGACTCCGAAGCAACTAGGGCAATGGGGCGGTGGCGCTTGGCGCACCTATGTACGATGTACGACGTACGACGGTGGCGGCGAGAACGCCGCCTATGTACGATGTACGATTGGGATTATAGCGCGCCGGTGGCGCGGGGATTTCGCCTCGTGGTTTTGGTCAATTCTCGACCTCGGCGACAGGTCGTGCCAATTTCAAGTTCCTTTGGGTATATAATGCCGTAAAACCGTATTTCTCGTAGAAGTGTTTAACGGTCGCATCTTTTGCGTCAACAATGATGAGCGCTCCTGCCCCCTGATGCGCTCTTTTCTGAATGTTCAAAACTGCATCACACAGCAGGATTTCTCCAAAATGACGCCTCTGGTAAGCTCTATCAACAGCTAAACGACCTATCAACCACGCCGGTATGGGAAAAGAAACATAGCACAGCACATGCTATGCTATTTACGATTTACGATCATTGGCATCCCATAACGTCGTCGATGCGATGACGTCATACGCATAATTACGGGGGTTGGC
>CANRJD010000069.1 GCA_947630815.1 uncultured Akkermansia sp. | reverse complement strand
GCACATGGCGCTCTGACATCGTAACGGGGCTTTCTCCCTAATCGATTTTCGAGCCTCCCATGTACCGGGGATAGAGGTTCTAGAGGCTTCTATCCCTTCTTCCGCAACTGCGCTTATTCTATCGCAGTCCCCCGTATTTTAACACCTCAAATTAACCGTTTACGATTTGAATGCTAGCGCGCTACGCGCGAGATTGCCGAGCCGGTGCATAGCGGAATTCTTGAAATGATGATGCGTTAATAGGAGGAAAGCGTCTGCTGCTACGCTATGCCGGGTCCACTGCTATGCCGAATCGTCAATGGTTTGACATCTTGTCGGGCTTACTTCCTTTATCTGTTGGAAACGCATGAGGAATGGGTTGAATGGACATGCGAAAATTTTATTGGGACACGTGTGATCCGTCCACATCCGTCCCAAGAAAAAGCGCCCCCAACACGCAGTTATCGGCGCGTGATGTATCATAATATGTTCGTAATTTACGATTTAAAATTTGGCGAGTTCCCGGCTCGCGGAACCGGTTACCGCAAGAAGAAGCGGAGTACCTTTTCCTTCCACGCGGTGATGGGTGCGTAGCGGAATGGCAAGTCGAGGAAGGTGAAGCGACTGAGTACTCCTTTGGCGTGGGAGAAGGTGTTGAATCCGGTGACGCCGTGGTAGGCGCCCATGCCGCTCTGCCCCACGCCGCCGAAGGGAAGATTGGGCACTGCAAGGTGCATGATGGTGTCGTTGATACAGACTCCGCCCGAGGAAATGGAACCGATCAGACGTCGCTCATTGCGGTGATCGGATGTGAAGATATAGCACGCCAACGGCTTGGGACGCGAATGCACGAACTGCTCGACCTCGTCCAAGGTGTCAAATGGTATCACCGGCAAAATCGGACCGAAAATCTCCTCCTGCATGCAAGGGGATGTCGCCGGATCGACCTCATCCAGCAAGGTGGGTTCCATGCGCAGGGCTGCTGCGTTCACTCGGCCGCCCAGACGGATGTGCTCCCCGCTCAGAAGCCCCTGCAACCGCTCAAAATGCCGCTCACTCACGATATGCGTGAAGTCGGGATTATCTGCCGGGTGTTCGCCGAGCATGTCGCGGATGGCAACCTCATATTCTTGAATGAAGCGCTCTTTCACGCTGCGGTGGATGAGCAGGTAATCCGGGGCCACGCAGGTCTGCCCCGCATTGAGTGTCTTGCCGAAAGCAATGCGACGCGCCGCAAGGGGAATATTGGCGGAGGCATCCACAATGCACGGGCTTTTGCCGCCCAGCTCCAGGGTGACGGGTACGAGATTGGCGGCCGCAGCCTGCATCACCCGTCTGCCAACACTCGGACTTCCCGTGAAAAAGATTGTATCAAACGGAAGCGCAAACAGCTGCTCTGCCACATCAGTGCCACCGCCCACCGTGGTGACATATTCCGGCGGGAAAATGGAGGAAAGCAGCTCGGTGAGTTCCTTTGCCGTGTGTGGTGCGTGGCGTGAAAAACGAAGCACGCAGCAATTCCCGGCAGCCAGAGCAGAAATCAGGGGGTCGAGGCTCAGCAACAGAGGGTAATTCCACGGGCTGATGATGAGCGCCACGCCGTACGGCTCCGGCACAATACGCGCCACCGCGGGAAACTGCGCCAGCGGCGTGCTCACCCTCTTCGGGGCGCTCCACTTGCGCAGGTGGTGCAATGCCTCACGCACGGAGTTGAGGCACAGTCCAATCTCGCACATGTACGACTCCGCGGGTGATTTGCCCAAGTCAGCATGCAGCGCTTCAGTCAGACCTTTCTCGCGCTCTCGCAGGGCGCTCTGCAAACGCTTGAGCGCATCCCGACGAAAGGAGAGCGGTCTGGTCGCTCCGCTCATAAAGTATCGGCGTTGTTTTTCGAGAATTTGCTGCATTATTTGTCGGGGGTATGAGTGATTCAAAGGGCGCCGCGCAGCAGATCCAGCACCTGCTGAACTGACATGGCGCGGGGGTTGACGATGAGAGCGCCATCGTTCACGGCCGTTTCCGCAACGCGGGCGAGCTGCTGTTCCGCTACCCCCGCTTCCGAGAGTCGCAGCGGGATCCCGGCGCTCGCGTGAAGCTGACCGAGCAAGTCAGTCACGGCCTGCACCAATGCTTCTCCCCGCATCTGTGCAGGGGTGGCGGCCGCTTTCTCCCATCCCACCATCTCCGGCAAGAGGCGCGCGTAGCTCTCCGCAGCAGCCGGTAAATTGTAGCGCAGGACGTGCGGCATCAGGATACCCATGGCCTCGCCGTGCGGTACATGGCACACGCCACCCAACGCGTGGCCTATGGCGTGCACCGCTCCCACCATCGAATTGGAAAAGGCAATGCCCGCCATGGTGGCCGCCAGCGCCATGTTCAGTCGAGCGTCGGCGTCGGATCCATGCTGAACCGCCCTGATTATATTGGCGGAAATGAGCTGTATCGCCGCATGGCAGTACGCGGAGCTGAGCGGATTGCTCTGCAGGCAGGTGGCGGCTTCGATGGCATGGCAAAGAGCATCCGCCCCGGTAGCTGCCGTGGCGCGAGCGGGCAGACGCAGGGTCATGCGCGCATCCAGAACGGCTACATCCGGCTCCACAAAGGGCGAGAGAAATTCCATCTTTATCCCCTGCTCCTCATTGCGAATCACCGCGACGCCCGTGCACTCCGAACCGGTGCCGGCCGTGGTGGGCACCACAATGAAGGGAATGTGCCGCCCGCATCGCAGGTTCTCAATTCCGCTGATGGCTAAAATATCGTCCGTATCGTGAGAGAGCACCAGACGCGCTCCCTTGGCAGAGTCGATGACGGAGCCGCCTCCTACCGCCACCATGCTGTCACACCCGCTCTCGCGATACACGGCGGCAATGCGGTTCACCACGCTCAGCGAGGAATCCACCGGTATGTCCGAGAACGTTGCCGCCGGTGCACATCCTTCCGCTCGCATGGTGTCTTGCACCATGGCTACCATCCCCAGCCGCAGTAGCACGGCATCCGTGAGCAGCAAGGGGCGTTCCGCTTCCAAATGGCGCAGTTCGTCCGGTATGCGCTCCAAGGCATTCTGCCCGCAGAGCAGTTTTACAGCGTTTTGGAATTCAAAATAGGCAGGTTTCATCAACAGGAGCTTTGAAGGAATCCAATCAAGGTGCGCGCATAAACCCTCAGTCTGCTCACCGGCAGTTCGGGCAGCTCAGGTAAAATACGCCGCGACAGGATGGGGGGGAAAAGGTAGGCCTCAGCCCGGTTCACCAGGCGAGCCAAACGCATCACGTCTGCTATTTCTCCGGACAGGGTGAAAGCGTGCTGCGCGTAGGCGTGCGCGAGGCCCATTTGTCCGGTGAAAAGGCGAAAGGAAATAGCGAGGGCTTTCAATCGAAGCGTGCACAGCGCCGCCTGCTCCGGGTGCGGGATGCGCAGTAGCCTCTGCCCATCCCATTCAACGAAGAGCGAGGGTGCGTTATGCCCGGTGTGAATGGCGTAGGTCATGCCGACGGGCATGCGGCGCAGCTCCCCGGCCACCTCGGGGTCCAGTCTCTGCAACGCCACGAGAGCTGCATGCACCAAGCGCAGCGCTGCCGCTACAATCACGGCTTGCAGGCGGCGTCTCATGGCTCCGACGGCGAAGATTCATGTGCCGTGGAACGGGCGGCTGCAGCGCGACGTAAGCGATCCATCATGGCACAGCCCAGTCCGGTCTCCGGCAAAGCCTCAGCCACAATGCAGTCCACGTCCGTCTGCGCATCCATGGCTCGCATCACCGCGAAGAGTCGCACAGCAGCCTCCGCAAGGCGTCCGCTGCCGGGGGAAAGAGCCATCACCTGCGACCACTCCCCCTGCGTGGCGAGCGAGGAATCTCCTTGGTACGTGATGAGTCCGTAGCGCACTCCGGGCTGCGGGGAGAAGGGTTCGCGCGGTTCGCAGAGGACAACCGGCTTCACCGGCGCATAGTGCGAGCTGAGTTGACCG
Source organism: uncultured Akkermansia sp. (assembly GCA_947630815.1). GTDB lineage: Bacteria > Verrucomicrobiota > Verrucomicrobiia > Verrucomicrobiales > Akkermansiaceae > Akkermansia. The sequence continues at coordinate 6,580 of CANRJD010000069.1, read as the reverse complement.
GGGGCCGTGGGAGTCGCGCTGGCTTCCGCACGAGACGGCTTGAGTACGCGGCACACCCCGCGCAGTTTCTCGCGGGTGACCGGTCCCTCCCGCAATAAACGCACGGCGGGTTTGCCTTTCTCATCCAAACACGGTTGCAGGATCGTGCTTTCCAACCCCTCGGAACAGGCTCCGGCATCCACCACCAGCGGGATGCGTCCGCCCAGCTCCTCCATGACCGCCGCGGCCGATGTGGGGGATATGCGTCCGAAGCGGTTTGCACTAGGTGCGGCAACCGGATGCCCCAGCGCCCGAGCGACGCCGCGCATCACTTCGTGTCGAGTCACGCGGCATGCCACGGTGGGCAGTCCGCTCGTCACGATATCCGGCACGCAAGCCTTGCGCGGCAGCACCAGCGTCATCGGTCCGGGCCAAAAAAGTTCGGCGAGTTTGTTGACGAGGGAGCGCAGTTCCGCAGGCACTTCCGCAATGCTGTGCACGGCCGCCGCCTCCGGCAGGTGGCAGATGAGCGGATCAAAGCTCGGTCGCTCTTTCACTTCAAACACGCGAGCTACCGCCTCCTCACAAAAAGCATCCGCCGCTAAACCATACACCGTCTCCGTCGGCAATGCCGCAATCTGACCACTCGCCAGCAACTCGGCTACCTCCCGATAAACCGAGCGCGCGTTGGTGGCCATATCTATGCAGATTACACGCGTTTGCATCTGCTCGAAATCATACACGCGCGCCCTCCGCATGTCAAGAAGAGCCAACATGGCAACAGGGCAACCGCATTAGAAAATGCGTTTGCCTATGTACGATTTACGATGTACGATGTACGATTTATTAATAATGTGCGCGTTGCGCAGATTTTTTTCGGATCATTAACGTATGCAGAGATTCCTCTAGATCCATCATTATGATGACCACTGATTATCGCGGTTTTTGATACGTACAAAAATCGATATCAATCAATAAGAGCATTTTTCTCTGTTGATTGACTTCTCTCAAATGCGTTTGCCGTGAACATGGCAACAGGTCAAACGCATTTTCTAGTGCGTTTGCCTTGACAACGTCTCGAAAATGGTGTATTGGGAGCCCACCAAACCCGATTTTTTGAGTTATGGCAAACATGAAAGTAATCCTCGCGACGAAGATAGAAGGTCTGGGCTGTGAAGCCGACCTTGTGACGGTGAAGGCCGGATACGGGCGTAATTTCCTGATCCCGCAAGGGCTTGCCTTCGAGGCAACTCCGGCCAACAGACGTTTCATTAACATGCTGCAGAAAAAACGTGCCGAGCGTGAAGCTGCAGAGCTTGCCAATTTCAAGGAATTGGCCGCCAAGATTGCCGGTATCAAGATTGAGCTCAAGCTCGAAGCCGGAGAAAAAGGCAAGGTGTTCGGCGCGATCACTAACCAGCAGATTGCTGAGGCTCTGGCTGCCCAGGGCGTGAAGATCGATCGCCACGCGTTGGATCTCGAGAAGCCGCTGCGCAAGAGTGGCGACTACGAGATTCCTGCCAAGCTGCATCCGGAGGTGATTGCCACCGTGCGCCTGCACTTGGAGGTGGTGGGCGAGGTTCCCGCTGACCCGGAACCCGCGGAGTCTCCTGCTGCTGAGCCCGAAAAGCCGGCTGCCGAGTAATTTTCTATCCCATTTTTAGCAAGGCACGCGTGCTATTTCAGTGCGCGTGCCTCTTTTTGTACCATCAAGCCCCCACATCCGTCCCAAGAAAAAACGCGAACCATTGACGGTTTCGGAAAATTCGGTTGTTTTGGCGCTGTTTCGCCCATTCGGGGCAGCCCTGCGGGCTGGCCAAACGCCTTGCTGCCGCCGGCCGTTTTCCCGCGTCTCCGGCGCGCTATAATCCAAATCGTACATCCTCCATCGTACATAGGCAGACCCTGTCTGCCTCCGGGCGGCGCCAGCCGCCCCCGTCCCCGCCGCTTTGTAACCACCTCCGCGCATAGTTCCACCCACCACCTTCGCTTACGCTCCGCATTTGCCTCAAGCTCGCCTCACGAGCTTTCGCCCCTTCGGGGCAGCCCTGCGGGCTGGCCAAACGGCCTTGCAGCCGCCGGCCGTTTTCCGCGAGACGGAGTCTCGCCAAATTTCTCAATCGTACATCGTACATCGTACATCGTAAATGGATCGGCTCCTTCATGGCTCTTCCTCCGGCGGCAGGATAAAGCTCAAATGCTCCAGTCCATGGTTGATCACTTCATCCCACAGGACTTTTTCAAGGGATGCCGCGCGCCGTTGCCGTGCCTCATCCGTCAGTTTATTGTACTTTTTCTCACCGAGAGCACGCAGCAGGGTTTGATCCGCCATCCGCGCCACAAGCTCATCCCAGAACAGGATTTCTCGCAGTTGATCCAAAACGACGGCAAAGAAAGCGGAGTCCGTGTACTCTTCCGTAAAAAAGGGATGCTCCAGCCCCGGAAACTTCTCCATCCTTTTGGCCAGCCACGGCACCTTGTCCGCCTTTTCAAAAATCAGCTGACACATCAGCTGCCATGCGTTGACATGCACATCGTCCACCTCGTTCTTCACCATGCTCAGCGCCACAAGGCAGAATCCCGCCATTTCTGCCAGCGTCTGCAGCTCCTGCTCCGAGAGTTCGATTCTTGTTTTCATGGTCACAGCATTCCGAGTTGCATTCGTGCTTCCTCAGTCATCATATCCTGATTCCACGGCGGATCCCACACAAACTCAATATTGACTTCGCTCACGCCCTCCAGCGCGGCAATGCCTGCCTCTGCCTCGGCCATCAAGTGCGGTCCCATACCACAGCCGGGCGCAGTGAGTGTCATGCGCACATGTACGAAGTTGCTCCCATCCTTCTGTTCAATGACTTCCACGCTATATACGAGGCCCAGATTCACAATATCCACCGGAATTTCAGGGTCGTAAATGGAAGAGAGGGTGTTCCATACTTTTTGCTCTAGGGAAAGCTCTCCCGGCTCGGTTGCACCGACGGGTTTGGGCGCGCAAATTCCCGCGCGTTCAGCCTCCTCCCGCGTGATACGTACCATGCCTATGTCTGTGGCCGCCGTGATGGAATTACCCAGCATTTGGGTGATATAGATACGGGACCCGGCAGGCAATATCACTGCATTGCCGACTGGTATCTGCACCGCCGCCACCTCTGCCTCGGTTACGATCTCTTCATTCAGCATCGTGCCTTTCATTATCCCCAATTTCACGCCTGAAGCAAGGTTTATCTCACGGCAAACATATTTAAGAGCAGTCGATCAACAGAGAAAAAGTGTTCGAATCGGTTGATAAGGCTCGTTTTTACGTATCAAAATCATGACAGCGATTGTTCGCATGATAAACAAATCGTACATCGTACGTCGTACATCGTACATAGGCGCCGCTAGGCGCCCCCGCCGCTTTCTAACCGCTCCCGCGCACAGTTCCAGCACATCCCGTCCGCACTTGCTCTGCCAAATCCCGCGCAACGCGCGCGAACTTCCCAAATTGACTCACCGCCGCCCCATCGGCGGTTCGCCCTTCGGGCGGCGCCTTCGCGCTGTCCATACGCACTTACAGCCGTCGTGCGTGTTGACTCACCGCCGCCCCATCGGTCTGGTTGCTTCGGAGTCGCCCCACGACTGTTGCTTCGGAGTCGCCTCACGACTCCTCACCCCTTCGGGGCAAAAGCTAACGCTTTTGGCCAAACTGGCTTACAGCCGTCGCCAGTTTTCACCCCTTCGGGGCAAAAGCTATGCTTTTGGCCAAACTGACTTACAGCCGTCGTCAGTTTTCACCCCTGCGGGGCAAAAGCTGCGCTTTTGGCCAAACTGGCTTACAGCCGTCGCCAGTTTTCACCCCTGCGGGGCAGCGCCTTCGCGCTGTCCATACGCACTTACAGCCGTCGTGCGTGTTGTACATCGTACGTCGTACATCGTACATAGGCGCCGCTAGGCGCCTCCGCCGCTTTGTAACCACGTCCGTACACGGCTTCATGACTCACTTCCCACCCCTGCTTCGCCAAATTCGCGCGCAAGCGCGGGAATTTCCAAATCGTACATCGTACGTCGTACATCGTACATAGGCGACGTCAGGCGCCGATAACCACGCGTTGGGGTCGCTTTTTCCCGGGACGTATGTGACAAATGTGCCTCCGAATGAGAATTGGCGCTTGCACCGCCGCCCGTTCGCGCGTACAATGTCGGCATGCCGACAGTCAGCCTAGCCCTCGGAGATCATTCATACGATGTGCATGTGAGCAACGGTGCTCTCGATTCCGTTGGCTTCTTTTCCACTCGTGCCCGCTTGGAAGGCAAGGCTGCTCTCATCACTGACACAAATGTTTACCCCCAATATGGGGAACGCGTGAAGCGCAGTCTGGAGGATGCCGACTATGCCGTGAGTGTGCATGTAGTGGATGCCGGGGAGAAGAGCAAGAGTCTGACTACGGTGAGCCGGGTGGTGGAGGAGATGGTGCGTGCCGGACACGATCGCACGAGCTTCGTGGTGGCGCCGGGCGGCGGTGTAGTGGGAGATCTGGCCGGTTTCATTGCCTCCACCTACTACCGCGGCATCCCGTACGTTCAAATCCCCACCAGCGTGATGGCTCAAGTGGACAGCTCGGTAGGCGGGAAAACGGCTGTGAATGTACCCAGCGGCAAAAACCTGATCGGTTCTTTTCATCAGCCGCGCTTCGTGGTGGCCGATCCCATTACCTTGCTCAGTTTGCCGGAACGTGTACTGCGCGAAGGGATGGCCGAGATGGTGAAGCACGCCGCCATTCGTCGGCCGAAGATGCTTGTCCCACTGCGTCAACTGGCGGATGAACTCCCCATTGGCTTTTCGCTCTCCAGCATCGAACGGCTGCCCTCGGTCATCGCAGAGAATATCGAGATCAAAGCGCGCATTGTGGAGGAAGATGAGCGGGAAACATCCGGTACTCGCGCGTTCCTGAATTTCGGTCATACTCTGGGGCACGGCGTAGAGGCCAGCGTTCCCTACGGCGACCTGCTGCACGGGGAAGTGGTGAGTCTGGGCATACGCGCGGCCCTCTTCCTTTCGCGCAAACTTGCAGGACTCCCCGCACGCGACGAGGCGGAAATTATCCAGACGCTCGCGGCTCTCCAACTCCCGCTGCAACTCCCGAGCAAGGTCAATCCGAAGACTGTTCTCGAACACGTGATGACGGATAAAAAGTTCCGCGGCGGTAGAATACACTTTGTGCTGCTCAAGCGACTTGGCGAGCCGGTTCTCTCAGATGCCGTAACCACCGACGATCTGAAGGAAGCGCTCGCTTTTATTTCCACGCCGCTGCAGGAGCAAGAGACGCACTCCCTTTCCCATTCAACGACGAAACGATGATGACAGATCCACGTACAACCCAATTGGCTCAATCCTTGGTGAATTACTCCTGCCGTGTGCAGACGGGTGAGCATGTGCTGCTCGACCTCATTGATGCACCGGACGATATCGGCATCCAACTCATCCGCGCGGTTCGGGCGGTCGGCGGCGTGCCCCATGTGCGCCTCCGTCATAGCCGTATCACCGCCGAAATGTATTCCGGCGCTACCGATGCGCAGTACAGCAGCATCGCTTCTTTTGAGCTGGATGAAATGAAGGCTATGCAGGCCTACATCGCCATCCGCGGCAGTCAGAATTCCTACGAAAATTCAGCTGTCCCCGCCGAGGCCATGAAACTCACCCAAAAATACATGAACCCCGTGCATGATCAACGCATCAGCCACACAAAGTGGTGCGTGCTGCGCTGGCCCACACCGTCCATGGCTCAAGGCGCCTCCATGAGCACCGAGCAATTCGAGGACTTTTATTTCCGCTGCTGCTTGGCGGACTACGGTAAGCTGAAGCAGGCAATGGATGTGCTGGCCGAGCGCATGATGCGTGCTGATCGCGTGCACATTGTCGGTCCCGGCACGGATCTCACTTTCTCCATTCAAGGTATGCCGGCGATTCCCTGCGCGGGCGAGATGAATATACCGGACGGCGAGGTCTTCACGGCCCCCATCCGTGACTCCGTGAACGGAACCGTACATTACACCGCTCCCACCATTTACCAGGGGATCGCTTTCGATGGCATCGATCTCACGTTCCGCGATGGCAAAATTGTAGAGGCCCATTGCAACGGTAACGATGATGCTCTCAATCATATCCTCGACTCCGATGAAGGTGCTCGCTACATCGGCGAATTCTCTTTCGGCGTGAATCCGGAAATTCTGCAGCCCATGCGCGACATCCTCTTCGATGAAAAAATCGCAGGCTCTTTCCATTTTACCCCCGGCAATGCGTACGAAAATTGTGACAATGGCAACCGCTCCCAGGTGCACTGGGATCTCGTCTGCATTCAACGTGCCGACTACGGTGGCGGCTCCATTTTCCTGGATGACGAGCTGGTGCGCAAGGACGGAATCTTTATCGATCCCGCACTGAGTATTCTCAACCCCGCGCTCAACTAACCACCTCCCCCGCGCCTGCTTCGCCAAATTCGCGCGCAAGCGCGGGAACTTCCAAATCGTACATCGTACGTCGAAAGTTGACTCACCGCCGCCCCATCGGCCTGGTTGCTTCGGAGTCGCCCCACGACTCCTCACCCCTTCGGGGCAAAAGCTA
>CANRJD010000068.1 GCA_947630815.1 uncultured Akkermansia sp. | reverse complement strand
AGCTCTCTCCCTGGTCAGAGGGGCGTGGGGAGGCTGAAAGCCCCCCCACAAGCTCTGCTTTGCTCTGATGGATTGAGGAAAAATAAAAATTTACCCCGCCTCAAAATTATAGTTGACTTCGTACGTAGGCAACCGCATTTTCTAATGCGGTTGCCTTGGCGTGGCGAATTTGTCAGCTATGCGTTTCGGCGCGCGGAATGGCTGCATCGGCTTGGGTCATTTGACCGAGGACACGGCGGTATTCCATGGGGAAGACCTTGACGAAGTTGGGGAGGGCATTGTCGAAGTCTGACAGGATATCGCGGGCACGCTGGGATCCGGTAGCGCGGGCATGCTCCTCGATGAGCGAGCGGAGGCGTGCGATGTCTTCGGGATCGGAGACGGGATCGAGGTCAATCATGTCAAGGTTGCAATAGCGATCAAAGAGGTGTTGTTCGTCCCAGACGTAAGCGATGCCTCCACTCATGCCGGCGCCGAAGTTGTGACCTGTAGGGCCGAGAACGACCACACATCCCCCGGTCATGTATTCGCAACAGTGGTCGCCGGTGCCTTCAACTACGGCGCACGCGCCGGAGTTGCGTACGGCAAAACGCTCCCCTACCTGTCCACGGATAAACATTTTGCCGCTCGTAGCGCCGTAGAGAAGAACATTGCCGGCGATGACGTTATCCCCCGGCACATAGGTACTTTCTGGAAATGGGGTCAGAATAATCTTACCACCTGAGAGTCCCTTTCCAACATAATCGTTGGCTTGGCCATGGAGCGATAGGGTGATGCCATGCGCCAGAAACGCTCCGAAGCTCTGACCGGCGGTGCCGTCCAGCTCAATAGTCAGTGTATCATCCGGCAGACCTACATTCCCGTATTTTGAGGCAATGAGGTAGGAAAGTCGGGTGCCGGCAGCACGCTGAGTGTTGCGGATGCTGTGGTGGATTTTCACCGGTCTGCCCTCATCGAGAGCAGGGGAAGCTTCCGCCAGCAGATCATCGTCGAAAGTTGGACAGGTATTGATTGTATGCGCCGCACCGGATACATGGAGGGACTCGGAACGCAAAATACGCGAAAAATCAAGGTGTTGAGCCTTCCAAAAATCAACGGCACGATTGACGCGCAGCAGATCAGCTCGGCCGACGGCATCATCTAGCCGATGCAGGCCGAGGGCCGCCAGATACTCGCGCACCTCGCGCGCGACAAATCGCATGAAGGAAACAATGTGTTCCGGTTTGCCTCGGAACCGTTTGCGCAATTCCAAATCCTGCGTTGCCACTCCTACGGGGCAGGTGTTTTTATTGCACACTCGCGCCATGATGCAGCCGAGCGCTATGAGCATGGACGTGGCAAAACCATATTCTTCCGCTCCGAGCAAGGCGGCGATGATCACATCGCGACCATTCTTGATGAGTCCATCCGCCTGCAGGCGCACTTTATCACGTAGTCCATTGAGAACAAGTGTCTGATGTGTCTCTGCAACGCCGAGTTCCCAAGGCATTCCGGCATACTTGACAGAGGTGAGTGGAGAGGCGCCCGTGCCGCCATCGTGCCCGGAAATGAGTACCACATCCGCTCCACCCTTCACTACACCGGCTGCCACGGTTCCCACACCGAGTTCCGAAACCAGCTTCACACTCACGCGGGCTTCCGGATTGGCGTTGCGGAGATCGAAAATAAGCTCTGCCAAATCCTCAATGGAGTAGATGTCATGATGCGGTGGCGGGGATATGAGCGTGACTCCGGGGGTGGAGTGTCTCACGCGCGCGATTTCCTCATTGACTTTGCCTCCTGGAAGTTGACCGCCCTCACCCGGCTTAGCTCCTTGAGCTACTTTAATTTGAAGTTCTTTTGCATGAGCTAGATATTCGGCAGTTACGCCAAAACGACCACTTGCTACCTGTTTCACGGCTGAGCAACGGTTTTCACCGTCCGGCTGAGAAATGTAGCGAGCGGGGTCCTCCCCTCCCTCGCCGCAGTTGCTCATGGCTCCGATGCGGTTCATGGCCACGGCGATCATCTCGTGCGCCTCTTTGGAGATAGCGCCGAAGCTCATGGCACCGGAAACGAAACGCCGCATGATGCTTTCCTCACTCTCCACTTCTTCCAATGGTATCGACTGACTGTCAGCGAAATCTAATAGACCGCGCAGCGTGCAGAGTGTCTCCGCGTTCTCATTCACCATCTCGGAAAACACCTTAAATTGCGCATAATCGTCGTTTCTCAGCGCCTTTTGAAATTGTCCGATGACTTTGGATGTCCAAACATGCTTCTCGCCACCTTTCTTCCACTTGTAAATGCCTGCATTTTCAAGCTGGTCTTGAGGATCGAATATGAGGTCTTTGGAATGGCGAAGACGTTCTACGGCTTCACGAGCAATTTCAGAGAGTCCGATACCGCCAACACGTGAGGCGGTACCCGGGAAAAAGTGGGAAACGACCTCCTCTCCAAGACCGATTGCCTCGAAAATTTGAGCGCCACGGTAAGAGCGAAGAGTGGATATCCCCATCTTGCTCATCGTCTTAAGGAGTCCAAAATCAACTGCCTCCAAGTAATTCTCTATGGCCTTTGTCGCAGAAACGGATGGGGAGAGTTTACCCGCCTGCGCGAGTTGTACCAATGTGCTCATAGCCAACCATGGGCAAACTGCTGTGGCACCATAACCTAGTAGTAGTGCAAAGTGCATCACCTGTCTCGCCTCGCCTGTTTCGGCAATAACGCCGGTACCTGTGCGCACTCCCATTTCGCGTAGCTTGCCATTGACCGCAGCCACAGCCAGCAGACTGGGGATGGGCGCTTCGTTGCCGGAGAGTTCGCGATCAGAAAGGATGATGATACGGTAACCACGGTTGATTGCTTGCTCAGCCTGTTTTTCAAGCTCGCCAATTGCTTCTTGAAGTCCCGACGGGGAAAGGGACGAAAAACCTGTGGAAAGCGTGATGCAGCGAAAATCCTCCTCCTTGTTGCTCTTCAAGGCTTCCAAGTCACTCAGAGTCAGAATGGGGCGGGCCAGTTTAATGATACGCGCCATCTGCGGGGTCTCATCCAAGATATTGGCTGGGTTCCCAATAAAGGTGGTGAGAGACATCACGAGCTGTTCGCGAATGGGGTCAATGGGAGGATTGGTCACCTGGGCAAACTGCTGCTTAAAATAGTCAAAGAGCAGCTGAGGTCGCTCCGAGAGCACGGCGAGGGCAGCATCGTTGCCCATAGCATACACGGCATCGTGGGCCGTATCTGCCATGGGAAGCAGAAAATGCTCCATTTCATCCGCTGTGTACCCAAAGAGGGTCTGAGCAAACTGAATTCGTTTGGGATTCACGTGCGGGGCGTCCACGCTGTCAAAAATGCCGTGAATTTTGATGCGGTTTTCCTGGCACCAGCGCCGATAGGGTCTCATACGTGCCACCTTAGTTTTCGTTTCAGCGCTGTATGAGATGCGTTTTGTGATGAAATCAATCCATACGATGTCACCGGGTTTCAAACTGCCGCGTTTCACAACTTTGGCGGGATCGGTGTCCAACACGCCTGCCTCACTGGCGAGTACGAAGAGTCCGTCTGCGTCCAACTCGTAGCGCGCAGGACGCAATCCATTGCGATCCAAGATAGCGCCGGCACCCAAACCATTGGAAAAGCAGACGGCGGCAGGACCATCCCACGGCGCCATGAAGCCGGAATGGTAGTCGTAGAAGCCGCGTAGGTCCTCGCCTATGAAATAGCGCGCCCCGAATGCTTGGGGAATAAGCATCATCATGCTGTGGGGCAGACTGCGCCCGGCAGTCACCAGCAGTTCCAGCGCATTATCCAGGCATGCGGAGTCGCTTTGTCCCTCCGGAATGATGGGTAGCAGCTTCTGGATGTCATCACCGAAGAGCGGGCTGGATAGGCTATGCTCACAGGCGCTCATCTGATTAAGATTGCCGCGCAGGGTGTTCACTTCGCCATTGTGAGCGAGATAGCGGAAGGGGTGCGCGAGCGGCCAGCTTGGGAATGTGTTGGTAGAATAACGCTGGTGAACGATAGCGAGGCAGCTCTTGAAAAAAGGATGCGCCAAATCCTTGTAATATAGCGGGAGCTGAGGCGCGAGCAGCAGTCCTTTGTAAACAATAGTGCGCGCCGAAAGCGAAGCTACGTAAAAGCGGTCGCCCAGTTCCGGCATGGCTTCTGCCACCCGTTTTTCCATGACCCGGCGTAAAACGTAGAGACGACGCTCAAAGGTATCACCGTCATCACAGGGCGCGCCGAAGAAAAATTGCTCGATAAATGGGGCGCATTCGCGTGCAGTGCGTCCAATAGCTTCTTCGTCCACTGGCACCGTACGGCGTCCCAGCTCTACAATGCCTTCTTCAGCGGCAGCGGCTTCGATATGCTCACAGCAGGCAGCGCGCTGTGCTTCATCTTTTGGCAAGAAAAACATTCCCACTGCATACTTGCCTGCCCCCGGCAATTCGAAGGAACACTGTGTACTGAAAAATTCGTGCGGAAGCTGCAAAAGCATGCCTGCCCCATCGCCGGTATCCGGGTCACTTCCCGCCGCTCCTCGGTGCAGCAAACGTTCCAAGATCGCAATCCCCTTTTCTACGATCTGGTGCGAAGCCACGGCATGTGTATCCACAACCATACCGACCCCGCAGGCATCATGCTCCAGCAGTGGGTGATAGAGCCCCTGCTCCTGCGGCAAATACGTGCTAGTTCTCACGGTGCTGTCATTATTTAATCAGTTGTCGGCTCCACAGCTCAGCCGACGCGCATTTTAACGTAAATGACCAGTGATTGCAACCCTCAATTTTCTGCTCAGAACTCTTTTCGCGACAAAAACCATGCGGCGAGCAACAGGTGCAGTAGTGCATAGGCTATGGCAATAAGCAACAACCCAGCCAACAAGGGGAACGATATCATCTCGCCGGCAGCCGTCGCATCCGTGAGCGAGAAAAGCGAAAAATCTGGGACAAGTACGGCAAAAATTTGCTGAACCCACTGCAAGGCAGAACTCATCCCAATGCTTCCGGAAGTAACGATTCCCTGAAAGATCTGCCCTTGGAACATGCCGATAAAATAAGCGCCGAGAGAAATCACGATACTCACAATCGTGCCGCTTGTGACGCCGGAGATAAGGAGAGTAAAGGTGGTCAACACGGCGAGACCGAGGAACATAGCGAAGATGCCGGCCTGAGTGGGTAGGGCGTTGCCGGCGGTGCGCACCTGCTGCAAATACGGCTCCATATCATCCGCTGAAAAACCGGCAGCAGCAAGCTGACTGTGCACTTGCGCCTCAATTCCCGGCTCGCGCAACTGCATGAGCAATACCATTAATCCATCCATCACCAACAGCATCACTGCCAGCAGAGCAAGTACCCCCAACGCCTTACCCGCCAAATAATCGAAACGCGGCACTGGTTTGCAGAGGATGGTATAGAGGATGCGATCCTCGGTATCGCGTGGGATGAGCAGAGCCGTGGCGGCTACGCAAAAGATCATTCCGAAGAGACGCATACAGCCGGTGGCGACATCTTGAATGAGTTGCAATTGTCCAACCCCAGCGAACTCTACGCCCAAATTCTGCTGATACGGCATAAATTGCAATGCCAAAAATCCCACTGCAAAAAGTGCCAACACGATGAAAAGGCGCATGCGTACCAATTGGATGAAGGTAACGGTCGCCACCGCGACAATGCGGTTCGGTGCGTGCAGCAGGTAACTCACGAGCGCGGGCATGGACTCTATTTGCGCGCAGCTTTTTCTCCCTCGTCAATAAGGCGCCAAAATGAGCGGGATTCACCGAGGCGTTGATCCTCTGAACCATTCCCCATGCCAGATCGGAAGAGAAAATCGCGCAGCGAATTGGTGTGCAGCACGCGTTGCACCACGATCTTGTCATCCTCCGTGGTGAAGTATATGCGATAATCCTTGGAGCGATAACGGAAAATGCGTCGACCATCCCTCTCTACCACGCCGAATGGGGCTCCCGCCGTCTCCCCGTCTTCGATCTTCGCACCGTCCACTTGGAAACTGTTGATAAGCTCCAGCTGTTCCAGCGTCGGAATGGCCGAAAGCTCGGATGCGCTAATCTCATTGAATATGATCTGATGCACGCTCGCATTGTAGCACCCTGAGCATTCTTCCTGCAAGTCTAAAAAATGTCTGCCTGAATCTACACCCACACGTGCCCCAATAAAATCTTCTCTTGGCCCATTCAACCAATTCATCATGCGTTGTCCATGGATGAAGGACGGAGGCCAACAAGGCGGCGAACTTCGCCAAGTTCGCACGCAAGCGCGGGAATTTCCCAAATCGTCCATCATACATAGGCGGCATTTAATGCTCTGCCAGCCATGCGCAGAACTGCTCTGCCCAAGAAAGGGAGATGCCGGGGAGATCGGCAACTTGTGACGGAGAGAGTTTGCGTAAGCATTCCAGACTGTGGAAGCGGGCGAGAAGGAGTTGCTTGCGGCGTGGAGTCATGCCGGGGCAGGCATCGAGTCGACTTTCACGTACGCGTTTCCTCATGAGCAACTCGTTGTAATTGTGCGCAAAACGATGCGCTTCATCACGCAGACGCTGCAGCAGGCGCAACGCCCCGGAATCGCGTGCGAGCAGCAACGGTTCGTCGTGGTTTGGCAAATAGAGCTCCTCATCCCGCTTTGCGAGACCTACCACAGGCATATTTTGCAGACCAATTTCCGCCAGCACGCGCTGTGCCATGGCAAGCTGTCCTTTGCCTCCATCAACCACCACGAGATCCGGTACGGTGATGGGAGCTTTGCCCTGCGCACGCAGCTCGCGTAGCCAGTCATAGGCATCCACCCCGTCCGGTTTATCAAAAAGGGCGCTACTTTCACCGAGAATGCGCGAATAGCGTCGCTTCACCACCTCCAGCATGGAGGCAAAGTCATTCTGGGTGTCCACGGAACGGATGCGATAGCGGCGATAAGCTGAGGTATCCGGCTTGCCGTGCGAAAAACGCACCATAGAAGCTACGATGTGGTTATCCGAAAGGTTAGAGATGTCGAAGCACTCCATAATCTGTGGAGTTGGCATGTGCAGGGCTTCTGCAAGCTGTGCCAAATCGCCCTCCGGGTTCACTGTGCCGGGCAAGTAGGTGTCGGATCGGGCGAAACGACGTGCGGGTTCCAGCGTTTTTTCGACATTTTCCCGGATGTCGCGCAATTTGGCGGCGCGCTCGAAGTCAAGTTGATCGGCAGCCTGCTGCATCCCTCGGGTGAGTTCTTCCAAATGCTCGCGCACTCCATGACCCTCCAGCAGATCCAAGGCAGCGGCGAATTGGGCGCGATATTCCGGAGCGGAAATACGGCCGATGCAGGGGGCAGAGCAGTGGCGAATCACATCATCATGGCAGTGTCGGTAGTCTTCGGGACCGGGACATTTTGCGTTGCAACTGCGCAAGCGGAAGTGGTGGTTGAGCCACTCAACGGTTTCTTTGAGCGCTCCACTGTGTACAAAGGGGCCGATGTAGCGGGCGCCGTCATCTTTGCGCAGACGCACCAGCGAGAAACGCGGCAATTCTGCCTCTCGATCTGCGCGCAGCAGCAAGTAACGTTTATCATCCCGCAATTGCACGTTGTAATGCGGGCGGTATTCTTTGATGAGCTTCTGTTCCAGTAGCAGAGACTCCTGCTCGTTGCGCACTTCGTAATAGTCGAAGTCTTCGATGGCGGCAATGAGCGCCCGCGTTTTACCGTTCTCGAGCGTGGCGCGCGAGGGTGAAAAATAGTTGGATAGCCGTTTGTGCAAATCCTTGGCTTTACCCACGTAAATGACGCGTCCACCCACCCCGCGCATCAGGTAAACGCCGGGGCAATGCGGTGTCGCACGCCATTTCTCTTTGAGCTTGCTGTTTGCCATATCGCACTGAAAATACGCCAAACCCGGCTGGGGGATCAAACACTCCCCGCAACCGGTGAGACCCACACCGCAAAGCCGCACGCCACGTGACTTTCCTACGTCCCAACGGGGCACGCGGAACGCTCCCATGCGCCGCTTACGAGTGCATGGGCATGAGGACGTAGAGGAATTCATCCGCTACGCGCATCACGCCGGGGCTGGACGCATCGATAAGATCGATGCTCACCTCCTTTTCACCCACTGCCTTGAGCGGGGCGAGTACGTAGTCCGCATTGAAAGTGATCGAAAATTCGCGGCCTTGGTACTCAATCGGCACCTCTTCATTTGCCTCGCCCACATCGGACGAGCCGGACTGCAACTCTAGGACTCCGGGGGTAATGTGAAAGAGCACGGTGTTCTTCTTTTCCGCAGCCAGCAGAGAGACGCGACGCACGGTTTCGTTCAGCTCTTGGGCCGGCAGAGCGATGCGTTCGTTGTAGTGGCTGGGAATCACTTGGCGGTAGTTCGGATAATTGCCTGAAATCAGCTTGGTAATGAGCAAGGTATCGCCCAAATCGAAGGAGACTTGATCCGCCGATACCCGCACTTGCACGTTACCGGTGTCGCCGAGCAGGCGGTGCAGCTCAGGAACCGCCCGACTGCGCAAAATGATGCAAACTTGCTGCGATTCCGGGAATTCCAACTCATTCTCAAAGAGCGCTAACCGGCGACCATCCGTAGCCACGAGCGTAAGCTTGCCCTCTTGGAAGCAGGTGTAGATGCCGTTGAGCACGTAGCGCATGTCATCATTAGCAATAGCGAACTCTGTGTAGCGCAAGCCTTTGTTGAGCATACTCTGGGGCACCTCAAATTCACGTGCTTCTTTGAATGCGGGCATCTGCGGAAACTCCTCAGCTACCAATCCATAGAGCTTGAAATGAGCGCGGTTGCATCGCACCGTCACCATGTTCCCCTTTAACTCCACATCTACTTCGCCATCCTTCATCTCTCGCACGATGCTCTGCAATTTCTTGGCTGGCAAAGTGAAAGCACCAGGAGTTTCCACCGTCGCCGGTATCTTCGCCTGGATGGTCAACTCCATTGTCGTGGTCGTCAGCTTCAGCTCTCCATCGGCCGCTTCAATGAGCACATTGGAGAGAATAGGCATGCTGGGGCGCATAGACACCACGCCCACCACCTTGTTCAATCCATCCAGCAATACTTGTTTTGCGAGTGAAAATTTCATGGTCCGCTGTAGATCTTTTCTGTTGTCATTTTACTGGTTCACACAGGGATTGGCAAGCATTTTCTCCCGCTTTTTCCAGATTTTCTATATCTGTCCAGAAATACCTACAATATGTGGTGGTTCTAGTTTATTTTTGGCATAATAATCCTTACTTTTCAATTGTGTTGATAATTAACCAAATTAAATTGTTATTCAAGAGCATCTAGGACAGCATCTCCCATGGCGGCAGTATCCACCACCCGTTCTCCGGGGAAGCCGGTGGCAAGATCTCGTGTGCGGAAGCCGGCGGAAATGGTAGCGCGTACGGCTTTATCGACGGCATCGGCGGCTTGAATTTGACCGAAGGAGTGTCGCAGCATCATGCCCATGGAGAGAATCTGGGCGATGGGATTAGCGATGCCTTGTCCGGCGATATCCGGGGCGGAGCCGCCGGAGGGCTCGTACAGGCCAAACGTTTTGTCTCCGCGCGTGCAAAGGGAGGCGCTGGGCAGCATACCGAGTGAACCGCAAATCATGGCCATCTCGTCCGTCAGGATGTCGCCGAATGTGTTCTCCGTGACAATGACGTCAAACTGCCCCGGGTTGCGCACGAGCTGCATGGCGGCGTTGTCCACGTACATGTGGCTGAGTTGAACGTCCGGGTACTGCGCGGACAGCTTAGTCATCACGTCTCGCCAGAGCACGGAGGCGCTCAGCACATTCGCCTTGTCCACGCTGCAGAGTCTGTGGCTGCGTCCTTGCGCTGCGCGGAATGCCAAATGCCCGATGCGCTCCACTTCGTGGCGGTGGTAAATCATGGTGTCGAGTCCGATCAGCTCTCCCCCGCGCTCGCCGTAAAACTTGGGCTGGCCAAAATACATGCCGCCCGTCAGCTCGCGTACGCACAATATGTCGAATCCTCCCTCGATCAAACTGTCCTTGAGCGGAGAGGCCGCCGTGAGTTCCGGCAGACATACTCCCGGCCGCAAATTCGCGTACAATCCGAAGTGGGCTCGCAGCGGCAGCAGCGCCCCTCGCTCCGGACGCTCATCCGGCGGCAGATTTTCCCACTTCGGCCCTCCTACGGAACCGAACAGTATCGCATCGGCCGCCTCGCATTCCGCCAGAGTATCTGCCGGCAGAGCCTTGCCGAAGGCATCTATCCCGGCGCCACCTACCGGCTTTTCCACGCGTTGTGTGTTGAATCCGTATTTCTGCTCCACTGCGCTCAGCACGCGCAAAGCTTCGTGCATCACCTCCGGTCCTATGCCATCTCCCGCTAAAACAGCTACTCGATACGTGCTCATATGCGCGCCATGATATGACCCGCACTGCCGTTCGTCAAGCCTCATATCCACACAATGCATCAAAAATCCCTGAAAACGACGGCTGCTTACACCCCGCAGGAACTTCCAAATCGTACATCCCACATCGTACATAGGCACCGCCAGGCGCCTCCGCCCCCGCGCAACGCGCGCGAACTTCCCAAATCGTACATCGTACATCCCACATCGTACATAGGCGCCGCCAGGCGCCTCCGCCCCTTTCGAACCATGCCCGCTCCCCGCTTCATCTATCACCGCAGCTAGA
>CANRJD010000067.1 GCA_947630815.1 uncultured Akkermansia sp. | reverse complement strand
ATGCATCAAGCTTTCAGAAAATTCTTTTTTCCCGTTTTTTACGTCCCTTCGGTGACTTTATTTTTGAGGCAATGCGCCGCATTTTCCAATGCGGTTGCTTGGCTTGCTAACCAATGTAGAACCTGCTAGAATAGGCTCGTATGGAAATCACGCTGACCAGTCCCCTGGACATGCACCTGCACGTGAGGGACGGCGAAATGTTGAAACTTGTTGCGCCATTGAGCGCGAGAGATTTTGCAGGAGCCGTTATCATGCCGAACTTGGTGCCACCTGTGACGGATGATCAGGCGTTGCAAGCATATACTAAGCGGGTTTTGGAGGCTTCGTGTAGCGAACATTTTGCTCCACTCATGACTCTCTTCTTCCGTAATTATACCGAAGCAGAGTTGCTTGCTGCGCTAAGTATTCCCGGCTTCTTCGGCATCAAACTCTACCCCGCCGGGGTGACTACCAACAGTGATAGCGGTGTGAGCAGTTGGCAGATGGCTGAACCTACCCTGCGCTGCATGGAAGCCCTAGGTATTCCTTTGCTCGTGCATGGCGAAAGTCACGGATTCGTGATGGATCGTGAAGAGCAATTTTTGCCCATATACCGCCACTTGGCAGAGCAATTTCCCAAGCTGAGTATCTGCATGGAACATATCACTACAGTTGCGGCATTGCATCTGCTGGATGAATATGAAAACCTGTGCGCTACGATCACCCTGCACCATTTGGAATTCACTCTGGATGATCTGCTGGGTGGAGCTATGAAACCGCACCTTTTCTGCAAGCCTGTAGCCAAACGTTCAGAAGATCGAGAAGCCTTGCTGCATGCTGCACTCAGCGGCCATCCTCGCGTTATGTTTGGCAGCGATTCCGCACCGCACCCACTCCACAAAAAGGAATGCTGTGGTTGTGCAGCCGGCGTCTTTAGCGCACCCGTTGCTCTGCCTGCCCTGGCAAAAATATTTGCGGAACATGGCGCGGCAGACAAACTGCAGGCCTTTGTGAGTGGTAACGCATGCCACCGATATAATCTCACTCCGCCGTTGAAAAAAGTAACCTTGCGCGATACTGCTATGCAAGTGCCGGTGATTTACCGTGGCTACGGGCAAAGCGTTGTTCCTCTCCACACTGAGGAACAATTACCATGGAGCGTATGCGCTGTGCAAGAGTAATGGAAAACGTGCAACCACCCGGGGCAGATGATCTGCGCGAGCTGCTGGTGCAAATCGCGGAGATGTACATGCCTTTCGGTATGTACGGTCCGGCTAAGTTTCCTCCGAAAGGTTGTCCCATTTCCGACCTACCGGGAGAGTATTTGGATTGGTTTGCTCAGCGTGGCTGGCCAAAGGGAAAGCTCGGCTACCTCATGCAACAGACTTTCCTCATCAAAAACAGTGGGCTGGATCACCTCTTTGACCCCTTTCGCGAGGCTCGCGGCGGATTTTGCAAATATCCCAGAAAAAAATGAAGACGCTGCAATCTATATTCTTGGCGGCAAGACCGAAAACTCTCCCGGCTGGCTTGGTGGCAGTGTGGGCAGGATGTGTCGTGGTGCATAAGTTTGCCCTCGCCTGTCCGCTTCACACCTCAGTCAACTACTATCTGGCTATGTTCACTGCGCTCAGCTGCATGTGCATTCAAATTGCTTGCAATCTCTTCAACGATGCACTGGATGCCAGTCGCCATGCCGATACCGAACGCCGACAAGGTCCGCTGCGCATTACCGCAGGCGGACGAATGAGCGCTCATTCCGTTAAGCTGTGGGGTGTGGCGTTTTTATTGCTGGCATGCGTCGCCGCCATCCCACTCATCCAAGCGCAGGGATTTGGAGTGATTCTTATCGGCATTCCCTGCCTGATCTGCGCGTATGCATACACCGGTGGTCCGTTTCCCATCGCCTATCATGGACTAGGAGAGCTTTTTGTCCTGCTTTTCTTCGGTCTCGTTGCTGTGGTTGGCACAGTTTTCGTGCAAATTGGTTGGCAATCAAGCTATGAAACTGTCTATATAGCGGCTATCATGGTGGGTGTCATATGTGGCTTGCTCTCCTGCGTGCTGATTGAAGTCAACAATATCCGTGATCGCGCCGAAGATGCGACTACTGGTAAGCGCACCCTTGCTGTGAGGTTGGGAGACAGCCGCGCGCGCGGACTTGCCATAGCCTTTCTGGTAGCGCCGTACGCAGTATTACATCAACTGGCACGTGTGTTGCCGGGTGTAGGATGGAATTGGTGCTGGTTACTTGCGTTGCTGGTGGGCGGTGTCATCTTGCATCGTATAACGCATACCCCGGCAGACAAACGGATGAATGTGCTGCTCGGCCTGGCATCTCTGCACCTAATTCTGTACGTTACCGCACTTACGCTCGGATGAGACCAAGATTCCCAAATCGTACATCGTAAACAGTCGCAAAGCGACTCGCGGAGTTTCCCCGCGCAACGCGCGCAAATTTTGCAATCGTACATCGAAGTTGACTCACCGCCGCCCCATCGGCGGTTCGCCCCTACGGGGCAGCGCATCCGCGCTGTCCATACGCACTTACCGCCCGCTGCGCGTGCGCCCTGAACGGGGCCGTCGTGCGTGTTGTACCTCGTACATAGGCAGACCCCGTCTGCCCCCCGCTCCTTTGTAACCACGCCCGATCACGGCTTCATAACTCAGCCTCCGCCTTTGCTCCGCTCCCCCGCGCAACGCACGCGAATTTCGCAATCGTACATCGAAGTTGACTCACCGCCGCCCCATCGGCGGTTCGCCCCTACGGGGCAGCGCATCCGCGCTGTCCATACGCACTTACCGCCCGCTGCGCGTGCGCCCTGAACGGGGCCGTCGTGCGTGTTGTACCTCGTACATAGGCAGACCCCGTCTGCCTCCGCCCCTTTCGAACCACGCCCGATCACGGCTTCATAACTCAACCTCCGCCTTTGCTCCGCATCCCGCGCAACGCGCGCAAATTTCGCAATCGTACATCGTACATCGTACTTCGTACATAGGCGCCGCCAAGCGCCTCCGTCGTACATCGTACATCGTACATAGGCGCCGCCAGGCGCCACCGTTTTCACAATTTTTTCCAATCTTGCGCCTCCAGCAGGGCATCAAAACCCAACCCGGTACCGGCAGGTACGTGAAACTCCGGAATAATGTCCAAACCGAGCTGCTCCGAAAATGCATTCGGCTGGTAAACGTGCTGCGTTACCAAGCCGCAAAGTGGTACCTGATCTTCCGGTTTATCCGTATAAAAAACGGCTGCATTGTAGGCTGCCCAGCATTGACCAAACGGATGATCCAAATTGGTGGTGAAAACAGGTTGCCCGGAATTGCTGTGATGACGTGCCGGTTTGACGATACGCATCATCGGCTTGTTAGTGCGTTGCGGTATCGTTTTTTCATTGCGCAATGGCGTATCATAGCCCAGCGGTATGCCGGCATCCTGCAACGTTTGCCATTCATGCACGTCGTAGTAACATGGATCTTCAATGAAATCAACGCGTTCTTTGAGCGCTTCCGGTAGCATTTCCCAGAATTGAAGCGTTTCCTCCATCGAGAGTGTGCAATCAAAATCCACCCTCCATTTCCATTCCGGCACCATGGCGGCTAAATTGGTGAGCCTCTCCACCGTGGATGCCAATTTGGGTATCACCTTAATTTTGCCCACACGAAAGCCCTTTTGGTGCAGATTGTACACCTGCGCTGGGGTCACACTTACGGTCAACGTGGCGTGACTGCGCGGCACTTTGAGCCCGGCAAACAAATTGACCCCCTTCTCACGAGCCTCACCATCCAGTTTCATGCACTTTATCGCCCGTTCACCAAGCAGCAGAGGCGTGCCATCGCGCAAAGCATCCATCTCATATTCTAATGGTGAGTCTCCCAACTCCGGCCAACTCTGCAAACAAGCGTACCCCCCGTTATCTCCCTTGAGCAGTACTCCCTCCCGCGGTTGTGCTGCAGCTCGCGCGCTCAATGCTCCGACCGGGTACAGCTTGTATCGTGAATAAAACATGCGCTGATTCTATCAGTTCTTCGCCCATTTAGCAAGCACGTTTAGTTTTTTAGCACAGTAAGCGCATTTAAGAGAAGTTCATCAACAAAGAAAAGCCTCTTATTGACTGATATCATCGCTCATACGTATCAAAAAAATCCGCGCCCCGCGCGCGAACTTCCCAAATCGTAAATCGTAAATCGCAAATAACCAACGGCTTATGCTGAATGATGTGCCATTAACTACCATTTGGGGCGCTTTTTCTTGGGACGGATGTGATGCGTTTGCCTTGCGTTTGAGAAGTAGCTTGACAAGGCAGAGAAAGATTTGGTAGGCTGGGGGAGTGAAACGATTGCTGAGATTAGCGGCGCTGGTAACGTTGACCTTGTTATGTTCTTGCGCATACATGCAAACGCATAAAAACGTGGGAGAGCTCGGTGCGCATTACAACGGACATGTATTAAATTGCAACGACTTGAAAGTTTACCACGATGCAATTGGACAGCGATGGTACGTGGGAGCACACGAGGCACGATTCAAGCTGGAATACCCCATCATTTACGATAGCGTTTTCCGCCGTCAGGGAAACAACTCGACATTCCGTCCGGCGGAAATCAACCCCGGTTTAGTGTACCATCCGATCGACGAATCAACGGCTCGCGTACTGATAAGTAAGGATGGATTTATACAACTACATGTTCTTGCCGAGCAAATAAACCGTCCCGACTCAGGTTCATGGACCTCATCACCGAGAATCACTGAAAGTTATCGAGTTGCGGCAACTATTGATGGCGAAACGACGTACCAGATGCCATCACGCCGAATCCCGACTCGTAACTCACTGGCCACCAAGATTCTCAAAAACATCGATCTTATCGTGATAGATGTGCCGGGAACTTTGGTCTATAACGTGGCTATCCCCTTTGCTGCACCCTTCGTATTTTTCTATGAATTCTATCACGATAAACCTTAATACCAATAAATTGCGTTAAACATGAACGGCTTATTCACACGCATTGTGAATAAAGATGTGGATAAGGTGTCAATAAACAGGGAGGCAATGTGAAGACATGAGTTAAAATAGAGTTATCAACTTGGTTATTCACAGAACATATCATTCATAAACGAGGCACGGTCAATAGCTCTTTCAAGTTATCTACACTATTTACATACTAGATGATGAAGAAAAAAGCTTTCTATAATGTCATTCTCAGAGCCACGAAACCATGCAGGGAGAAATAGATAGCGTACGCATGAGAGAAGCATTGCAGCTCGCGCAGAATGGAGTTGGCACAACGAGTCCGAATCCGCCCGTGGGCGCTGTGATATATTCCGGGGAGCAACGGATAGGTGAAGGCTATCACGAAAAAGCCGGAGAGGCACATGCAGAGCGAAGAGCCATCCAGGATGCCGTTCGTCGAGGAAATGGAGAATTGCTTCGGGGAGCGACACTCTATGTAACTCTTGAGCCATGTTCCAGCCATGGAAAAACACCTCCCTGCACGGATGCAATTTTGGAAGCCGGTATCGAGCGCGTCGTGTACGGAATGCAGGATCCGGATAAACGCCACAGAGGACGCGCAAGGAGCCTTTTGGAGTCAAAAGGTGTTCGTGTGTGCACCGGGGTGGAAGAGGCAGCTTGCAGCGGCTTTCTGCGCCCTTGGGTGCATAGCGTGAAAACGGGTTTGCCCTGGGTGACGGCGAAGGTGGCGTGCACGTTGGATGGTCGTCTGACCCGCCGGAATGAACGTTGGATCAGCTGCGCTGAATCGTTAAAATTGGCGCACGAGTTACGGTTACAGAGCGATGCGATTTTGGTTGGGGGTGCCACAGTACGCGCAGATAATCCGGCGCTCACAATCCGTACCCCACTCCGTAAAATACCGCTCTGCAAACAGCAGCCTTGGCGTGTCGTGTTGACGCGTGATCGAACAAGCCTGCCCGCTGATATAAAACTATTTACGGATGAATTTTCTTCTCGAACTCTTGTATATGAACGCGTTGAGAGTCTAAGCGCCGTGTTGCGAGAACTGCACGAGCGCTACGATGTGGTGCGGCTGATGTTGGAATGCGGAGGCAATTTGTTGCGCCAATTTTTAGAGCAAGGACTCGTGAATGAGTGGGTGCAGGATATGTCTCCGATTATCAGTGGAGGCCCCTGCTCCTTTCTTCCCGGTGATTTTTTGCCGCGTGAACTTCGTTTGAACGAGGTCACCGTCCGGCAAGTAGGCCGTAACTATATTTTGCGCGGCCTCGTTGATCCATAATCCCCCGCGCAAAGCGAGCTATAATCGCAATCGTACATCGTACATCGAAAATCGTCCATAGGCGGCGTCCCCGCCGCCTCCGTCGTACATCGTCCATAGGCAGACTCCGTCTGCCTCCGGGCGGCGTTAGGCGCCAAATTCCCGCAGCTCTGCTGCGCATTATTTGCAAATCGTACATCGTACGTCGTACCTCGTACATAGGCGGCGTCCCGCCTCCTCCCGTCGCTCTCGAACTACGTCCGCGCATGGTTTTCAAAATTCTGCTTTGCATTCGCTCCGCTGCCCCGCGCAAAGCGCGCTATGATCGCAATCGTACATCGTACATCGAAAATCGTACATAGGCGGCGTCCCCGCCTCCTCCCGTCGCTCTCGAACTACGTCCGCGCATGGTTTTCAAAATTCTGCTTTGCATTCGCTTCGCATCCCCGCGCAAAGCGCGCAAATTTGGCAATCGTACATCGTACATCGAAAATCGTACATAGGCGGCGTCCCCGTCTGCCTCCGTCGTAAATGACTTGTGTTTTCCTTGGCACGTATATGGCTTGGTCACATAGTGCTCAACAAATGTCGAACCTCCTCGAGCTGCTCAGCCGGCTCTTTCTTTTTCAGCCGTGGGAAACGTTTGTCCAGTAGAATATAATCATTGTTGCGGGTGAGGAGAAGCTTCTGCCCGCTGATTTCAACAATGCTGATGCCGTGCCGTGCGGCGAGTATGCGTATTTTTTGCAACAGCAGCAAGTTCTCCGCCTGCTTCGGTAGCTCACCAAAACGATCTCGCCAGGCGCGCCGAATTTCGTCGGTTTCTTCTAAACTGCCGGCTTGTGCAAGCGCCGTGTAACACTCCATGCGCGCCCGGACGGAGTTGACGTAACCGGACGGGATATAGGCGCCAAGGACGGATTCACCGGCCATGGCAGCGGCGCCTTCACTCATGCACAAGAAATCGGCTTTCACTTGGGCATCAGCCCGCACAGTTGGTTCTATGCCGCGCAAACGATCCACGCTCTGGCGCAGCAGCCTGCAATACAAATCGAAACCAATAGCTGCAATGTGCCCGCTCTGCTGGGTGCCGAGCAGGTTGCCTGCACCGCGAATTTCCAAATCGCGCATGGCAATTTTGAAACCACTGCCCAAATCGGTGTACTGCTTGATGGCTGATACACGCCGCCGCGCGTCTCTGCTGTACATGTAGTCTTTTTCCGGCAGCAGAAGGTAGGCATAGGCGCGCTCGCTACTGCGCCCAACACGACCGCGCAACTGGTATAAATCCGCCAACCCGAAGCGGTCTGCGCGGTCAATAATGATCGTGTTCGCATTCGGGATATCGATGCCGCTTTCAATGATTGTGGTGGAAAGCAACACGTCGGCTTTTCCGGCCACAAAGTCGCTCATAATTTGCTCCAGGTGTGTTTTATCCATTTGCCCATGGCCGGTCACGATGCGTGCTTTCGGGACGAGTCGGTGCAGCATGATTTCCATGCGATCGATGGATTGCACACGGTTGTGCAGGAAAAAAACCTGACCCTTGCGCCCGAGTTCGCGCTCAATGGCGCGTTTGATGAGTTCTTCGCTGAAGGGACAAACGGCGGTTTGAACGGGCAGGCGGTTGGGCGGCGGGGTATTGATGGTGCTCATGTCGCGCGCACCCATGAGGGCGACGTAGAGGGTGCGCGGGATGGGCGTGGCGGAGAGTGTAAGCATGTCCACCATGTGAAACATGCGTTTGAATTGTTCTTTGTGGCGCACGCCGAAACGCTGTTCTTCGTCGATGACGGCCAAGCCTAGGTTACGGAAGACAACGTCTTTGGAGAGAAGACGGTGCGTACCGATGACAATATCGACGCTGCCATCCTGCAGTCCGCGCAGAATACCGGGCACGCGTCCGGATGGGGTGAAGCGGCTGAGTAATTCAATGCGCACCGGATATTCACTCATGCGCTCGCGGAATGTGCGGTAATGCTGATCTGCCAATACCGTGGTCGGCGCCAGCAGTACGGCTTGCCGTCCGCCCGTCACGCATTTGAAAGCCGCGCGCAGAGCAACTTCTGTTTTGCCAAAACCGACATCGCCGCAGATCAGTCGGTCCATCGGGAGGTCGGATTCCATATCAGCTTTGGTATCGCGAATGGCGCGCAGTTGGTCGGGGGTCTCCCGGTAAGGAAAAGATGACTCGAATTGCCACATCCACGTGGAATCTGCCGGGTGAGCATTGCCGGGTTTGCTCTGCCGCTGCGCCTGCACTTCCAGTAGCTGCGCCGCATAGTCCTCCACTGCCCGTTTCGCAGCTTTGCAGACGCGTTGCCAGCGGGCATCGCCCACGCGGTTGAGCTCCGGCTGCTTGGTGCCTAATCCTACGTACTTGGAGACGAGATGGGCCTGGCTGAGTGGCACGCGCAAAAGCACATTGCCGGCGTATTGGATATGCAGCTCTTCTTCTTCGTCCTCTGCACTGCGGATAATGCCCAAAAATTTCCCCAGGCCGTGGGATGCATGGATGACGAGGTCGCCGGGTTCGATTTCGGCGAGAGGGGTTTGAACCTGAGCTGCGCGAATACGCGCTTCACGCGAGGTCACGGAGCGCCGGCGTACGGCAGAATGACGTCCGAAAATTTCTGCCGCCGAGAGAACAGCGAGTTTGGCGCTCGGAACGCTGAAGCCGCAAGGCAACTCGCCGATGCGCGCCTGAACGGCATTCCACGCGGGATCATCTCCGCATATTTCTTCAAAGCGTTTTTGTTCCCCATCGTGGTAAAAGTACATGACCATGCGCCACATGTCGTCGCGCCGACGCTGGAGGATGCTTCGCACATAGGCGCGCCGCGCTTCCTGCATCACAAAGTCGCCACTTTCAAAGGTACCTAGCGGGGTGGGGAAAAAAGAGAGGTCATCCCGCTGGAAAGCTTCATACAGCGGGTGCTGCTCTCCCACGCTTTCCGGAGGATTTTCCAGAATGACGACGTCGCCGGCCTCCCCGCAGCCCGGCAGGACGATTGTGATGTCGTTCGGGGAGATTCTGTGGCGTAGTGTTCCCTGCTCTTCCGGTTCTTCGAGGAGGATGTCTGCTTCCTGAACTTTGTTGTAGGAGAGCTGAGAATCCACGTCGAAGGAGCGGAGGCTCTCAATGACGTCGTCAAAAAACTCGATGCGCAGAGGTGTGGGGGTTTGCAGGGGAAAGACATCGAGAATGCCGCCCCGCAAACTCCACTGATTGCGAGCTGTCACCTGATCTACCCGTTCAAAGCCGTGTTCTCCGAGCAAACGCGTCAGATCTTCGGGACCATAGTTGTCCTGACCCACCCGCAAGCGTACGGACTCGCCGCGAGCCTCGTCGGTGAAATTCGGCACCGGGTCATCTAAACCAATGGGTGTCACAACCACGACTTGAGTTTCAGAATGAGGCTGGGTCAGGCGGTACAGGGCGTCCAAACGTTCGGCTGTCACATCCGGATCACTCACGGCACGGCGTACTCGCCATTCCTGCTCGGGAATAAAGAGACAGGGTAACTGACACCACAGGGGGAACTCGGCACACAGGCGCTCTTGCACCGGGAGTGAATCTGCCACGACCCACAGCCGCTTGCCCGCGGGCACATGCTGTGCCACCATCGCCACCACAAACGCGTACGCCGCCGGACAGGTCGAGGGAAATACGATGGGATGAAACGGCTTGTCGCCGGTACGCAAACCCGCCAGCTCCCGCGCAAAAGGCGGGGAGCTTGCCACCAGCTCTGTAAGTGAACGAGCGATACCCCTGCATCATAGCAAGCGTTTTCCCATTTGTCAATCGTCCATCGTACATTGGCGCTGCCAGCCACCACCGTCCCGCGCCCTGCGCGCAAGCTCTGCAATCGTCCATCGTACATAGGCAGACCCCGTCTGCCTCCGTCCTCGCGCCCCGTACACAGTTCCAGGACATCCCGTCCGCCCCAGCTCCGCTCTCCCCCGCGCAAAGCGCGCTATAATCGCAATCGTCCATCGAAAGTTGACTCACCGCCGCCCCATCGGTTTGGTTGCTTCGGAGTCGCCCCACGACTATTGCTTCGGAGTCGCCTCACGACTCCTCACCCCTGCGGGGCAAAAGCTAATGCTTTTGGCCAAACTGGCATACAGCCGTCGCCAGTTTTCACCCTTCGGGCAGCGCATCCGCGCTGTCCATACGCACTTACCGCTGCCGACGACCGTTTCCCCGCGCCTCTGGCGCGCTAGCATTCAAATCGTACATCGTACATCGTCCATCGTACATAGGCAGACCTTGTCTGCCTCCGTCCCCGCGCAAAGCGCGCTATAATCGCAATCGTCCATCGTACATCGTCCATCGTCCATAGGCAGACCCCGTCTGCCACCGTCGTCCATCGTACATCGTACGTCGTCCATAGGCGCCGCCAGGCGCCACCGCCTCCCGTCCCTTTCTAACCATCCCCGATCACAGCTTCATAATTCAGCCTCCGCTCCGGCTTCGCTCTCCCCCGCGCAAAGCGCGCTATAATCGCAATCGTACATCGAAAGTTGACTCACCGCCGCCCCATCGGCGGTTCGCCCTTCGGGCAGCGCATCCGCGCTGTCCA
>CANRJD010000066.1 GCA_947630815.1 uncultured Akkermansia sp. | reverse complement strand
AAGAGAAAACCTTCCGGTCTCTTCATCACGCTTATTTCCGGATACGAGAACCACCATAGTAACCTCTGCAGCTGTTTTAGCTTTGTGCGATTCACGCCGCTCTGTAACTACGCCCGCATACGGTTTCACTTCATCCCTCTGCCCCGGCTTCGCTTCCCCGCGTTGGGCGCGCGAATTCGGCAATCGTACATAAGCAGACCCCGTCTTCCTCTTTCCATTCGAATCTGTGTATTTTTGCTTGCTCATAATCGTTACCTTTGATAGAATGCGCCCTGTTAGCATTTCAAACATCCATGTCAAACATCTCTGTTACCCCCCCAATTTGTTATTCTCTCATTGTAAACGTTTTGTAATCCTGGCCCTGACGAGTATTCTGATACTCGCAGGGGCGACGGAGGCGAAGGGAAAGGCACCGACGCAAGAAGCGTCTGGAGAGGCTCTTCAAGCGCCAGAGCAGGAAACTTGGCAGATGCAAGTACTCCGTCTTATGGGGGAGGATACGGAGGATGGAGCCAAGGCAGCTATGGAGCTGTTGCAGAAGAAGGCTGAATCCGGGGATGCGCGTGCACGAGCGGTAGTGAGCCTTCAAACATATCTCGCCAAGGATAGGGAGCAGAGAGAGAGCCAAGATTTGGAACAACTGCAGAGTGCAGCGAACGCAGGCATGTTGGAAGCCATAGAGGCTTACATCGTGTGCAATTTTGGTATGCCGCAAAACGAAGACGAAATGAAGCAGTTGGCGAGTAAGGCTGTTGAGTATAAGAGCGTCATTGGAACCATCGTTCAGCGACTTCCGTCACCGAATGCATGGGGGGAGGGTGTTCTTTTCTTTGGGGACAACATTTATAGCAATACCATTAATGAGATGGAAGAAAAGTCAGGTCTGAAACGTGCACTCAAGGAGGGAAAAAAGAGACTTAAAAAAGAATACCCGAGTTGGGCATGGGCATCACTCAAACAGGGTTGCAGGCCCATGTTGACGATGGTGGGCGTGATGCTGTCACGCGCCCCTTCCGATGAGCATCCTGAATTATGGGGCTGCGAAAAGGAAGGAATTAAGTACTTGGATTCTGCGGCTCGGCAGGGTTCGTTTAGAGCCATACAGACTTTTTTGTCCATAGCGGAATCTCTCACGGAATATCCCAACCGCCTCAAGGAAGTTATCCAATACATGAAGTATGCAAGCTTGGCTGACAATTTTGATCCGCCGGATCTCGATGCTTGGGATGAAGGTTACTATGAAGGAGAATATGTGGAGACAATGAAGAGTTCCCTTAGCTCGATCAAGGAAAATTGCCAGGACAATGCTGCACGCAAAGCTGCCGACGAGCATATGAAGATCCTCGATAGAATAACCGACCGAATATTCATGAGGGTGGACGAGAATCGCTCGGAGGTGAATGACGATGCGTGGTTGCGCAAGGAGGCGGAAAATGGTTCGCCGGCGGCTGTAAAGATGCTGGGAAAACAGATGCCCGCAGATCCTGAAAAAGCATCCGAGTACAAGGAGACGATGGAAAAGGCGCTCAATCATAAGGCGTGGAATGCCGCGTACTATTTGGGGCGTTTGTACGCATCCGGTGCAGGTGGAGCGGACGATCCCAAGAAAGCGTTCGAATACTATTGCATCGGTCGGGATCATGCCGGGATGAGAGCCTCGTACGCGGTGGTGCACTCGTATCTCTTTGGCATAGGGACGGCGAAGAACGTCAAAAAGGCCCGTCTGGAGCTGCGAACCATGTTGTGGAATGCTTTGGACCAATGCGACAGATCTAGTGTTGCCAAAACAATCGACGGCGGCACGCTTGCAAAGATGCTTACGGCCCACATCTTACTCGGCAAGGACGCGAAAAAGTAAATACCCTAGGGCAATACGATTTAGATTATTGGGACACGTGGGGGCTACCGTGTTCCATCTTCCTGTCCGGAGGGGCGATAAACGCGTGGAACGCGGGCAGAGATGGAGGTGATAACGTTGGAGGGGATGGTGTGAGCGCGGGCGGTAAGCTCCTGCCAGGGGACGTTCGGGCCCATTATTTCAGCCACATCGCCTGGCTTCACATCCTGCAAGTGGGTCACATCCACCATCACCTGATCCATTGTCACGCGCCCCAGTACCGGGCAATAGGAGTTATTGAGGTACACGCGTGCGCCCGTGTTGGAGAGGTAGTGCAGATAGCCGTCACCAAACCCGATGCCAATGGTGGCCACGCGCGTGGGCGCTGTGGTAATGTATGTGTGGTTGTAGGACACGCCGTGGTTGTCCGGCAGTGTGCGCACGAGGGTGACGCGGCTGAAAAGGGTGAGGGTGTTGCGCAGCTCCTTATTGAAGGGCGATGGCATGGGTGAATAACCGTACAGAATGCGACCCAGACGCACCATGTTTGTGCAGGGCACGCGGTAGTTGAACACGGCGGAGCTACTGCACAGGTGACGGTACTCAAAGGTTATGTCTTGCGAGAGCTCGTCCACTGCCTGCTCAAAGGCTGCAATTTGGCGGTGGGTAAAAGAGATGTCCTCGCTGGCGGCGGAGAGATGGGAATAGATGCCCTCGATGTGCAGATTCGGGAGCTGCTTTAATTTGTCCGCAAGACCGTGGATGCTGTGCGGCAGCAGTCCTGCGCGCCCCATGCCGGTGTCGATGCTGATGTGCAGGTGCACTTTTTTGCCGTACAATTCGCCCAAGGAATTAAAATGCTCCGCTTCCTCGGGTGAAGAAAGGGCCGCTCGCCACCCATTCTGCACGATAGCCTCGCGTTCTTCCGGGAAACACGGTCCCAGGATGAACGGGCAGGTGTGCGCCCCGGTGTCTTGCACGCGCTGCGCCTCCGCAATGGTGGCCACGCCGAAGAAGGAGATGTCTTCCCCATCCAGCGCGCGCACGACTCCCTCCAGCCCGTGCCCATAAGCCTCAGCCTTGACAATCGCCATACGCCGATGATTCGGCAGCGCCTTCTGCACCACGCGCAAGTTGTGTTTCATGGCATCCGTATCAACCTCCGCCCAAGCGCGGTATAGCGAACAATCGGTCATGCGCGTATCATACGCCCTGCACATCGGAAAGGCAACTTTTTTTGCGATGCGCAAAATGCAAACATGACTTGCTGTCCACATCCGTCCCAAGACAAAACGCATCCCATTTACGACGGTGGCGTCCGGCGGCGCCTATGTGCGATTTGAGGAATTCCCGCGCTTGCGCGCGGATTTGGCGAAGCGAGTGCGCAGAGAAACTTTCAAAACATTACGTGTTGTCAGTTAGAATAGTTTGTGGATACGCGATGTCAGCTTGCAGACTTCCCTTCCATCATATATGTTCCGTGGAACACATGGGAGACAGGTTGCATGGGCTTGGGGAAATTATATTGGGACAAATGTTGGCTAAGGCTGCCGGATGCGCAATAAAATAGCAAACGCATTTTTGAATGCAATTTGCCGTGGGATGGCGATCACGGCAAACGCATCTGAGAGAAGGTCATCAACAGAGAAAATGCTCTTATTGACTGATATCCCTGTCTATACGTATCAAAATCATCACAACAACCGGTCATCATAATGATGGATCTAGAGGAATCTCTGCATACGTTAATGCTCCGAAAAGAATCTGCGCAACGCGCACATTATTAATAAATCGTACATCGTAAATCGTACATCGTACATAGGCAAACGCATTTTTTAATGCGTTTGCCCTGGGGATGGCGATATTTAGGATTGACAAAGTAAATTCGGATACCTATAGTGAGGGGAGACAGAAGACCTTTACCATGATGAGTTTTGCGCGCAAACTGACGACATGTTTCACCGGGGTGATGGCAGCCGGACTCACCGGCTGCGTGCTTAATACAAAGCCCGTACCGGAAATGCCGTATCGTCCACGCCCCGTGGTGCCCCAGCAACCGGCTTCTGCGCCGGAGCCCGTGCAAACAACCACGTGGGAGAATGCTCCGACGGCCTCATCATTCATTACTTCACCGGCGGCAAAGCCGACAGACCAGGCGCTCGCCCCCGTGGCAGTAGCCCCGACACCTGCAGTGGCTCCTGCCCTGGTACCTACGTCGGCACCAATCCCTGCACCCGCACCCGCGCCAACGGAATCCCAACCGGCGGAAGTACTGCCAACGGTCATCAACCTGAGTACGCCACCGGCAGCCGGCAGCACCCCTGCACCTGCTCCTGCGTCCGCGCCTGAGGCTGCGACCGGCACAGATCTCAGGCAGATCACCAACAACGGACCCATCCCCACTGCGGCCAGAGTGGAAGGGGATCCTACTCGTGTATGGAATCCGCTGGATCCCAGTAAAAAAATTCGCATCATTAATCCCAAGACCAACCAGCCCTATCCCAGTGGTAAGAAGCTGAAAGTGCGCGGCACCAATTTCCAATTTTACGTGCCGTGAGTGCTGCGTCAGCCATTCCTTTCGCATCCGTTGCCATCCTCGGGCCCGGACTCATCGGCGGTTCCTTGGCCATGGCCGTGCATAAGCACATGCCCGGGGTGGAAATTCGCCTGTGGGCGCGGAGAGAAGACCCCCTGACATATGCGCGTGAAAACGGGCTGGCGGATATCTGTTCGCAGGAGCTGCCGGAGGTTGTGAGCGGCGCCGAGCTGGTCATCCTCTGCACGCCAACGGGAACGTTCCTAGACTTGGCGAAAAAGTTCGAGCAATGGCTCGGAAAGGGAGCGGTAGTGACGGATGTGGGGTCAACAAAAGGGGATGCTCACGCCGGAGCAGGCTCCTTCTTAAAAGAAAAGGGGCACATATTTATCGGGTCGCACCCCATGGCCGGCTCCGAGAAGCAAGGAATTGAGCACGCTCGAGCCGAGCTCTTCAAAAACGCCGTAGTTGCCATGACTAATGAGAGTGATGCCGATGAAAGATCCCTTGCACGCATCAGTCGTTTTTGGCAGGAACTGGGCGCAACCGTTTTCAGAACGACTGCCGTCCATCACGACAGTCTTGTAGCCGGAATATCCCACGTGCCGCACATTCTGGCGGCTCTCACAGCTCGAACAGCTTTGGCAGATCAAACGCTTAGCATTGACGACCTGCGCGTAATGGCCTCCACCGGATTTCGCGATACCACACGAGTGTGCAGCGGGTCGCCCGAACTCTGGGCTAATATCCTTTCGCAGAACGCCACGGCAATCTGCCCGTATTTGGAGCAAAGCATCGCCGATCAGCAACACGTACTTCAGCTACTTAGAGAAGGAAAGCACGAAGAACTGCAGCAGTGGCTTGCTGAGGCTAAGAAAACTCGCGAAACCGTATGCTGAGGCGCGCCCGGTTTATTCAGCGAGTTTTTCCTCTTTGACGTAGCCCTTGGGAGCGGGAGCACTGGGGGCGCCGTCCGCAGCGGGATGAGCTACCGAGATTCCCTCGGAGCCTGTGTTGGAGAAAGTCACACCATTTTTCTTTTTGCCATCACTCGCCAACCCCTCTCCGACGAGCATATCGCCGAGCCACACATAGAAGCCGGGCTGTATATTGGCTTTGGTATTTCCCGGCAAGTAGGCGACACGGATTTCCTCCTTATTTTTCGACATGTCGTCGGAATAGAGAAACACCTTGCCATTCCAAGTGAGATAGCTCTCCGTAACAGAAAGTTCACCGCTGACAGTTCCATTACCCACCTGCACCACAAGCCCTTTATCCTTTGCCCAACCGCCCTCGGCGCCATTGCCCACACTCGCCACAAAACTCACGGCAAATCCCTTCTTCAAATCCGTATTTTGTGGCCATGGAACCACCAACTCGGATCCCGCACCCAGCGTAAGAGTATCCTCGTTGAGTTCAACTCCCTCCTTAGCAGTGGCCGTTTCAAGCATGGAGGTCGCCGTCACATCGAACTTGGCGGAAGCTTTGCGCGGCAAGCCCGCAGAACGCCCAGCCAATCCTAACGCCTGCGCCACCCGACCCGCCATAAGCAGATCTCCCTGCAAATTGGGATGCAAGCCATCACGAGCATTGTAAAACGAAGGTACACCCTTGCCCGGCTTTTCCTCATTTGCGACATCAATGAGCCCTTTGTTCACATCTGCCAAGATCACCCTCTTGCTCTTCGCCCACGCAACCAGCTTTTTATCGTAATCAGACACAATTGCGGCATAATCGGCCGGGTCCGTGTTGTTGCCGGGGGATGTGTTGCCCCACGTTGGGATCGTGAGGACAACAATGCGCGCCTTTTTGTTTACTTTACGAATCGTATCCACAATGACCGATATATCCCCTTTTTTCTTGTCCAGAAGAGCGTTCCGTGCCTCATCAATATTCGTCCCCTTACCGATGCCGCCCTTTTTCATGTAATCGCTCAGGGTGTCATTGGTACCCAGAAGGATAAAGTACGTATCGGGAGCGGGACCGCTCACCTTGCGCGAGCCGGAGTACGTCTTATCAACCCCGAGCCAATCGAGTATATCCGTGCCATCAAGACGTTTGGAACTATGCAGCCTACCGCTCGTCTCGTAGGCCCGCTGAGAACTCATGGCGGCGTGCACATTATTGA
Source organism: uncultured Akkermansia sp. (assembly GCA_947630815.1). GTDB lineage: Bacteria > Verrucomicrobiota > Verrucomicrobiia > Verrucomicrobiales > Akkermansiaceae > Akkermansia. The sequence continues at coordinate 4,581 of CANRJD010000066.1, read as the reverse complement.
ACTCCTTATCGATGTAATTGGTACCCGAATCGACACCGCCACTCTGATTGCCAGTCTCAACACCCACCACCTCGAACGAGATCCCATTATCCACCCAAATCTTGTGCAACGCCCAGCGATAGGACGGAGCGCCGTATCCATGCGTGATAGAATCGCCAATGAACATCACGCGCCCCAAATTAGGAAGCTCTTTTTTTGCGTGTTCCTTTTTGCCGGCCGCACTGCAAAGGCATGTGCCAACCACCGCACACGCCGCCGCGAGAATTGTTTGGTAGGTCTTCATACCTGCACTATACTACTTCCCCTTCCTCTTCTCAAGAAAAAACCGCCATTATCGAGCAATTACCACATTCGCACATCCGTCCCAAGAAAAATCGCTACCAATAGGGAATGCAGCAGCCGTAGGCTGCTGCCTATGTACGAGGTACAACACGCACGACGGCCCCGATGAGGGCGCACGCGTTAGCGGGCGGTAAGTGCGTATGGACAGCGCGTATGCGCTGCCCGCAGGGTGAAAACTGGCGACGGCTGTAAGCCAGTTTGGCCAAAAGCATTAGCTTTTGCCCCGTAGGGGTAAGGAGTCGTGAGGCGACTCCGAAGCAACTAGGGCAATGGGGTGCCAGTGAGTCAACTTTCGATGTACGATTTAAATGCTGGCGCGCTACGCGCGAGATTGCCGAGCCGTAGGCGGCAAAATGCTGCCTATGTACGATGTACGATTTAGAAAATTCCCGAGTTTGCGCGCGAAGTTGGCGAAGTTTGCCGTGTCTTGCTGGCTTACTTCCTTCATCCATAGGAAGCGCAAGGGAAACGGGATGAATGAGCCCGAAGAAAATTTTTCTTGGGACGGATGTGGCTTGGAGGTATTTTTATTGGGACAAATGCGAAGTTAAAGGTAAGAGGAGGAAAATTCTCTTGCCAACAAGGGAGGGGATATGTTAGCATGAGAGACAGGAGATATGGCAGACACAAGTTTAAAATATCACGAATTCGAGGATGGAATCTGGATACGCTGCAATAGCCGGGGATGCTTTATGAACAGCCCGGCGTTGAAAGGGATAGCAGAGAAGTATTTGGAACGCGGGGGAACCCACGTTGTGGTGGATCTTGAGCTGTGCCCCGGGGTGGATTCTACCTTTATGGGAACACTGGCGGGGCTGGCGCGGCGTTGCGTAGGAATAGGCGGAAGTATGGAAGTAGCGGGAGCCACGGAAAGGACACGAGAGGCCATGGAGGGACTTGGTCTGGATATGCTCATCGAAATTGACCCTCCCGAAGCCCCTTGGCGAAAGGATTTAGAGGAGCGCCGAGCCGTGCTGTCGCGTGGGGAAACGCAAGGAGCGACGAATGACGATCCCCTCAGCGAAATTCAGCGCACCCGGCATGTGCTGGAGGCACACAACACCCTGCGCTCTATGAACAGCAGGAATGACGCTACTTTCGGCTACGTGTGCGAAACCCTGCAGGAAGACTTGATGCGACACGGGAAGGATTATGGGGAAGAAGGCTGACACGCCCGAGGGGTACGCTCTGCAGTACCGCGCAATATTGCAAGCAGTGGCAAATTCGTGTGATCCAACTGCCGCGGAAGACGTATTGACGACGAGTCCGGAACTCAGCGAGATGGAGGTGCAGAGTCTGTGGGCTGTTGGTCTGTTCGGCAGTGAATGGGAGAGCGAACAGCACGACCACGTGAGCATTTTGGATTTTGGTGAGTGGAACCGTTCTGCCGGTCCGGACTTCCTTTTTGCCGAGATAAAAATTAACGGTCGTCTGGTGCGAGGGGATATTGAAATTGACCCGCATGCGCAGGACTGGGAACAGCACGGACACGGCGCAAATCCGCGCTTCAATAATGTCATTCTCCACGTAGTGCTCACAGAGCCGCCGCAGGGATGGTACACGCGAAACTCCATGCACATGGAGGTGCCGGTAATCTATCTGAGCGCCCAGAGAGTGCGAGAAGCGCTGGATATGCAGCAACCTGCCATTGATACCATATGCGGGCGCAGTGATTGGAATGGGCGCACGGAACTCTGCGCCAAGCCGCTGGCGGACATGAGTCCTGCCCAGATTGAGGATCTGCTGCTGGCAGCGGCGGCGCATCGGATAGAGTGCAAACGGCGCCGCTACCGTCGCAAAGTGGCCGTCCTCGGGGAGGCCCAGGCCTCATACGAAGCGTGGGCGGAATGCTTGGGCTACAGCGCCAACAAGGAGCCGATGATTATGCTGGCGAGGCGTGCGCCGATCCGGCGCTTACGAGGAGTGGATGCGGAGGCTGTTTTGCTGGGCACGGCAGGATTTTTGAAACCCGTGTTGCCGAGCCGCGCAGAGCCTGAGGCACGTGCCTATCACCGCCGCGTATGGGATGCATGGTGGAAAGTAAAGGACGACTTTGCACTGGAGGGTCAGCGGAGTCCGGCGTGGCAATACACCGGCATCCGACCATTCAATCATCCCCACCGCAGAGTAGCCGCTTTGGCAGTGAGCGCCACCAACTGGCAAGAGATTATGCCCCTGCTCTCCACCGCACACACCAGGCAGCTTGTTGGCGTTCTGTGTGGGCTGCAACATCCTTTCTGGGAGCGGCACAGCATGCTTGATTCCCCTGCCCTCCAGCGCTCCTGCGCATTGGTGGGACGTGAAAGAGTCAAGGACTTTTTGTGCAATCACGTGTATGTGCGCGACGAATCGCGTGAGGCATGGGTCGCCTTCACACGACTGACGCACACCAAACTGCCAACGCGCGCTGCACATCTGGCTCATGCTCTCTTTGGGCAACGCGAGGATCTGCGCGGTATCCTGCGCCACGAGTACGCGTGTCAAGCGCTGCTGCAAATCGGTACAGACTTTTGTCGTAACGGCGCGTGCCAGGACTGCCTGTTCCCTGTTCAACTCAAGAGTCTTTGCCACCTTCGTTAGACGGTAAAAAACACCATGGATACTCTACTCAAATCCGTTTCTCGCACTTTCTATTTATCCATCAGCCTCCTTCCGAAAAAAATGCGTGCCGGTGTCGCAGTGGCCTATCTGCTGGCACGCGCAACGGACAGCATAGCAGACGCAACCCGCATCCCCCACGCCGAAAGAATCGCCACCCTTCACGCTATGGGGCAATATATCGTCGGCGAAACAGAAGGGCAGTCCATCTCGATGGCAATTTGTGAAGCAGCAGACACTCCGGCAGAAGGAGCCCTGCTCACTCGATTCGGCGAAATTCTGGAAGCTTTGGACGCGCTTCCGCCGGAACAGGCAACACTCGTTCACGAGGTACTCGCTTCCATCCTCCAAGGCCAACTCTGGGATCTTTCCTTCTTCGAGGAGCACACGCGCGTGCTTTCCGATGAGCAAACGCGCCTCTACACGTACCGCGTAGCGGGCTGCGTCGGCAGATTCTGGACGCGACTGGGGCGAGTCACATTAGGTGACCACTTTTGTGCGGCAGAGGAGGCTGAAGAGCTGGAGGAAGCTGCTATACGCTACGGCTGTGGTCTGCAGCTCATCAATATACTGCGCGATCGCGAGGAGGACGCGCGCACACGCGGGCGGGAATACCTGTGCAGTGACGCACGGGTATGGATGGATCGCGCTGAGAGAGCCATGCAGGATGGTCTGGACTACGCCCGCCGCCTGCGCGGGAGACGAGTGCGTGTGGCCTCTATGCTGCCGGCGTTGCTGGGAATTAAAACACTCGCCAAACTCCGTCGCGCCAAACCGGGCAAGAGGGTCAAAATATCGCGAGCGGCGGTGTACAGCAGCCTGCTGCGCGCCATACTCTCCTCATTGTGACGCGACCGGTGAGTCACATTCAACTTTCCATGTTGAGCATGCGCTTCAGGCGCTTTGCCAGCGTCACCTTGACGGCACTGGACACGCGATCCGTGAACAGCACTCCCTTCAGATGATCACACTCGTGCTGTAAGCAGCGAGCGAGTAAGCCCCCGCAATCGATCTCCAGCACTTTCCCGTCCAGCTTGTGAAGCTTCGCGCGCACGCGTCCGGGACGCGAAACTTGAGAGCGGATATTGCGCACACTCAGGCATCCCTCCGTGCAAGACTCCTCCTTGCCGTAGGGTTCCAATTCCGGATTCACAAAGACGAGGGGCATGATACTGCGCATGTCCACCTCTTCCCCATTCACGGTGATTTTTTCGGCGGGCTCATCCTCATCTTCCGGGATATCGATGACCACCAGCTGAATACCCAAGCCCACCTGCGGAGCGGCAAGCCCTATTCCCTGCGCCGCGTACATAGTCTCGAGCATATTAACCGCCAGCGTATTGTGCTCAATTTCCACTTTCTCTACCTTAGCACATGCCACGCGGAGCACTTGATCACCATACTGTTTAATTTCCAGTAGCATCTTAGGGTCTATTTTACAGTCGCCACTCACTTTGTCAAGAACCAAACGCCCTTGAGAGAAGTTAGATAATCCGGAAAAATCCGCACAACGCGCACACTCTTAATAAATCGTACATCGTACATCGTAAATCGTACATCGTAAATCGTACATCGTAAATCGTACATAGGCAACCGCATTTTCTAATGCGGTTGGTCTAGCGGTCATCATGATGATGCCCC
>CANRJD010000065.1 GCA_947630815.1 uncultured Akkermansia sp. | reverse complement strand
CGCCTCAGGGTCTTGCTTGAATGTGGCCACTTATTCCATAAAAAACGCACTTTCCACAAAAAAATGGGTTGACCCCGTTTTTTCTTGGGACGGATGTGAGTCAAGCAATGACACACCCGCGCAGCTCTGCAATGCGGCGGATGACTCCTTCAATGATATTGGCCGGACAGGATGCGCCTGCCGTCACGCCGATGCGCCACGTAGCGTTTGGATCCGCAGCCTTGGGTGGCAGTGCCGTCTTCTCTTCACGCCGAGTGTCGGGGTTGTACGCCAGAACAAAGTCGAGGTTCGGCAAGCAAGCACCATCACGCACAAAATAGGTGGGAAGACGCTTGGCAGATATCTGCGCCAAATGAGAAGTATTGGAACTATTGTAGCCGCCGATGATGAACATCGAGTCCGGCTCAGTATCCAGCAGATCCAGCAGGGCTTGCTGTCGATCCTGTGTAGCTCCACAGATGGTGTCGAATGCGTGGAAATGCTCATCGTGACCATCGCGCTGACGCACAGCCTGGCGCAACATACGCTGGAAACGTGCGGTTTCCTCTTTGAGCATAGTCGTTTGGTTGGCCATGCCGATTTCGCGCAGGTCCGTATCGGGATTGAATCCCGGCGAGTGACAGCCCTCAAAATGTGCCAGGAAAGCAGTCTTATCTCCGCCGTGCACAATGTAGTCGGCCAGCATTTGCGCATCCTGCTGGCTGTATATGATGAGGAAACGTCCGCTTTGATCTTCTCCACGAGAATGAGAGGCTGTGGCCATGCTTTCCTCATGCCGAGCCTTGCCGTGAATGATGCTGGTGATACCGCGCTGGGCGTAGGAACGCACACGCTGCCACACCTTGATGACATTGCCACATGTACTGTCGATGAGCTTTACCCCGCGTTCCTCCAACAAGCGGCGCAACTTCATGGAGACCCCAAACGCAGGTATAATCACCGCATCTTCCGGTCCCAAGTGCTCGTATCCCTTGCCGTCGATATTCCACGGCAGGTGCAATAACCCCATCGAATCCAGGCTCGCGTTCACATCCGGGTTATGAATGATTTCTCCTATGAGCCAGATGCGCTTTCCCTTGAACACATGGCAAGCCGCGTAAGCAATTTCAATAGCTCGCTGCACGCCATCGCAGAAACCGAAAGCCCCTGCCAAGCGAATCTCCAACCCCGGCAACATCAGACAATTCCCGTTCGCGCGGATGCGTTCCACCAAATCGCTCTGGTACTTCCTCACCTCCGCCCTCACCTTCGGCAGAACATCCGGCAATCGTACATTGATGCTTTTAGCCACAGCAGAAACTTCAATGCTTCTACCGGCTGTGGGACTCGAACCCACACTCGTTAGAACTCGATTTTGAGTCGAGCGCGTCTACCAATTCCGCCAAGCCGGCAAGTGTCGTGCGCCTATTCAACCAGAAACGCCGACCAAAGTCAAGCTTTTTCGATTTTCGTACACAACAAATGCCGCAGTGAGAAATCAAGCAACAGAGAAAAATTTTCTTAATCGATTGATATATATCGTTTATGAATCAGAAAAAAAAATCATGACAGCGAATATCTTGGCCAAATCGCATAAAGCTTGACACGGCACGCTCATCCATGCTATACGAGGAGCATGAATGCAAAACTTACTTTTCTCCTGCTGGCAGCGTTGTCGAGTGGGATAGCAATGGGAGCGGAAGACGCGATTGCGACGGCACAGGTGCGCAAAGTCGCTCTCTTCAAGAACGGGTACAACTGGGTGGAGATGAGCACGACTCTTCCGGATGCTCAGCGTGTGCGAATCACCGGGATGCCTGATGCGCTGCTGGGCACGGTGTGGTGGGATGCGGCGAGCGGAGTGTGGCAGTTGGAAGGCGGCAGTGTGGAGGTCGAGTCGGGCGTGGAGGACTACAGCTACGCAGATTTGTTGATGGCGAATGCAGGGAAACAGGTGAAAATTTTCCTGAAGAAAGAGCGTCAGGTGGAGGGCAAACTTCTGCCGACGGCGAAGCGGAAGGTGCCGGAGGGGTCTTTCCCGGAGCAAGAGAAAGAGCAGATCGTGAGATATCCCCAAATTTTCTTTGTGCAGACGGCGAACGGCGTGCAAAGTGTGGCGGCAGAAGATGTGGCAAGCGTGGACTTTGCGGAGGCGCCGCAGTTGCCGACGGCGAAAGTGGTGAGCAACATCGTGACTGCGCAGTTGAAGGAGCCGAATCCGGGGGCGGAGCTGCGCTTCGGCTACGTATCTGACGGCATGAGCTGGCTTCCGGAATACAGTCTGGAACTGGGGGAGAGCGGCACGGCCAATCTCACCTGCCGCGCGAACATCATCAACGAAATGGCAGACATGAAAGACGTGGAACTCCGGCTGGTGAGCGGGTTCCCGGCTCTTGGGGAAGCGATGGTGCTTTCTCCCCTTAACCGCTCAATGAAACTGCAGCGCTTTTTGAAGGAACTGGGTATTTTGACGGAAGAGCGAAACTACAAGAGGTCGAAGTTTACGGCAAATGATTGTGCACCAGTTGCCTGCATGGGTACTGTGCAATCGCTTGAAGGAGAATTTGGGGGCGGGGCCGGTGAAACGGGCAGCAAGCAGGTGGAGGATCTCTTCTACTACACCCTGCCCCATTTCAGTTGCGAACGAAACAAGAGCATCTTGCGCGAGCTGTTCACCTGCGAGGTTCCCTACAGTCACGTGTACACCTGCCATGTGCCGAATCAGTCGATGCTGGAGAGACTTTCGCGGAACGGCGAGCCGGTGGCGGATGTGTGGCATTGCGTACGACTCAGCAATACCAGCAAACAGGCATGGAGTACGGGAATCGTCACCTGCACTGTGGACGGACAGATAGCCGCGCGCTCCACACTGTATTTTGCTGCGCCGAGTGCGGAAACTCTGCTTCGGCTTAACAAGAGTATGCAGGCCAGAGTGCAGTGCAGTGAAGAGCTGGTGAAGCGCGAGGAACGGAATGCCCCCGGGCGGCGCAGAGATTCCGTGACGGTTTCTACCTTCCGCGGTACCGTCACGCTCAAGAACAGTTCTGATCGTCCGATGGAGCTGCGCCTCACCAAAGAGGTCAATGGCCTTGTGACGGAAGCCGACAAGGAGGGGAAAATCAACGTGAGCCCCAGCTACTCCGGCAATCCGCGTTCTGTCATTACGTGGAAGTTCACCGTGCAGCCGGGCGAAGAAGCCGAACTGACCTATACCTACGAGTACGAGAACGACTAATCCGCACCGGTGAGTAGCTCGGAGGAGTCTGCCACTGCGGCGGATACCGGTAACGCTGGGCATGATTCCCGGCATCGTACCTCCGACATCGTAGGCACTCCATTGCCTACTTGCCCTCCGGGCAGCGCATGCGCGTTGCTGTCCATACGCTCTCATCTCCCGCTACGCATGCGCCCTAACGGGGGCGTCGAGCGTGTTGTAAATCGCAAACGCGTTCCCTAATGCGTTTGCCCGGGGAGGTTCTCAAATGTCCAAAGTCATCTGGCTCGCTTCATTGACGTCCGGAGGCAAGGGGGCGTGATGCTCCGGCGGGGGAGTCTGCTGCTCAGATTGTTCGACGACGGCATCTGCCGGCGCCGCCCCTTCTCCTTCCGCAGGGGGTTGGGGAGCGGGTTCAGGCATCATGCGCGCAATGCGCTCCACCGGATTTTTGGTGACGATGTTGCCGAGCACACTGCGCCCCTTCACGCGCAAGCTGCCGAAGTCGTACGGTACCGGACGGCGCAGCTTTTTGAACTGATTTTTCAAGTACACATTCACGCGGATGGCCGAACTGTCCTCTTCCGTGGCATGCACTGAGAAGAAAAAGACGCGCGTGCCTTTGGTGCCCTGGGTGAGCTGATATTCCTTATCGCGGGTGAAGCCGCCCAAACGGAAACGCTTGGCATAGCTGGTGCCCTCCTTGCCATCGCGGTAAATCATGTTGAAGACCCAATCCTGCCCGGGACGCAGCACGCGGATATCCAGCAGCTTCTTGCCGACGTAGAATTTATCCTGCACGCGGCGCACCATCATCACCCCCTGCGAATCGATGGTGAGAATATCGCTCATGGTGGAGCATTTTTCGACGGGCGTGCCCTTCTTCACGCCGTACCCGGCAAACCCTTCTTCATCGATGTAGAGCGTCTCGTTTTCCACGGCGGCTTCCGCGCGCGTGACGGTGTCAAAGGTGCAGAGTTCGGTGCGGCGTTCGCGGCCCTCGCCGTACTTCTTTTGCAGTCCCTCAAACCAGCGGATGGTGTAACGCGTGAGTTGGGCAAGATTTTTACGCGTCTGCTCCATCTGCTTTTCCAAATCCTCAATGCGCTTTTCCGCTTCGTGAATCTCGTATTTCGCGATCTTCTTGATGCGAATTTCCGTGAGGCGGATGATGTCATCCTGCGTGACTTCGCGGAAGAAATCCTTGACGAACGGAGCAAGCTTTTTGGCAATTTGTGCGAGGGATTGCTCCCAACTGTTGCTCTGCTCAAGCACCTTGTAGATGCGATTCTCAATGAAGATTTTTTCCAGACTCGTCTGCATCCACGATTCGCGCAATTCGCCGAGCTGCACTTCCAGTTCCTGCCGCAAGATTTCGCGCGTGTTGTCCACGTTGGTCCTCAGAATGTCGCTCACGCCAAGAAACACCGGCTTGCGATCCTTGATGACCACCGCCTTCGGCGAAATGCTCACCTGGCAATCCGTGAAGGCGTACAGCGCGTTGCAGGTTTTCTCCACGTCCGCCCCGGCCGGCAGGTACAGCAGGATGTCAGCCTCCGCCGCCGTATTGTCCTCAATTTTCGCCAGCTTGATCTTCCCTTTTTCCAAGGCGGATTCGATGCTCTGGATGAGCGATTCTGTGGTGGTGCCGTAGGGTATCTCCGTGATGCGGATAAGGCGTTTGGTCGAGGTGTCGAGTCGGGCTCGGCAACGCAGGCGGCTATTGCCGGTGCCATCGTTGTAGCCGGAGATGTCCAGCAAGCCGCCCGTGGGGAAATCGGGGTAGAGCTCGAACTCCTCCCCGCGCAAGTAATGAATCGCGGCCTCAATAATCTCGTTGAAATTGTGCGGCAGGATGAGGCAGTTCATCCCAACGGCAATGCCCAGCGCCCCCTGAGCCAGCAAAAGCGGGAACTTGACCGGCAGAGCCACCGGCTCCTTGTTGCGTCCGTCGTAGCTGAGTTTCCACTGCGTCACCTTCGGGCTGTACACCACTTCCTTGGCAAAGGCGGAAAGCCTCGCCTCGATATAGCGCGGCGCCGCAGCGGCATCGCCCGTCAGGATGTTGCCCCAGTTCCCCTGCGTCTCGATGAGCAAATTCTTTTGTCCGAGGGTGACGAGCGCGCTCCCGATGGAGGCATCCCCGTGCGGGTGGTACTTCATCGTATCGCCCACAATGTTGGCCACCTTGTTGAAGCGTCCGTCATCCATCCGCTCCATGGAGTGCAGGATGCGACGCTGCACGGGTTTCAGCCCATCGTCCACGTGCGGCACGGCGCGTTCAAGAATCACATACGAGGCGTATTCCAGATAGTAGTCCCCGAACATGCGTTGGATTTTGCTCGGGTTCTCCTGCAGGTACACCGGGATCGTCTCGTTGCTCATACGTTGCCTCTTGCCGGATCATTCTACCTATTTTCCCCCATTTTGCAAGCCCAAGAAGCCAAGGTAAACGCATTAGAAATGCGTTTACCTATTTACGATGTGCGATTTATAAAGTTCCCGCGCTTGCGCGCGAAACCGGCCGGCGGCGGCAAGTCAGTTTGGGCACAAGTTGCGCTTTTGCCCGGCAGCAGAGCAGATTGCACGGAAAGTCAAGCAACTGCGGTCCGTTTCTCTCGCGCAAAGCACAGCGGGTAGAGGAAAAGCAGAAGGATGAGTTCCAAAAAGCAAGCAAAGAAGTACGCCCACGATGAGGAGAAGGCTGTCGTCATGGTTGGCATAGCGCACTTCTCCCAAAGCAGGAGCAGGAGCACGCCGAAGCACGCTCGCGCCACTTTACGCGCTGTCGGCACTGCCAGCGTGAAGTTCACCAATCGACGTTCCAGGAACCAACCGACCGTCACGCCCAGCAACCGCCCGGCATCCTTGTAGCCATCAATCATCATCTTCTGCGGATCCACGATGAGTTTGCCGTTCACGTAATCCGTGGGGTAGGATTTCACGGAAATGTAAACGAGGAAGAGAGCCACCAACAGCCCTCCGACGCAAGGCAGCAGATAATCTTTGGTCGGGTGCGCCTCCAACCACTCCCAAACACGCGCCCCACAGACCACCACCACGATGCCCAGCAGCAGCCCCACCACAACATCCTGCGGCGTGTGAACACCGATGTAGTTGCGCGAGAACATGGTGAGCAAGATCATGAGGACGAGGAAGACGCACAGGGGACGGTGCTGCCGATACCTCTCGATGAGTGTTCCGTAATTGGCGGTCGCCGTAATCGAGTGCCCGCTCGGGAAGGAGTAGCCGGAGGCCTTCTCGATGGGCATGATTTGTTCCGAGCGTATCCATGGTCGATAGACGCAAAACGTCAACTTGAGCGTCTGCATCAGAAATCGCGAGAACCCGATGTTCAGAAACAGAAAACTGCCGACTTTTTTATCCACCGACCAGAACATGACGCAGGCCAGCATCCAGACGAAAATGCCGAACGACCAATCGCTGATTTGCAGGAAAAAGCCGTTGAGGGCGCCGTCCATCGATTCCCTCAGGTTTTGCAGAAAGAGCAGATATTGAATATCCATGATGCTTTATGATGATGAGTTTGAGTATTGAAATCTTTTCTACGAGTCGAACCTCTCGAATCCGGTGTGCGCTCCCAAATCGTAAGTTGGCATGTTCATAATCTCAACGCACTGACTTTTTCCCCATGCGCATCTCCAACCCGAGAGACGCGGCAATCTGCAGCACTCGTCCTATGCTAGCGCCCTCTTTCCCACGCTCAACCTCACTGAGAAAACGTGTGCTGCACCCCAGCAACTCCGCCAGTTGTTGGATCGTATATCCCGTTTCTCTGCGCCGTTGCCGTATGAGATTCCCTATGTCAGAGGTACGCTGCACACATTGAGTTCCCATTCCCATTCGGGAACATTACCCCCTTTCCCCTCTTTTGGCAAGTCAAATTTCCCTATCGGGCATTCAGGGCAGACGCATTAGAAAATGCGTCTGCCTATTTACGATGTACGATGTACGATTTATTAATAATGTGCGCGTTGCGTAGATTTTTTCGGATCATTCATGTATGCTGAAATCCCTTTAGAGCCATCATCATGATGACCGCTTGTTGTCATGATTTTTGATACGTATAAACGTGGATATTAGTCAATAAGATTGTTGTCTCTGTTGATTACCTTCTCTCAAATGCGTTTGCCGTGATCGGGCATTTTACTTTTGTTCTTATTGGATGTCTTCGTAAAAATAACTAATCGGTATGTATTGCTGATCAATCATTCAGACGAAAGAAATTTAATCTTTCCTTAGCTGATCAAGAGTGATTTCTCCCGTCGGTACACTCCTTCCATGGCGATGTAGCGCGTGCGCAACAGCTCGGCGGAGCGGTGACCCATCTCCAGCTGCAACTCGGCGTAGTTGCGGAAGGTGGCCAGGTGGTGCGTGGCGAAGGTGTGCCGCAACACGTCCGGCTGCCAGTTGCTGAAACCGGCTTCTCGGTGCAGGCGTGTGCGGAGACGACGCCAGTTCGGCGGGCAAATCCGCTCGTCCCCGGGACGCCGGATGCGCTTCAGGATACGTGCCAGGGGTTGGAAGATGGTGACATGCCGTGCGCCGCCGGTCTTGCTGTGGTGCGGGGCGATGCAGATGACGCCATCATCGAGCCGCACATCGCTCCAGCGCAACCGCTCCACTTCGTTCGGGCGCACGCCCGCGTAAAGCATGATGGCTGTCGCAGCGAGACAAGCGCCGCCTTCAAACTCCTCGGCGGTATGCAAGAGTCGCCCGATTTCCTTCTCCTTCAGGATGCTGATGCGCTTTTCTTCGATCCGTTCCGGCTCCACTTTCCGCACCGGGTTTTCCGCACACCAGCCTCGCTTGCACGCCGTGGAGAACACCCCGCTGAGGATGAGCCTCGCCTTGTTCCGCTGCCTCGGTGTGTCAAAAGCTTGATAGATGTATTCCTTGCATTCCTCGGCGGAGATGCTGCGCATGCGCCTATTTGCCATACCCTCGCATCGCTTCATGAACCGTCTCGTGATGCCGCGGAAGTCGCTCAACGTCCGCGCACGCCTGTCCTTCCTCGCCTCTAGTGCCACCTCTACCGCCCGGGCAAAGGTGACCGTCTTTTCACGCCGCCGCAGTTCTTCCTCCCCTGCCGCAATGCACGCCATGGCGCGCTTCACGCGTCCCCTCCCCGCTTCCAGCGCCCGCTTTGCCACCAACGCCGCTTCCAACACATCCACACCCGTCTGCCGCAGCACCTCAACCGCCGCCAGCTCCGTCTTCCTATCAGATTTCGTCTTCATTGTGATACGTATTTAGAATCCGCATGCAAGCAAAATATGACACTCCAACGAAATTTACCAGACCTACGTTGAGAAAGCTTCTTCCGCAAGAAGCGGTAACCCGCAAAAGCCCATAAAATGCCTCGTTTTCAAAAAAAACAAACTAACTCATAATCAACAAAATAAATCGAAAATGACTCGGATTCTAAATTCGGTAAACTCTTCGATGAAGCAGAAACATGTGGAAGTAAAATCGGTAGAGAAAGAAGCATCAAGGGATGATTACCGGCAACAACAGAACTCGATTATAATGGAAAATCTTCATGAGGTACGCTTATGAATACGGCAACGGAAAAACTGTTCGAAACCCTGAAAAATGCGGCTGTCACAGCCGAACAAATCTTCGATTGCATAAAAGTTCTTATCTACGCCGGTGTCAATCCCAGCTTCGGTGAAAGTAATGACAAGACCAATGCTTTTGACTATGTCGATGACTATTGCGAATATCATCCCGAAGTGAAGCGGGAGGGATTGATGCCAATTGTTGGAGAAGAATAGAGGTTCAGAGGATACAGCGGTGATGAAGATATTTGGAACATATAGTGATTTTTACCCCCTTGCAACCGTGTTGCAAGCAGGCACATGCCTGATTCAACAACAAGCAATAAAGTACACCATGAAATACAGTACACCAACAATACTGGCTCAGAACGAGCCTCGCGGTAATTATGCGGCTGGCTGCCCCTCAGATTACAACGGCGGCGATTGGCAGTGCAGAAAATGTGACCGTGCAAGGTAACACACATTCGGAGGCTCCCTAATTTTTGGGGAGCCTCCTTTCCCCTTTTCTTTCTACAAAAACACGCTCTCATGTATTACCGACTCAACAAAAACACGTTTTTTCGGGCAATAGACAAGCACGGTTACCTCTATTCCCAGCTGACAAAACACGACCTCGTAACGGATGAAGCGGGCTGTGTCTTCTTAAGTGCGCTCTCCCGCAATGCTCAATCGTTCGAAGCCTTATTAAAGGAAGTCCTGAAGGCCTTTATCGACCCACCCGTGGAACAAGTTGAGCATGATCTGCGGAAACTGCTGGACAAGCCCGTGAAGTTCAATTACCTGGCATCCGGAGAGACCCCTGAGGAATGCGATCATAACGAGGCGCAGTTCAGTTATGCTGCAGAAAACGCCAAAACATCAACGGATATTTTCCTGAAAGATTGGGAGACAAAGGCGTGCTCTGAGGATTCTGTTCAATTCTTTGCCAAGACTCATCGCGAAACACCGCGTGTTCACGCGTGCCAGATTGAAGTTAACAACCTCTGCAATGAGCGCTGCATTCATTGCTACATTCCGCATCAGTTCAAAAGTAAGCGTCTGAGCAAGGAACAGCTGTTCGATGTGCTCGAGCAGCTGCACGAAATGGGGACGCTGTCTCTCACCCTTTCCGGCGGTGAGCCGCTGCTGCACCCCGATTTCATTGCCGTGCTTCACAAGGCGCGAGAACTGGATTTCTCCATCAACGTACTCACCAACCTGACCAGGATGGATGACGCCATTCTCGCCGCGTTCAAAGAGTGCAACGTGTCCATGGTGCAGACCTCCCTCTACAGCATGGTTCCGGAAGAGCATGATCACATTACGAAGCTTCCCGGCTCACAAGTCAAAACAAAGGCCGCGATTGAGCGATTGGTCGCCGCAGAGGTGCCGGTGCAGATATCCTGCCCCTGTATGCGCACCAACTACCGGTCGTACAAGGACGTCCTGCGCTGGGCAGCGGAATTAAACTGCAAGGCTCAGACGGATTATATCATGATGGCGCGTACGGACTTCTCCACGGATAATCTCGACGAGCGCCTGACTCTGGAAGAAACGGGACAGCTCATCCGCGACATTATGGATGAGGATGTAACGTATAAAGGCATGTTGGAGGAGTACAAGCCCAGTAATCCGGACGAAATCAAGGATGACTTCGTCTGCGGCGTGGCTATTGACAATATCTGCTTAGCGGCCGATGGCACATATTACCCTTGCTCGGGGTGGCAGGGGCTGCCGGTGGGTACCATCCAACAGCGTCTCAAGGACGTTTGGGAGAATTCTCCGCAGCTGCAGATGCTTCGTAAGATTCGCAAGAGCAGCTTCCCGGCTTGCTTGAAGTGCGCTGATCGCGATTTTTGCAATGCCTGTCTCGTACGCAACTTCAACGAAAGCGGTGGCGATATGTTCAAGGTGAGCAAACACTTCTGCCAGGTCGCGCACCTGAACCGCGTTTGCTACGAGGAACATTGCGCCAAATTGGGAATACCCGTAAAAAAAGCTTAACCATAACACACAACTTATACCTAACGATTATGACTAAGAAATATCAATATGCAGTCCGTTCCAAAACCGCGACGCCCACAAATGACAAACGGTGTTGGATGAACATAGGAACAGCCAAGCTTGAAAGAGCCGCTAAGAGCGGAGATAAGTATTGGTTCGTTTGTATGATCGATGAGCACACGTACGTGTACTCCGCCCCGGCGGCTGAGCTGCAGGAAGCATTTGAGGAATGCGATGTTGCCCTCATGGGAATCAAGCAGGATCAACCAAGGTACTCCTTCTATTTGGATTACAAAACGGGGGAGATCTTTGCGGTCGTTTCCCGTAACATGCATGATGCCGTGTATCAACT
>CANRJD010000064.1 GCA_947630815.1 uncultured Akkermansia sp. | reverse complement strand
CCGCAGGCGGAGGGGAATGCGCCGGTCACATAAGACTTGCGGCCCTGCGGGTCCGTGATGCCGAGGATGAGCATGTGTTCCGCCATCCAGCCGTTCTTGCGGGCGATGGTGGTAGCGATGCGCAGAGCCAAGCACTTCTTGCCGAGCAGCGCATTGCCACCGTAACCGGACCCGTAGGAGATGATCTCGCCGGTTTCGGGGAAGTGGCAGATGTATTTCTCCTCGTTGTTGCAAGGCCAGGCAACATCTTTCTGCCCGGGCTCAAGCGGAGCGCCCACAGTGTGCAAGCAGGGCACGAAGTCGCCGTAGCCGTCGCGCTTCGGGTTGCCGCCGCCCTGGGTCTCGTCCTCAAGTCTCTTGAGCACATCGGCGCCCATGATGGTCATGATGCGCATGTTGGTGACCACGTAGGCGGAGTCAGTGATTTCGATGCCGATCTTGGCGAGCGGGGAATCCAACGGACCCATGCAGAAAGGAATCACGTACATAGTACGACCCTTCATGCAGCCGTCCAAAAACTTGTTGAGGATGGCCTTCATTTCGGCCGGCGCCTTCCAGTTGTTGGTGGGACCGGCGTCTTCCTGTTTTTCAGAGCAGATGAACGTGCGTTCCTCCACGCGAGCCACATCCGAAGGAGTGGAGCGTGCCAGGAAGCATCCGGGACGTTTCTCGGGGTTCAAGCGAATATAGGTGCCTCTTTCCACCAGCATATCACAAAGCTGGGTGTTTTCTTCCTCCGATCCGTCGCACCAATAAACGGAATCGGGCTTGCAGAGCTGGCGGACTTGCTCCACCCACTCAGCGGCCTTCTTGTGTGTTGTACCAGTGATTTTCATGGTACTCTCATTCTACCACGCCCGCGTGCAACTAGCAACACGAATTTTCGTCCTTTCGCTTTTCTTAAGCTTTTGCCGCTTTTTCCTTGCTGTGTGTGTGTTCGTCATGTAAAATACTGTGTATGAATACGTGCAACCAAAGCAAGCCCTCTGCGTGGGTTGTAATTGTCTATGTGGTCGGGGGCATTTTTGCGGGGCTTTCAGCGCTTATCATGGTCTTTTTTGCGTTGGTAGGGATGGTGATGGATTCCACCGACCATGTGCGGGAAACGCCGGAGTGGGTGGAAAAGAATTACCGCATCCCCTGTGAATCTTTGCACGTGAAAGAGGCGATTTTCGATATGGACTCTAATGAACTGGAGGTACGGCTAGAGACTTCGCCTCCGGAGCAATTCGATCGTGCCTTGGAGTCAGCAGGTTGGAAGCGCCGCGGACGCGGATACGTCCTTCAGGTACAGGAAGATGGACGGGAAGAACTGTTGTGGCTGGAGTACCCCCCCGAAGAGCAAACGCTGTACTTCTGCATTGATCATAGGGCAAGAAGGCGCCTGCAGGAAAACTCCCTTTCTCCGGCAAAGGCAAATTGAACGATTGCTCTTGGCTATGTCACATCCTGTAGGTAAGCTCGGGAAGAGTTTGCATCGGGTAACAGGCGAGACGATACAACTATTATCAAAATCGAAGCGCATTTGAGAGGAGTTCATCAACGGAGAAAATACTCTTGTTGACTGATATCATCGTTCATACGTATCAAAAATCGTGACAACCGGCGGTCATCGTGATGATGGTCCTAAAGGGATTTCAGTATACATTAATGATCCGAAAAAAATATGCGCAACGCGCACATTATTAATAAATCGTACATCGTAAGTTGACTCACCGGCACCACATTGCCGGTTCGCCCTTCGGGCAGCGCATGCGCGCTGTCCATACGCACTTACAGCCGTCGTGCGTGTTGTAAATCGTACATGGCAAACGCATTTTCTAATGCGTTTGCCCTGCCGTGGTGTTGTAATCTTCTTGCCTCAACGGCGGTGGCGTGCTACAGTGTTTGTATGGAAAAGGATGCATCGCAAAGGATAACTAAAAGGAATCTTGTGCTTGCACTCGTAGCGCTGGGGACGATGTTACTGGCATCCGTTGGGATCATTCTGTGCAATTATGGAGATCAATCACGGGCGGTGAGCGTGGCATGGGTAGAACAGCAGTTGCTCATCCCTTGCAAGTCTCTGCAGGTGGCGCACTGCCAGGCGATAGGTGAAAGCGTTTCGATTCTGCTGAAGGAACCGCCTCCGGAGCAATTTTTCGATGATTTGGTGACCGCAGGCTGGAAAGAAAATGAAGATGACGAGAACGGCATTTTTGAGCGCATTGCAGACCACCGCATATGGAAAATAATGTACACCGGTAAGTCGCTTGTCGTTTGGCCGGAAGGGGATCTGATAGATGGAGAGTGGGCGAACATGCTGCAGGTGCCCGGTGACACGTTGCAAGTGGATGTGTGCGTAGCCGAGAAGACGGAAGGACGGCTCGAGATTCGTCTGAAAGCTGCACCCGGGCAAGAATTCTTTGCCGCTCTGAAAGCTTCAGGTTGGCGCGAAAAAGACGAGGGCTTCCTTTACGAACGCGTCATTGGAGACAAGCTTATGGAACTGGTATGCCAAGAGTGGGAGGACAGAATCGATATGATGCCGGTTGGCGATGTCGTGAGTGTGCAAAGCGTGGAAGATGAATTGCACTTTCCAGACGGAGAATTGCGCCCTGAGCTGTGTTTGCGCGATTACACACATCCCGGTCACATTGTGCTGCGCCTGAAGTCGGCCCCGACAGAGGACTTTTACCGTACACTGCAAGCTGCCGGATGGCGGCGCTGCGGAGATGCGGCATTTTTTGTACGTAACACGGGGGACGGGACTACCGTTCTTTTCTACGATGCGGAAAACGGGGAGTTGCGTGTGAGTGGCAAGCTGCGTGAAATCAGCATGGGGCAGGTGGAACAAAAGTACTACATCCCGACCCAATCGCTCAGCGTGCTTGCCAGTTGTGAGCGGAAGACAGAGGATGTCCTGCATTTATACGTGGCCGATGAACCCACCAAAATGTTCGAGATGGATTTACTGGGCGCTGGTTGGGAAAAATTGGACAACTGTTACCGCTATACCGCGATGGGCGGCAACTACGGTTTTCTCCTCCACTTTGATCGCGACGACAAAATGCTTGTAGCATCCCCGTGGAATGCAACGCAGTCTTGAATCTGCTTGCGTCAGGCACAGTGCCATGGTACATTCGGAGTATGCAAAGGAAAAGGCAGCGGAGTGACAAACCATCCATATGGGTCACGCTCATCTACGTGACGGGTGCGCTGAGCGTAGGTGTCATTATATTGCTGATCACCGTGCTTATGGCTCTGCGTTCTGCTCGCTCGCTTGCAACCCTGCCGGATGATCCTCCCGACGAGTCCACGCAGCCCGCTACGACCACAGCAGAGGAGGGGCAACGCTAGGGCAAACGCATTTGAGAGAAGGCAATCAACAGAGAAAATACTCTTATTGGCTGATATCAACGTTTATACGTATCAAAAATTGTGACAACTAGCGGTCATCGTGATGATGGTCGTAAAGGGATTTCAGCATACATTGATGATCCAAAAAAACTGCGCAATGCGCACATTATTAATAAATAATATATCATAAATCGTGCATCGTAAATAGGCAAACGCTAAACGTCTTGCACCCATCGTCTTGCCATGGTACATTGAAAGCATGCAAGAGCAACAACATAAAAAGCCGTCAGAGTTGGTCATAGCTGTGTACCTGTTGGGAGCGCTGATGGCGGGATTTTTCTTGTTGAGCATGATAGTGTTGTTATTGGTACGAATCGCGAGATACGAAGAACGTGAGGATGCGTTGACGACGGCAAGTGTGGCGCAAGTGGAGCAACAGCGGCATGTGCCATGTGGGTCGCTGCAAATTGACCGGTGCGTGGCTGGTGACGACTATGCGCATATTTGGCTGAAGGAAGCGCCCCCAGAGCAATTCTACAGTGACCTGAAAGCTGCCGGATGGCAACAATGCCACGGCAGCGATACTACTACGTTCAACCTCGTAAAGAATCGCCAAGAGTGGGAGCTCTTTTATTACGAGAAAGATCATATGCTCTCGGTATATTTGAGTGGGCAGGTCGTGGGACCGGACCGCGTGGAAAAATTGCATGTGCCGCTTCGGATGCTGCCTGGCGCGCAGTGCATTGAAAGTCGCAGTAGTGAGGATGAGAATTATGAATTCTCCCATATACAGCTGAACACTGCGCCGGGAGAGGATTTTTTTGAAGCGCTGCAAGCCGCCGGGTGGCAACAAAAGGGAGAACACATTTACGAACGGGTCGAAGGAAGCAGGCTCCTGATGCTGTGTTACACTGACTTGGATCATGAGATTGTCATCGTACCCATCGGCCGTGTGGTAAGTGCTCAGGACGTGGAAAAAGATCTGCATATCCCCTTCGAAAAATTGCAGGTGGAGCTATGCTTGCGCCATGGTGGGGGCGATGATACCGAAAATCTTATCCTGCGGCTGAAGACGGCGCCCACGGAGGATTTTTATTGCGCTCTGGAGGCGGCAGGATGGCGGCGTCTCGGAAAGGACGCGTTGTTTGTATATGGCTCAGGGAATAAGATGGCTGTGCTTTTAGGCGACAAACAGAACACTGAGCTGTACGTCGTGGGCAGACTCCACGAAATCAACGGGGAGCAGGTGGAGGAGAGGTACAACGTCCCCGCGTCCTCACTGGACGTTTCGAGCTCTTGCGAGTGTCCGCAAAAAGACATCTTGCTGCTCTGTTTGACAAAGAAGCCAACCGAGCGATTTGAACGTGACTTGTTGGACGCCGGTTGGAAAAAGCAGGGAGAATCCTATACCTACACCGCGCCCGAGACCGACTCAAAGTACCTCCTTGATTTTGATGAGAGGAACGGCATCCTCTACGTCCACCCCTCACACCAATCTGCCGATGATGATGAAGAGGATGGCGCAGAGGAGCGCTGAGCAACGTCATTCCCCCAACACCGATGCCAGGGCAGATGCCACGGCGCTGAAGGCGGCGGCTACTTGCGATTTCCCCGGGTCTTGCAGCGCGATGGGTTTCCCTGCATCTCCGGCTGCGCGCGTGTTAATGTCCAACGGTATCTTGCCGAGCAGCGGCACGCCGAGCTTTTGCGCTTCCGCCTCTCCGCCGCCTTCACCGAAGATGTGGTACACCAGACCATCGCTGGGGCAGACGAAGTAACTCATGTTCTCGATGATGCCGAGGATGGGCGTATTCACCCGGTTGAAGAGTCCAACGGCCTTACGTGCATCGATCAGTGCAACCTCTTGCGGGGTGGTGACGATGACAGCGCCTGCCAGATCCACCGTCTGTACGATGGTGAGTTGAATATCGCCGGTGCCGGGCGGCAAGTCGAGAATGAGGAAGTCCAGCCCGCCCCACTCCACATCGCGCAAAAACTGCTGCACGTAGCGCGTGGCAAGTGGGCCACGCACGGCCACCGGCGCATCTTCATCGACCAACAATCCCATGGAGAGCAGTTTGATGCCCGCGACCTCCACCGGCAAGAATTGCTCTTTGTCCGAGCAGCCGGGACGCTCTTTGGTGCCGAACATCAGCGCCATGGAGGGGCCATAAATATCGAGGTCCAACAGCCCCGTGCGGTAGCCGAGGCGAGCGAGTGCTACGGCTAAATTGGCGGACACGGTGCTCTTGCCTACGCCTCCCTTGCCGGAAGCCACGGCAATGACATGTTTGACGCCCGGCACCGAGGACTTCCAAGCAGCGGGGTCATCGTTGGTCGCAGGATTTTTCTTGGGTTGCGGAGCGTGATGCTCGATATTGACATCCAATTTGCTGAGGCCGGGCAGCTCTTTCACTGTACCCATCACGCTCTCGTAAATGTAGCGCGGGACGTCGGAGTTGGCGCTTTCCACCACCAAATCAATGGTAACTTCGCCGGTGGGTGTCACCCGAACATCTTTCACCAGACCGAAAGAAACGATGTCGCGTGAAAATCCGGGGTACTTCACCGTGGTGAGTGCGGCGCGTACGAGGGCGACTGTAAGCTGCGGGGATTCGTCGGGGTCAGTCATAATTTATGGTCGGTGCGAAAAATGTTTCCAAGGCATCAAGATGCTCTCAACACAAAAAACAAAACCTGAGCAACATGCGCGGAACACGTGCACCGGCGAGTGCAGCAAGCGGTGCAGTACGCCCCAGCGGTCGTAGAGCAAGCTGAGCAGGACAATGCCTGCGATGCTGTAAAACTTCACGTCAATTCCCATGTGCCATTCAATGTTGATGAGCTCCAGCCCCATCTCTGTACATAGAGCCAACCCGACGAACCCCACCAACAAAAAGGCTGTGTACTTGAGCACCGGAAAGCGTTCGATGAGCCCGATGCACCAGCCGGCCACCACTCGCAGTGCTGCTATGCCGATGAATACGCCTGTGCAGACCACCCAGATGTGCAGGTGTTCCGGAATTTCGCGAACGCCGTTCACCATACCGACCGCCGCCACCACATTGTCCAGCGAAAGAGAGAGATCCATCAGCTCGATGCTGCACACCGTAGCGAGGAAACCCTTGCCCACCGTTCGAGCAGAGAGGTCTCCGCTTTTCTTTTCCGCCGGATGAAGTTGAAGATGTTCCGCTGCTAGGTAGATGAGATAGAGGGCGCCAAACCACTTTACCCATTCGTTATGCATGAGCCATGCCACCAGCGCCAAGGCAATTCCGCGAAAGAGGTAGGCCCCCAGAAGCCCCCACCTCAGCGCGGCTTTTTGCTGGCGCTTCGGCAAATGAGAGGCCATGGCTGCTATACCCAGCGCGTTGTCCACAGAGAGCAGCCCTTCAATCAGTATCAGCCCCACGATCACCTTCCCGCTCGCGCTCAGGAAAGCGGGCAAGTTCTCCACCCCAAGCCACGTCACTAGCATATCCACGCTCGGCATGCCGGGCATTTTAGCACACCCCGGCGTCATCTGCAAGCCGCACTTGCGGCTTGCGACGGGCTGTGCTATAATGCACGCGATTCCGCAAGTCATGAAGAATCTACCACATCTGAATCGACCGGGCTATTTTGGGGAATATGGTGGGCGCTACGTGCCGGAAACGCTTATGCCGCCACTGCTGGAGGTGGAGAAGGCGCTCTCGGAGATTTTGCCATCTACTGACTTCCAATCGCGTCTCAAAGATCTGCTGAGCGAATATTGCGGGCGCCCTACGCCCATTACGCATTGCGATCGCCTTTCTCGTGAACTCGGTATCGAGCTTTTTCTGAAACGCGAGGACTTGCTGCACACCGGCGCGCACAAGATCAATAACGCTCTGGGACAAGCCTTACTCGCGCAGATGATGGGCAAGACGCATGTGATTGCCGAAACCGGCGCGGGGCAGCATGGCGTGGCGACTGCTACGGCTGCCGCAAAGTTCGGGCTCAAGTGTACGGTATTCATGGGCGCAAAAGATGTGGAGCGCCAAGCGCCCAATGTGCAACGCATGAAGCTGCTCGGTGCCCGGGTGGTGGCAGTGCAGAACGGATCGTGTACCCTCAAGGATGCTATCAACGAAGCGCTCCGTTTTTGGATCTCTCACCAGGCGGACACCATGTACGTTTTCGGCACGGCGGCAGGTCCGCACCCTTTCCCCACGCTGGTGCGCGAGTTGCAGAAGGTCATCGGCACTGAGGCGCGTGCGCAGATGATCGCCCGAACGGGAGGCTTGCCGGATGCCGTAGTGGCTTGCGTTGGCGGTGGGTCGAACGCTATCGGTATGCTGCATCCCTTTGTGCAGGATCAGGCGGTGCAGCTTATTGGGGTGGAGGCCGGTGGCACCGGCGAACCGGGCTGTGAGAACTCCGCTGCTATCAACCTTGGTACGCCCGGCGTGCTGCACGGCGCGCGGATGAACCTCTTGCAGGATGCTCACGGACAAATCTGCGAGTCGTCCTCGATTTCCGCCGGGTTAGATTACCCCGGCGTGGGCCCGGAGCATGTGTACCTGCATGAAATCGGGCGAGTCCACTACGCTGTTGCCTACGACCACGAGGCTCTTGCCGCTTTCCGCAAACTCTCCGAGGCAGAGGGCATCATCCCGGCGCTGGAAAGCTCTCATGCTCTGGCTTGGGTCTTTGCTCATGCCGGTGAGTTTTCTCCGGGCAGCAAAGTGCTCGTCAACCTCTCCGGTCGCGGCGACAAAGATTTGGCGCACGCGCTGCATTTCATTCAACTCGACTGATTTTTCCCATGAAAGAGACTATTTTAGCAGCTAAGAAGAGCGGTCGATGCGCCGTTATCCCCTTCATCACGGCAGGTTTCCCTTCTCGCGACTCTTTTTGGGATACGCTGGCGCAAGTGGATGCCGCCGGTGCAGACATCATCGAAATTGGTATTCCTTTTTCTGATCCCGTAGCTGATGGACCCGTGATCGAGGAGATCAGCCGCGAGGTGCTCGCACAGGGCATGACGCTTGATTGGGTGATTGAGGGATTGCGCGCACGCGTCGGCTCGTTCCACGCGAAACTGGTGCTGATGGGCTATATGAATCCCTTCGTGCAGTACGGTTTGGAACGTTTGGCTGAGGATTGCGCCGATGCGGGCGTGAGCGGATTCATCGTGCCGGATCTCCCCTTGGAGGAAACGCCCGAGTTCCGCGAGGCAATTGCTCCGCGCGGCCTCACACTCATCACGCTCGTTGGTCCCAATACCACCACTGAGCGCATGAAGCAGTACGCTCCCTTTTCTCAGGAGTACGTGTATGTGGTTTCCGTGCTCGGCACCACCGGTGGGGTGAATGAGCACGTGGAAGCTGTGGCGGACACCATTCGCCGCGCGCGTGCGGTCTTCGATGTGCCTCTTGCTCTCGGCTTTGGTTTGCGTGTGCCCGAGCAGCTTGAGTCTCTGCCTCCTGATGCCCGTCCGGATGCGGCTGTCATCGGTACGGCTCTCCTCCGCCACATTCGTTCCGGGGCCTCTCCCGCCTCTTTCCTCGCCCCTTGGCTGAAGAAGTGAGCAGGACAGCCTCGCGGGCTGGTCAATCGGCTTTGTCGCCACCGACCGTTTTCCCGCAGCTCCGCTGCGCATTTTTCCCAGATCGCACATCGCACATCGCACATCGCACATCGCACATCGCACATCGCACATCGCACATCGCACATCGCACATCGTAAATAGGCAAACGCATTTTCTAATGCATTTGCCGTGGGTTGCCTACTCGTGCATGAGCTGGATATCGTAGCCGAAGATGGTGGTAAAGAGGTCGGCTTTGGTGCGCAGGGCCAAATTTTCTATGGTGAGGTCGTGTATCCCACTCGCGACGAGTTCGATGCGGCGTGCATTGAAACGCACGGAGAAATTGGAGATGCGTTGAGAATGAGCGCGTTCCATAGCATCGGCGACGCGAAGAATGGCGGCGACTTTTTGAAGACGGAGACGATCAGTTTGATCGAGTCGGGCGTAAAAGTAATCTTCGGTGGTCGGTGCGCCATGGCGGTGGTAGCGCGCAAGCATGCCGATGAACTCGACATCTCGTCGGGAGAGGCCAAAGATTTCAGAGTTGAGGATGATGTACTGACCGTGGCGGTGGTGGGCCTTGGGGTTGATGAAGGCTCCAACCTCATGTAGGATAGCCGCAACTTTAAGGAGCAGTCGATCGTGCCGGGAGAGACCGTGCAATTCCTGGAGCTGATCAAAGAGGGAGATGGCGAGTTTGCGGACGTGGCGTGCGTGCGTGCGATCCACTTTGTAACGATCCGCGAGCAGTAGGGCAAAGTGAATGACCTCCTGCTCCAAAGCAAAGTTATCTTTGCGAGCCGGCAGGAGATTGCGCAGAAAGGCGCCGCTATACTGTTCTTGCGGGAAAAGGAGCTCCCGGGCGTGGAATTCCTGCGCAATGCTCAGGAAGATGAGGACGGAGGGAAGCAGGGCGCCCACACCGGCATAGTTCTCGTCGAACCTTTCCATCCGCTGGTCAGTGGTGAGTGATGAGATCAAAGCTGCGAGATCCTGTAAATCTCCCGGCGTGATAGTGTCTTGCGCGAAAATAGGGGCATGTATACGGTGAAAATCCGGTCCGAAAACAACCATAGTACCGGGTTGATTCGGGAGGGCGGATTCAGCATCGTGGAACAGCTGCTCAACCACGCCGCGGATATGCTCGCGGATGAGTGAGGTTTCCAGATCGGCCGCGCCGGAAGCTGCATCGCCGATGGATACGCCGGTGCGGTGAGCTCCCATGCGATAGCTCGCATAATAGACGATGCGTCCGTGGTCGAACACGAGCAGTCGCGTGTTGCCCGGTCCAACATGTAGCACGGGAATGCACTCCTCGGCCAGTTCCGGACGCTCGGCGAGCAGAGCCTTCATGTTCAGGTAGAGCAGGCGGGTCATCTCGCCATCATCCATGACTTCCAAGTGCAGGCGGCAAGAGTTGAGCAGTCGGTTCGTGACAGCGTCCATGAAACGGATACTCATGAGTACATTGCTGCCGAGCAGACGAGGGGTGATGCCTTCGCCATATTCCTGCAGTAGAGTCCTGTAACCATTGATGATATGGACACAACGATCCATCGTTTCTCGCCGGATAATACCGCTGGAGAACACATCCTTGGCCAATTCCACCGGTTGACTGAGCACATCCAGCACCCGCACATTGTCGCCGGATAATTCTGCCACCATCATCGAAACGGCATCTGCTGCGATGAAGATAACGGCTTGCACTCGAGGGGCAGAGCTGGTGGGCAGGGCGGAACTGTTCATGCGGCTCTCATCCTACTCCACAGCGCAAAACAAAGCAAGACGAATCTCCACAGGGCAAACGCATTTGAATAAAGTCGATTTTGTGTTTTTTTTATTTTTCTTTTTTATCTTGCTAATTTTCAATCAATAGAAATATTTCCACCTAAAGGATGCACCGTTCGCAATCTTTACGTCACCCCGCAAAACTGCTAGAATCGCGAGTTATGAGTGCGAGTGAAGTCATAAAAACAGTGGATGAAGCTATGCAAGATGCCACCGTTTACGTCAGCGAGATACACGTAGAGCCGATAGACGAAATCAAAAAAGTGTCGTACGGAATCAAAAAAGTGCCGTGGTTTAAAGTTGACGAGCCTTTCACGGAGGCGGAGTTGACGCGAGCGCGCCTCCAGCTTGAAAGCATCGTGCGCCGCTTTCTGACGCCTGTCCTGCAGACGCTTGCCGAGACCATCAGCACGGAAAAAAACGATGAAGCCAAGCGTTACGCGGAAGCAGAAAAAACACTCTCCGCACTGTGCATCGTCTATAGGGGACTGGGTGTGTTCACCATG
>CANRJD010000063.1 GCA_947630815.1 uncultured Akkermansia sp. | reverse complement strand
AAGATTGAGTCTGAATCCGGCAAAGTCACCATCGGCGACAAGGCCGATATCAAGGGCAACATCAAAGCCGGAGAGGTATATGTGTACGGTCGTGTGGATGGTAATGTGCAGAGCGATCGCTGCCACCTGCACGGTAAGGCTGTCGTGAATGGCGATATTACCACTGCCCGTCTTTCGATGGACGAAGGGGCTCGCCTTTCCGGACGTGCGGAGATTGGTTAAGCGTATTTCTACACGATAAGACATAGACACCGTAGGGGGCGGCTGTTGGCTTCTCCCTACTTTTCTTTTGTGTGTTTGGGGAAGCGTAGGCGTCTAGCGGCGCCTATGTACGATGTGCGATTTTCATCCGTGGGAAACGCACGTGGGATGGGTTGAATGAGCCCAGAGAAGATTTTGATTGGGACATGTGTGAGCGAGGAACGCACAGCGGGGCGAAAATATAGAATTGACAGGGGTGGAAAGGAGGACTAGGATGCAGGGGATGAGAGCATGTGCTCACAGATGGGTGGCGTGGGTTGGATGCACGCTGTTGGCGCTACTGGCGATAGGATGCGAAAGTCCGTTGTTGCCTCGACCCTGGCTGGCGCGTGAAGTGCGTGGGCAACAGGTAGTGGAGGAGCTCCTATGCTCGCTGCATGCTGATTGGGAACTGCTGAAGCGTGTGAAGATGGAGGAGAAAGAGCGGCAGGCAGTGATTACACGTTACAATCGAAATTTGCTCAAACTGGTGCGGCGCGTGCGCTACGATGTATTGGAGCGGAAACAGCCTCTGCCATGCCGTTTTGAGCTAGAGCAGGAAGGAACGCAGCTCATCGAACAATTGAGTGAGGTTTTTGACGATATGGTGCCGGCGGCGGATGTACGGCTCAAGGAACTGGAAGAGCGCTATGTGGTGCCAGGTCTCGGGGTGCCGATGGTGGGGGTGATACCGGCCGCGAAGCTGAAGAAAGATTTTGGAATAGCGGCATTTCGTGCGTGCGGGACGGTGAGTACGCTTACCGGGATCATGGAATTTCCGGAAGGAAAGCCGGTCATGCGTCTCATCTCACGCTGTGAGCACGAGGATGTGCAGGTGGAAAGTATGCGTTATCAGCTTGCCGGTGATTTTTCCGCTGCTATTGAGATGTATTGGAAACTTACGCGTGTTGAAAAGGGGAGATTGCTTGGTTTGCTGCGGCCGCAGCACGTGAGAAATACCATGGGGCTTGTGTGCATGGAGAGGTATGATCCGAACAAGATACCCGTGGTGCTGGTGCACGGGCTAGCCAGCAGTGCGGCCACTTTCGGCAACTTGGTGAATCGGTTGATGCGTGAACAGGAAATCCGCAAGAACTTTCAGTTTTGGTACTACAACTATCCAACCGGGATGGCGTGGACCATCAGCGCTGCCGGCTATCGAGCTGCCTTGCGGCGCACACGCGAAAACTTTGACCCTCAGCACCGCAATCCGAACTGGGACCGCATGGTGGCAGTGGGGCATTCCATGGGCGGGCTCATCACTCGATACAGTCAGTGTACCGAACCGTGGAAACTCTTGGATGCTGCCCGAGACCCACGCCACAAGAACAGCATCTCCGATTTCCTTGCCGGTCGGTATGTCAACCATCCATTCCCGCTAGGGCAAGGGAAGCAGGAGGACAAGATGGGAATCTACCATTTTGAGCCGGTCCGTGCGGGTCGGGTGGTGTATATGGCAACGCCCCACCGCGGCGCTCCCATTGCGCGTAATCGTTTTGTGCTTTTGTTCAGCCACCTGGTGCACTTGCCGCAAACAATTGTGGAGGAAGCCTTCTCCATTGCCACCTTGCAGCAGGATAGCTTTTTAGCCAATCCGGGAAAGTACACAGAGGATTTCAACAGCATACGCCAGCTTTCGCCGGACAGCTATTCCATCCGTGGACTGTCACGGTTGACCGTACGGGATGCACCTACCTACACGATTTTGGGAGACCGTGGCAACAACGACTCGCCGCAGAGTTCTGACGGCGTTGTGCCGTACTGGTCCTCCCATCTCTCGTGGGGAGCGGAGGATATTGTGTCGAGCGATCACCATGTGCAGGATGACAAGGAGACGGCGGACGTATTCACGCGTATTTTGCAAGGGGCGCTGCGCGACCGAAAAATTGAGGAAGCTCGCAAATAAAACTTGACAAACAGGGGGAAGCGTGGCATCGTGTGCGTCCGCACTTGTCCCGCAGGCAGGAGCGCGTAACCTCGGCGGGTGACGCATGCGCACCGACGTCGGCAACACATTCAACAAACTCAATTTACAAAGGCAATGAAAACAAAGAAACTCGTTGTAGAGAAGCGAGAGATAACAGGAAGCGGCAAACTGAATGCACTGCGTGCGCAGGGCTGGGTGCCGGGAGTCGTGTATGGTACCGCCGTGGGTGGGAATGTCAACGTGCAGATGAAGGCAGCCGACATACGTACGCTGCTGGGCGATGACGAGACTGATACGGTGTTGGTGACGCTGCAGATGGAGGGTAAGGAGCTGCTTACGTTCATCAAGCACGTGCAGCACAATCACCTGACGGATAGCACGATGCACGTGGATTTCCACGCCGTGACGCCGGAGACAATGGTTCTCACGGAAGTGCCGGTGCACCTGAAGGGCACGCCGGTGGGGGTAGCGATGGGCGGCCAGGTGCAGCAGTTGGTGCACGACTTGCCGATTCGCAGCGCCGTGAAGGATATACCCAGCGAGGTCGTGGCGGACATCAGCGGCATTGCGCTCAACGAGTCCCTGCGCTTGTCGCAAATTACCCTGCCGGAGGCGGTGACTACGCCGTTCAATGGCACAGTGGTGTTGGTGTCGGTGGTGAAGCCGTAAGCCGATCGGAAACTTATGTAGTGGGGCGCACCTCGGAATGAGGTGCGCCCCACATTTGTGCCAAGAAAAAGCGATCCGAACATACAGTTATCGGTGCGAAATGTAGCATAATGTGTTTATAATATACGATTTACAACACGCACTTACGGCCGTCGTGCGTGTTGTACATAGGCAAACGCATTTTCTAATGCGTTTGCCGTGGAGCCGACTACTTGATTGAATCCGGAAGAAGAGATTCGACAAGCCGCGAGCTGCGGTCGGTGGCGCCAGAGTGCAGATGCACCGTTTCGTACGCCAGATCAGCGCGGCGGGCGGCGGCCTGAGGATCATCCAAAATGCGCTTCAGGGTCGAGGCAATCTCCTGTGCGGAGCAGGTAAGAATGGCCTGCTTATCGAGCAGCAGTTGGACGAGATCAGCAAAGTTACTCATGTTCGGACCAACGACCACGGGGACATGCGCGGCAATAGCTTCCACAGGATTTTGCCCACCGTCTGCCAGGAAACTCTTGCCGATGACGGCAATCGTCGAAAGGGCGGTCCAATCACGCAGTTCTCCAGTGGTGTCAGCGATGTAGCACACATTCTCGGGAGGAGAGGAAGGCAGGGGTGATGCTGCACTGCGCAGAATGGGTGAGAAACCGGCGGCAGAGAGCTCGCGCATAATTTCTGTGCGGCGTTCCATGTGGCGCGGGACAACGAGAGGGAAGGCCCCGACGGAGCGCGCCGCTTCCGCGATGAGCAACTCCTCTCCGGCGTGAGTGGAGCAGGCCAACACGACAGGCTTGCCGGCCGAGAGATGGCGTAAAATTTCTACGAAGTCGGCACGCGGAGCAGGAGGAACCGCGCCAAGCACATCAAACTTGACACTGCCCGTCACAGAGATGATGGCGGGGTTTACGCCGATACCGGCAAAGCGGGCGGCGTCGTTTTCATTCTGCGCAGCCAGGGAAGAGAGGTAGGAAAAAAGAATACGCGTGACAGGACGCAGGGCAGCGTAACGTTTTTCACTGCGGGGAGAGAGGCGGGCATTGAGCATGACCATGGGGATGCCTCTTTTACGGCAGAGGCGGGCGTGGTTTGGCCACAGCTCAGCTTCGATGAGCACGACAATTTGCGGCGTGAAGCGACGCAGAACCTTTCCCACAACGCAGCCCAAATCCACGGGAGAATAGAGGACGCGAAGGTTTGAGATATCAGACTCGCGTGCCACTTGCAGGCCGGTGGCAGTGGAAGTAGCGAGCACAACGGGAGAATCCGGATGCTGGGAGCGCCAATTGCGTATCCATTTGAGAGCGATGAAGACTTCGCCCACGCTGACGGCATGCACATAAATGACGCGCTGGGGTTCCTGCTGCTCGGGGATGCCAAAAAGGCCGAGACGCTCCCAAATATCATGCCACGCACCGCCTCGTCGTTTCATTTTGATGCAAAACCCCGGCAGAGAAACGAGCAGGAAGAGGGGGTAAACGACATTGTAGAAGGTGAAGAGCAGGAGGCGAATCATGGAGCGGGCTGGTAAAAGAGGAGGGTGTTCTTGCCATAGTTGCGCTCATCTACAATGCGCCAGCCAGGGAAATCGCGGGAGTGGCGATCGCCGACGCCGTAGCCGAGTTGTGCTTCAGCGATGAAGTAGCCTCCCGGCAGCAAAAGCTCTGCTACGCGTCCGGTTAAAAGCTCAGCAATCATATCCCTGTCTCCGGGGGCCTTGCAGTATGGCGGGTCGGCAAAGATGAAATCGAATTGCTCGCTTGCGCGCCGAGTGAAAGAGAGACAATCCGCCTGCACGATGACTGCGCGGGAAAGTTTGGTGCGTTCCAGATTTTGCCGAGCCGTGCGGCAGGCAGCAGCAGAGGCATCCACCAAACAAGCGTATGCCGCGCCGCGACTCAGCGACTCCAGCCCCACGGAGCCGGTGCCGCAGAAGAGATCGAGGACGCGTGCACCCGGCAGCAGCGGGGCGAGGATGTTGAAGAGGGCCTCTCGCACACGGTCTTGTGTGGGGCGGACCTCTCCCTTGGGAACCAGCAGGGGAAACCCCTTGGCACTGCCGGCTACGATTTTCATGCGAGGGAAAGTTAAATGGAGAGACAGAAAGAACGGGAGCTTATCACGCGCAGCGGCGTGGGCTCCCGTTCGAAGAAATCAGATCCGTGCAATGGAACATCAGCGCTGCCCGGGCTTGCCTACATCAGCGCCTGGGGTGGTGATGGGGAAACGCAGCAGGTAATTCCCTTGGGCGATAGAATTGCCGGTCACCGTGGCACGTTCATCGAAGGTGTAGGCCACGTACACAAACTTGCCATCGGTGGTGCGTGAGACGCGCAGGGACGTTACGAGCGTGCTGATCGGGGTCTCCTTCTTGAGCGTCCACTCGGTACCGGTCTGGGCGCCAAAGACGCTGGTGTCAGGCACGGAGAAATCCTTGGGGGTGAGACGACCATCGTTAGAAATCCACTCGTTCTTATCGGCATCGTAGCGAAGAGCGCTGATGGTGAGCGGAATTTGACGCTTGGTCTGAGCATCAACCGTGACAGAGAGAACCCGCCATGTATCACCATCCTTCTGAAGCCCCATGGCCACCTGGGTGACCGGAACGACCTGGGTCTTATCCCACGCTGCCACGAACTCATCGTAGTCCTTGCGATCCGGCCAAATGGAAGCGTTGTACGAAGGACGCTGCATAGCGTTGAAGTCCCTGATAAAGGCAACCTTGTCATCTTGGGGGATCTGGGCGATACGCTCATTCACCTTGCGGAGGGGTTCCTCGAGACTCTTCGCGTCCGGAACGGGGCGAACTTGTGCACCGGTTCGCAGGAGCATGCTGCCATCCGCTGCTGTCGGGAAATACGACTCCATGACCCCGGCCTTGTCGGCAGCTTGAGCAGAAAGAGCAGGGATCGCCAGTGCTGTGAGGATAAAAGATAATGCTTTCATAAGAACGCAGCGGAGTTTAGCAGTTTTTTTTTTGCTTGGCAAGTGTAAAAATTCGTGATAACCTGACATCATGTTCGACGAGGCATGCACGCGGGCAGAAAGAAGACCGCGAAGAGATTGTCCCTGTCGGCTCACGAACCACACACACTAAAATGAAAAAGATATATTGCATCGCTTTGATGACAGCTGGGCTATTGGGATTGAGTTCCTGCTCGGACATGACATCTTTGAATTCCACGTCGGCGAATTCTCTCGGGTCGGTGGCTCAGGTGATACCCGGCACAGTGGTGTCCGCACGCACTGTGCAGGTGGACGCCAGCGATTCGAGCAAGAACATGGGCACGGCGATAGGAACAGCGCTTGGCGCAGGAGCTGGCTCCTTGCTGGGACGCGGGAAGGGGCAGATCGTATCGACTGTCGGATTCGGCGTAGTTGGGGCCCTCGCCGGACGCGGCGTGGGAGCTGCAGTTGGGAAGACCAAGGGACAGGAACTTGTGATTTCTGCGGATCGTACCAAGGAGCAGTACCGCGTCATACAGCCGATCTACTCGCAGATTGGAGCTATACCCGTTGGCACGCACGGCAACTTGCAGTACGGCGGCAGCGAGAGTAAGTTCCTGCCTGACGGATTTTAAAGAAAACGATTGACAGCCGGGGCGCATCGCCGCAGCGTTATGAATAGCAAGAAAAACACGCCCGGTAAAAAACCGGGTGAACGTGGGCGGGTGCGCACTTTTGTGCTGCGCAATAACCGGGCGAGTGCCAGCATCTGCAACTACGGTGCGCGGGTGCTGGCTTTCAGCCTAGGGAAAAAAGATGTAGTTTGCGGTCCGAAGAGTCCGGCAGAGGTGCTCGCGGACACAAATTATTGTGGGGCGATTTGTGGACGAGTGGCGAATCGCATTGCGGGTGCGAAGTTTTCCCTGAAGGGAAAGGGTTACAAACTGGCAGCCAACGATGGCGAGAATCATCTGCATGGCGGCGTCGTCGGATTCTCGCACCGCTATTGGAAACTTGATGCACTGAGCGATGAGGTGGTGGAGCTCTCATTGACATCTCCTGCGGGGGATGAGGGCTACCCTGGGCAGGTGGTGGTGCGGGCGTGCTACAGCTTGCTGGATACAAAGCTGAGACTCACATTGATGGCATTCAGCACGGAGGATACGCTGCTGAATCTCACAAACCACGTGTACTGGAACCTCGCCGGCCGTGGCACCATAGATGCCCACACTTTGATGGTGGATGCTGACCATTATACACCGATGATCGACCACATTCCAACCGGTGCAGTTCAGCATGTGAAGGGTAGTGGTTTTGATCTGCGTCGTCCTCAGTGTTTGGGCGGCGCCAAGGGCAAGGGACCGTTGGTGTTGGACGACAACTATGTACTGTCGCGTATGGCGCAGGGTAACACTTTGCGACCGGTGGCGAGTTTGTCGTTGCGCAATTTACGCATGGAGCTGAGCACAAATGCCCCCGGGTTGCAGGTGTACACGGGGGATGGCATGAGCACGCCTCCTCGTGGAGGCGTAGCGTTGGAAGCACAAGGCTGGCCGGATGCACCGCACCATGCTGATTTTCCCCCTATCAAGCTGCGAGCTGGAGAGCTCTTCACTCGCACGATATGCTGGGAGCTGCTGCGCGGGAAATAAATAAGTGCGCTTGCGGAGGAAGAGGCTCCGGATTCGTGCGCGCATACTTTTCTCAGCAGAAAAAAAGCAGCGCACCGAGAGTTTCGATGCGCTGCGGAGTAAATGAGATGACGCGGTGCGTTATCAGAATGAAAGTACGCCTTGAACGCCGGCCACCACGGAGTCGTTGTTGGTGGAGTAAGCCGGGTCATGGATGTACTGGATATGCGGCATCACGCGGAAGTAACGACCAAGCTGCAGGTTGTAGTAGGCTTCCAGAACCGTCTCGCGGCAATGGTAGTTATCTGCCGCCGGTTGTCCGTTTTCGATGTAAACCCAGCCCGCAGGATTCCATCCCTTGAATACGCCGTAAGCAAGGCCAAGGTAATCATCTTTGCGAGAAGGAATGAGCTTAGCACGCAGACCGCCGGTGAGTTCAGCAGCATTGTCGTACTGCTGCTTAGCGGCTACGCCGCCACGTACGAACACAGTCACATGGTCGTTGATGGTGTACTGCACGCTGCTGACAACACCCCCGTTGCGGTGATGTTCTGACTCACCTCCACCAATATTAACATCAAGCATTTCGAAGAACGGAGTGACTTTGAACACACCCTTGCCCTCACGGAAGTAGTGTCCCCACTCGCCCATCACGATGTAACCGTCGCCATTAGAGTTGATGGGATCGTAGCCGGGGAGGGTGCCCGTACGGGTTACCCCAGCCATCACATAGTTCTTCTTGCCAATCTGCACCTGAGCGAGCGCGCCCACATTGCTGTCGATGAGCGGCAGCACGGTGGAGTTGCAGAAGCCGGAGTTCATGAAGGACGTATAGGTGTCGCTGGCAATGCCTACGGCATCAAAGTAATCGCCAAACTTCACCATACCTGCAACGATGGCGGCTTTCTTGCCGTTGAAGAAGTGCTTGACGGACACTTCCGGGAAGTAGAAGTCGCGCTTCCCGACAAGATCGCGCTGGAATGCAGTTACGGAGCCGATAGGATTCGTGCCAAAGCGCACGGTGTCCTTATCCAGCGCCCAAGAACCGATGAATTCGGCATGCAGCCAAGTGCCGCCGTTCACGTCATCTTGGATGATGCGCTGATTCACGTGGCCATGCAGCATAGCGTAGTTAAGACTGGTGTCTTCTCCCAGGTCACTACGGTGGATGTTGTAGTAGCCATAAGCCATATCAACGTGCCACTGGGATCCAGTCTTCTGATTCGCCTTCACCTTGTAGGAAGGTGCGTCGCATGCCGGAGTCAAAAGATCCATTTTCTGCAGCAGATTTTGCTTGCAGCAGGGCTGCGATTCTGTCTGAGCCATCACTGGCATAGCCGCCAAGCCTGCCAGCGCCAAAGACGTAATGTAGTTTGTATTCATAGGTTGCGAGATTATAGAATAGGAAGATCGACTACGCTCTTCCGTTAGATCAGAGTGTATAACTTCCTACGGAAAAGTCAAATATTTTTTTGACAAATATGAGACAAAAAGCACATCCGTCCCAAGAAAAAGCACCCCCAATGGTAGCAAACGGCACGTTGTGCAGCACAAGCCGTTGGTTATTTACGATGTACGATGTACGATGTACGATTTGAGAAGTTCCCGCGCTTGCGCGCAAGTTCGGCGGAGCAGATGCGAGCGAAATGTGATGAAGCTGTACCCGGGCATAATTAGAAAGGTGCGGGGATGCGGAACAGGAGCGCGGAGAAACTTTCAAAACATTGCGTGCTGTCAGTTAGAATGATTCGTAGATATGCGATGACTGCTTGCAGATTTCTTTTTCGCCGTACTTCTTCCATGAAACGCATGAGGAATGGGTTGAATGAGCCCGGAGAAAATTTTTCTTGGGACGGATGTGAGATTAAGCTTGCCAAAAGGGGAAAGTGTGGTAATATGGGCGGCGATGAGCGCGGGTATAGCTTAATGGCAAAGCTCCAGCCTTCCAAGCTGATTATGCGGGTTCGATTCCCGCTACCCGCTGAAACATGGATGTGCAGAATATGGGATTCTGCCTGCAAAGCGGTTCGAGCCTCCCCTGCGAAGCCATGAGAGAAGAGCGAAATGTGCTGCTGCTGAGTATAGGGTACGGGCGCGGGCATGAGGCGGCGGCCGAGGCATTGGTGCAGGAGATGGAAAGTCGCGGTTGGCGCGCGCGAGTGAGTGATCCGTGTGCGGAGGCAAAGCCTCATTTGTTTCGTTGCACGCAGATGATCTATCGCGCATGTGTGCGTCGGCTGCCATGGGCGTGGGGAATAGCGTATGCGCAGATAGATGCAACAGATTGGGCGCGTATGTTGCATTTGCCGGGGATAGCCGGCGGAATGCGACGCTTGCGTGATATGCTGCGTTCTGAGAAAACGGAACTCATCGTGTGCACCTATCCGTTGTATGCCTACATGCTGGACGCCATGACGCAGCGTGGCGAGCTGAACACACCTTATGCGGTGGTGGTGACTGATGCGATCCACGTGAACAGCGCTTGGGTGCGCACGAAGGCTCCACTGATATGCCTGCCGGATGAGGAAAGCCGTGCCGGCGTGCATGAGCGGTTCGGCATAGAGGAGGAGAGGCTGTGCGCCACAGGGTTCCCGGTGCGGCGGGAGTTTACTCCGTGCGCTGCTCGCTGCGCGCCCGGGGAAGATGGGCAGGGGTTGCGCGTGGTGTACGGTGCGCACGCGCGACCGGAGCGAGTGTGTGCCGATGTGCGTGGCATGTTGGAAGCATGGCCGGGGATGCAGGTTACCTTGCTGGCGGAGGAGCGCGAAACACGTTTGCGCAATATGCTGGGGGATGCCGATGGGAGAATATGCTACTTCGGCGGGGGTGGTGAGAGCATAGCAGAACCGCTCCGGCAGGCTCATTTTTACATCGGAAAGGCTGGGGCGGCCACTGTGTTTGAGGCATATGCCACGGAGACACCGGTGCTGGTGAATTATCCCATGCCGGGGCAGGAGGAAGGCAATCAGCAACTTTTGATCACTGATGGTGCAGGTGCGCGGATAGACAGCACGGCTGAGCTGCTGAGCACCATCGCGCGACTGCTGGAGCACGGAGCTGCCGGCTGGCGGGATATGGTGCACGCCATGCACGTGAGCGCGCGCGGCAATGGCGCTGCCCGCACCGTAGAGGCTCTTCAAGAACGTTTTTTTCATGAAAGATGATAAGCCCATACTTTTGGTGGATAATTCCAATACGCGCACTAAATGCGCGCTGGCAACAACCGGGGGCGAATTATGTGGGCAGATGCGCTACCTGTCCACTGCACGGATAACTCCGGAGAGCGTGCGCGAGGCGCTGGAGGGATGGGAGTTTGGGCAAGTCGTGCTCTGCTCTGTCACGCCTACTGCCGAAGCTGTGCTGCGGGGTGTTTTTGCCGGGCATCCGTTGCACTGTATCAGCCATGCAGATTGTCCACAGCTGCTTCGTCTTTATCAAAATCCTGCGTGTGTGGGGGCGGATCGGCTGGCAAATGCAGCGGCTGTGGTTCTTCATTACCCACTGCCCGCACTGGCCGTTGATTTGGGAACGGCGTGCACTTTTGACGTCGTGGTGCAGCAGGATGGCCTGTGTACCCTGCTGGGTGGAGCCATAGCTCCGGGGTTACGCTCCCTTGCTGATGCCCCGGCGCGCAATACACAGCTTTTGCCTCAGCTGGCGGATGCGGAGTTGTCGGTGCGAGTTTCCTCACCCGTGGCGCGCAATACACTTGAAGCGCTGAAGGCCGGAGTGGTGGTGGGCTATGAGGAGATGGTGCGTGGTCTTGTCCGTCGCGTACGAGCAGAGGCAGGAGAGGACGCATGTTGCGTGCTAACCGGAGGGGATGCTCTACGGGGCGGAGCGTCCCCCGAATGGGCCGACTATGTGGATCGTGAGTTGACCATGAAAGGCATGCTGGCGCTTTTTTTGGGGAAAGTACGCTGATTTTTGCCACGTCCGTCCCAAGAAAAACGCAATCCATTTACGATTACCTGCGGCGCGGGGATGCGGAGCAAGAGCAAGCGAGGATTAAGAGAAAGCTCTTGCATACGTTAATGAACCGAAAACAATCTACTCATTGCGTACATTATTAATAAATTATAATTTTTTTTGAAAAAGGATGTAATTTTGTGCTTG
>CANRJD010000062.1 GCA_947630815.1 uncultured Akkermansia sp. | reverse complement strand
CTCTAGCATACTTTGAACTTCTTGGCACCCTTTTTTGTGCCAAGAACCTGTTGCATTTAATCTTGCAATCCACAAATGCGTTTACTTCGGATATTTGCCTTGCAGAACAGAGCAAGTTATGGCATACTAACCGCGTTTAGTTATGCCCCGTATACTTATCAGAGAGCCGAATCATTTCTACACCTACGAACTTCCGGTGGCGCCGGGAGGGGAAGTGGTGGTGGGTAGTGCGCCCACGTGTCAACTGGCGTTGCCCGGCGTTGGCGGACTTGCTCCGGCCCACGCGCGTATCGTCTGCCAGCCTCAGGGGTACGTGATCGAGGATCTCCGGAGCCAGTACGGTACCTTGCAAAATGGACGCCGCGTGCAAACGGAATACATGACGCCCGGAGCCGAGTACATGCTCGGTGCGGCATGCATTACTCTGGATCCGGCGAGTATGCCTGTCGCCCAGCCCCAGCAGGTTCAACAGCACACTGGGGCTCCCAAGACTCAGCCTGCACCGGCCAAGGGAACGGCACAGCGTACGGCTGCGAAGCCCCGCGTGATGAGGAAAGCATCTCCGGCGGGCATCTCCGGCGACGTGCCTGTGGGTGGAGCCAATCTGGACAAACTTGCCAAGAAATATGAACGCAAAGGCAGTTCCAAACTTACGTTTGTGTATGTGCTGATACTGCTACTGCTTGCATTCTACGCGGGAATAGCGCTGCGGCACTGGGAGCGCACGGGGAATTGTTTACCCGGTATCGTGGCCGACGGGAATTAACCCCCGACAAGCCCATCCGATGGAGGGATGATACGCACCCGGCGGTTGACAGAAGTAGGCATGATCAGGAGCAAACAGAAAGCAACGCGGATGCTGCTGATGGTAGCTGTCGCGCTCGCTCTGCCGACAGGTTGCAAGGACGGGAAAGAGCAAGAACCTGCACGTGCTGAAAAACAGGATGTGAGCATACCTCTGCAAGCGACAGTACCGGCAGAGCCGGAGATGCAGGATGTGCGACTGAGCCTGCTGCCCTTACTGGGAGATTTCCCGATGGTGAAGTTGGGGGATGTGCAGATGACTTGTACGCAAAAGGGAGACGGTCAGGTCATGGTAACGGCTCGTGCCATGCTTAGCGTAGAGGAAGATTTGTACAGTGCGGAGGATACGCCGGCCATCTTCAATACCGAGCGTAAGGGAATTAACGATGCCGTAAATCGAGCCATGTTGCCGGAGTCGGCTTACCTGCTGCAGGTGGGGGCTGATGCCGGCAGCATCACCGAAGAAGACCGCGCGATCAAACCCCTCCCCGAGAATCTGCAAAAACTTGCCCATGAGGTCAAGCAGCTGGCTGAGCGCCCCGTGTACCGCTTGCGTACCCCGGCCCAAACGACGATTGAAATCCCCGCTTCACTTGTCGCTTCCCGCATCAATGATCATTGGTCGATGAGCGATATCAGCTTCGACACTCAACCCTTGCGCAGTCTGCTGCCTCTTATTCCGGAACGTGCCCTGCCCCAGGACGCTTTGGTGATCACGGATGGTTTTGAGGTGAAGCAGCGCGCCTTGCTGCGCGAAAAAATAGAGGCATTCAACTCTGCTGCCAAGCCTTATATCGAGAGCCGCGAAGCCGCCGTACGCACGCGCATGCTGCAAGCTCAGGCTCGCCGAGAAGAAGCTGAAAAAGCAGCCCAACAGGAAGCCGCCGCTCGCGAGGAAAGCCGCAAAGCTTGGGAAACTGCCTGCGCTAAATTTTTCTACGATTCCGCCGCCTACACGGGTGAGTGGAAACGGGGGGATGCCTTCGGTAAGTTTACACTGCGCATCTCGCGCGCTGAGAAGTTTCCCGATTCGCTGCAATTTGTCGGTACCCTTTCCGACACAGATCTTCCGCAGGCGGAGCTTCGCATTGTGGGACGATGCGAGGCTGCTCCGAAAAGCGGAGCTCCCATTTCCTGTGTGGTGCACGTGTACAACGGACGTTATGATCCGGACGTAGCCACGGCTGAGGTCTTCGACAAGCAGGATGGCATCATGCGCCTCGCCTTGTCTGAAGACGGTTCGCTGACCGGTCAGTTGACCTGCGAATCCTGGGCCGATCAACCGGAAAAGGCCTTCGATGTGGAATTGCATCAGGCGCCGAAAAGAGCCGCGCGACGCACGCAGCGGCGGCGTCCCGCAGCGCCTGCAGCACCACCCCAACCGGCAGCTCCTGCCGCGCCTGTTGCACAATAGCCCGCGAGCCGAGTCTTTAGATGAGTTTGAGACGCACGAGGTCCTGCGTGTCGATGAGCCCAACCGGGCGATTCTGAGCATCGAGTACCACCAGATCGTCAATGCGACGGTCGCGCAGCGTCTTGACAGCCGCAATGGCCAGCTGATCCGCCTGCACAAATACCGGAGAGACCGTCATGAACCGTGCTACGGGCAGACTTCCGCAATCCGGATGCAACTGGAAGGTACGCGCAAAGTCGCCGTGCGTGAAGATGCCGGCCAGCGTGCCATCTTCCTTGGTGAGCACGCAGGCGCCGCTGCGCGCCTTGGTCATGGCCACCAGGCAGTCCATGACAGTCACCCCGCTCGGCAGAATCGCCAAATCCTTGCGCATGATATCCGAGATGCGTGTGAGCAGTGCACGTCCCAACGACCCACCCGGGTGACTGCGTGCGAAATCCTCCTTGGTGAAGTGCCGTGCCTCCAGCAACGCCATCGCCAACGCATCACCCATCACCAGCATGGCCGTGGACGACGATGTGGGCGCCAGATTCAGCGGATCGGCCTCACGCTGCACCGAGGTGTCCAGCACAATATCCGAAAGCTGTCCCAAGGTAGAACCGGGTTTCCCTGTCATGCCGATGATGGGCATTTCGTAACGCTTCAAGAAGGGAAGCAGCGTGAGCAGTTCAGAAGTTTCTCCGGAGAAGGACATGGCAATGCAGACATCGCCATCCTGCACAATGCCCAAGTCTCCGTGCATCGCATTCATGGAATCCAGCACCACTGAAGGGGCACCGGTGGAGGTCAATGTCGCTGCAATTTTGTTGCCCACAAGCCCGCTCTTTCCTACCCCTACCACGATAATTTTATGACCGCTCTCGACGGCCTTTTTCATGGCCTCCACAGCCTGGTTGAAAGAGTCATCCAGCTGAGCTCCGATGACCCGCAATGCTTCAATTTCATCTTCAAAAACCTTCTTCCCTCGTATCGTGTGTTCTGTCATTGTTCAGGCGTAAGTTGACGCAGCCATGCTAGCACATGCACCGTAGCGTGTCAAGGCACAGCAACCGCATTGCAGGGCAAACGCATTAGAAAATGCGTTTGCCTATGTACGATTTACGATGTACGATGTACGATTTGTTAATAATGTGCGCGTTGTGCAGATTTTTTCGGATCATTAACGTATGCAGAGATTCCTCTAGATCCATCATTATGATGACCGGTTGTTGTGATGATTTTGATATGTATAAACGGGGATATCAGTCAATAAGAGCATTTTCTCTGTTGATGAACCTTCTCCCAAATGCGTTTGCCCTGAACCGCATTGGAAAATGCGGTTGCTATGTACGAGGTTTGATGTACAATGTACGATTTGGGAATAATGGCGCCCCCGGCGCGGATTTTTTCGGATCATTAACACATGCAGGGGTGTCTTTAGAGCCGTCATCATGGTAAGTGTTGCTATCTCAATCCCCGTGTGATGAGGAGAATCATGAGCACTGCGGCAGCGAGGCGATACCATCCGAAAATCGAAAGACTGTGGCGTTGGAGGAAAGAGACCATCCACTTGACGGCCACGACCGAACTCGCCCAAGCCACGAGGGTTCCGACGAGCATAGGCAGCCAGCCGATCTGCTGCAGCATATCCGCACCATGCGCCACAGCATCGTGGCAAGTAGCCGCTCCCAAGGTAATGAGGCCAAGCAGGAAACTGAACTCCACCGCCGCCGCAAGGCTGAGCCCCATGCAGAGGCCGCCGAGCATCGTCATGAGACTGCGGCTCACTCCCGGACACATAGCAATGCACTGCATGAGTCCGATCCCAAGCGCCCCGCGCGCGGAGAGTTGCTCCAACGGCATGCCGGAATCAGCGCAACCGGAACGGCGGCGCGCCCGCACGTAGAGCAGAATGACGATACCACCGAGCGCCCAGCTCACCATCACTGTGGGGGCGTTAAACAGGTAGGTCTTAATGAAACGCGAACAGAGCAAACCGACCACGGCTGCGGGGAGAAATCCAACGATGAGATTCACCATGAGTCGCCGTCCTTCAGGGCATTTCCCCAAGAGGCCGTGCCACATCTGCGACACGCGCGGGAAATACAGTCCCAGCACAGCGAGAATAGCCCCGCCCTGAATGCAGATTTCAAACGCGCTCAACGCAGAACTCTCTCGCATGCCCAGCAGGTATTGGGCAATAATCAGATGCCCAGTTGAGGAAACCGGCAGGTACTCCGTGAGCCCCTCCACGATTCCCAAGACAATGGCTTGAAGGATGTCCATAGCTCAGTTGCCGCTCTTGAGGACATTGATGAAAGCCTCCTGCGGGATATTGACGCGGCCGATGGCCTTCATACGCTTTTTGCCCTCCTTCTGCTTTTCGAGAAGTTTGCGCTTGCGCGTCACATCGCCGCCATAGCATTTTGCCGTCACGTTTTTCCGCATGGGCGAGATGCTTTCACGGGCGATGATTTTGCCGCCGATACAGGCCTGAATCGCCACGGTAAAAAGTTGTCGCGGAATAACCTCTTTCAGCTTGAGAGCAAGCTCGCGGCCTTGCGCTTCGGCACGCTGACGGTGTA
Organism: uncultured Akkermansia sp.; assembly: GCA_947630815.1. GTDB lineage: Bacteria > Verrucomicrobiota > Verrucomicrobiia > Verrucomicrobiales > Akkermansiaceae > Akkermansia. The sequence goes on along the minus strand of CANRJD010000062.1, from coordinate 7,078 downwards.
CAATCATCGAAAAAGCATCCACAGGCTCGCCGGCAATGAGCATGTCCATCTTCACGAGCTGGGCGGGGTTGTAGCCGTCGAACTCGTAATCCATGCTCCCGTAGCCTCGGGTGATGCTCTTGAGCTTATCGTTGAAATCCACCAGAATTTCCGCCATGGGGATGCGACAGGTGAGCATGACGCGCGTGTCGTCGATCGTCTCCGTGTGCACCACCTCGCCGCGCTTCTCCATGACCAGCCTCATCATGTCACCGATGTACTCGCTAGGCAGCATGATAAACACCTTCACCATGGGCTCGCGTATCTCCTGGATTTCCTGCGTTTCGGGAAGCATCCCGGGGTTGTCCACGGTAAGCTCACTGCCGTCCGTCTTTGTGACTTCATAGATGACGGATGGGTAAGTAGAGATGACATCCATGTTGAACTCACGTCTCAGTCGCTCCTGAATGATCTCCATGTGCAGTAAGCCCAAGAATCCGCATCGGAAACCGAATCCGAGAGCCACCGAACTCTCCGCCATGTAAGTGAAAGCCGCATCGTTGATCTGCAGTTTCGCCATGGCAGCTTTCAGGTTCTCGTAGTCTGCGGAATCCACGGGGTAAATGCCGGAAAACACCATCGGGTGGATCTCCTTGAAACCCGGCAGCGGCTCCGTGCAGGGGTTTTGCAAATCTGTGTACGTGTCGCCTATTTTCACATCGGCGGCACTCTTCATATTGGCTATGATGTAACCCACATCGCCGGTAGTCAGCTCATCCACCGCCTGCATGCCGGGGGTGAAAATGCCCACTTCCTTCACCTCAAAAGTATCCGGTGTTGCAAAGAGCTTCACCTTCATGCCCCTGGCAACTCTCCCGCTCACCACCCGCACGTACGACACCACTCCCCGGTACGCATCGTACACAGAATCGAACACCAGCGCCCTCAGCTTGTCGTCCGTCGCCTGTTTCGGGGCGGGAATGCGCTTCACGATGGCCTCCAGCACATCTTCAATGCCGATACCCGCCTTCGCCGAGCAGAGAATGGCCTCCTCACGCGGGATGCAGACGAGTTCCTCCAGCTGACGATACACCTTGGGCAGATCAGCGCCCGGGAGATCTATTTTGTTTACGACAGGCACTATCTCCAGCTTCTGTTGCAGAGCCAAGTGCATGTTGGCGAGCGTCTGTGCCTCCACTCCTTGCGCTGCATCCACAATGAGCAATGCTCCATCGCATGCCGCCAGCGAGCGCGACACCTCATAGGAAAAATCTACGTGCCCCGGTGTGTCCAGCAGATTGAGCTCATAACTCTCGCCGTCCTGTGCCGTGTAGCGCATCGTCACCGGGTGGGACTTGATCGTGATGCCCTTCTCACGCTCCAGATCCATCGCATCCAGCAGTTGGTCCTGCTTATCGCGTTCAGCTATGGTGTGCGTACGTTCCAGCAAGCGATCCGAAAGTGTCGTCTTGCCGTGGTCGATGTGCGCAATAATGGAAAAGTTGCGCTTAAGTCGTATATCCGTTGGCATGCGCGCGCTAATCTGTCTGAGATGGCGGGGCTGCTGCACATGGTCGGCCGCTCTACCCCCTTCGTTCCCTACCCCCGCACGGGATCGAACCGTGGACAAACTGATTAAGAGTCAGCTGCTCTACCAACTGAGCTACGGAGGCCTTTTCGTTGCCGCAGCTCACTGCTTCACGCTATGCACTGCGAGTACCCCCGCACGGGATCGAACCGTGGACAAACTGATTAAGAGTCAGCTGCTCTACCAACTGAGCTACGGAGGCTTTTGAGGTACCCACGCTTTTCCAACAGGAAGCCGCTGGTCAGATTCGAACTGACGACCCACGCATTACGAATGCGTTGCTCTACCACTGAGCTACAGCGGCGGCGTGTGCGGGGGGGAGTAAAGCACATTTTCGCACACTTTGCAAGCATAAACTCATTTTTTTTCCATTTGACATGAAAAAAATGTGATCTTTTGCTGCCGTTCCCATGAAAATTCTGCGTCTGAGTCAGATGTTCGTTTGCTCCGCAGGGCAAACGCATTTGGGAGAGTTAATCAACAGAGAAAATACTCTTGTCGACTGATACCATCGTTGATACGTATCAAAAATCATGACAACAGGCGGCCATCATGATGATGGTTCCAAAGACTCCTCTCGCTCGCCAAATCCGCGCAGCACGCGCGAATTTGGCAATCGTACATCGTACATCGTCCATCGTACATAGGCAGGCTCCGTCTGCCACCGTCGTACAGGGCAAACGCATTTTCTAATGCGTTTGCTCTGGTTTGCTCCGTTGTGCACTTGACAATACAGGCAAAATTTGCTATCAAGACGGCATGAAATGGAGACTATCCTATCTCGTGCTCATCTTGGTGATGCTTCTGGTGGGCTACGTAGCGGATCCAAAGATCTTTCCGGGCGGCGACAAACAGGTTCAGCAGCCAACAACGCCTCGAGACGATATCCTTGAAATAGATATCCACAAAGACGAACCTAAACCGGTGGTGCAAACGACGACGGAGCCGGAGCCGGAGCCGGAGCCGGTTGTCGTTGTCGAGGATACCCAGGAGGACGCAGAAGAGAATGATCCCGAAAATGCCGAAATCACAAAGCTCAATCGCGTGCTTGGCGAGGATCGTGGTCAACGTCCCGTACAAGAGGAGGATGTAAAGGGAATCATACGCCCCAATGAATGGCGCAAACCAAAAATTCTTGAACGGAAACTGGCCAACCATATACGTACGCACCTTGGCAATCCGGATCGCGAACGCGTCCTTGCCTTTATTCGCGACCCGAAAAACCGCCTTCAAATCACGCAGTGGGAGTTGTTGCACCGGGCCAATATGGATGCCCTCGTCGATCTCATGAAGGACACGGAAACGGCGGACTCGCTGGCAGTACTGCTGAACAACCTGCCTTGGATAAGTTCCTTCGTGTACGACGGCGAAATGGAAAAGCCTGAAATTGCTCTGGCCATGGTGCAGCAGTTCCGGAAAGCAGATAAGAATATGGATCAAGACCTGCAGCTGGATAATGTGAAGGTGAAACCCGGCGTGAAGCGCCGTATTGCGGCTGCAGTGGCTGTGGAGTTTACCCGGAACGGTTGGTATGGCGCCGGCGCGCCCCTCACCAAAGAGCAGATCAAGTACTACAAGGATACGGGTATCCCCCTGCCCGATATCGGCTCCGACTCCGGCAGGAAGAAGGGACCGGTAAAGGATAATTTCCGTCTGGCGCGCGAGCGTTACCTCTTCTTTGCCGAAAGCTGGGATAAGGGCTTAATTAACACCTCCTTCGGTAATCTGCCGGACTGGCTTATGCACTTCCCCTGCGGTTGGAAGGGCGACAGCCCGTTTGGCACTGCTAGCAGCATGCGCTGGCAACGCGATAATTGCTCCGCTCCGGCTCGCGCGTACTTGGGCATGTGCGGTCAGGTGCCCTATCTCCCCCTCAACAAGTACGGAGACATCATTTTCTCGAAATATTACTACCAGCCTTTCGATGTGCTTTATCCCGGTCTGTTTGCTAAGGAGACGCGTGATATCGGCGCCGTATGCGGCGGGGTGTCCCACTTCGGAGCTTCGTCCGCTTGTTCCAACGGTGTCCCGGCTTTCACGATGGGCGAGCCCGGTCACTGCGCCTACGCCGTGTACGTGGACGGTGAATGGCACCCCTCCAACACCATCTCCGAAAAGCGTCAGCCCCATTATCCCATTTGGGGACTGCACAGATGGAGCGCTCTGCAAATGATGACGGACATGTACAAGGATGGCCAGCGCACCCGCGATGCTCAGATGATTTGCTCGCTCGCCGGCCTCCTCGCCCAAAATAAAAACCCCGTCAAGGCTCTCACCCTGTACGAAATGGCTGTCACCATGCAGCCCCTCTATAACCCAGTGTGGACCATGTACTTGGACACGGCTGCCAAGTACCTGAGTAAGCGTCCTTCCAAATATCTGGGGGTGAATGATTTTATCTGCTCCTCCGTGGCTCCGAAACACCCGGAAATGTGTGCTCGCTACCTCACCGAGACCATCTACCCCACCTTGCTCAACACTCTCAAAACCAGCAAGCAAAAAATGGTTGCCTTCAAGAGCTATTACGGCAATCTCAACGAGAATGAGAAGGCAGAATGGGACATGGAGAAGATGCTAAACATGCAGTTCGACTCCTTGGGCAAAGGCATGCCGGCCAAACTCAACTTCTTTCAGCTGATAGCGGACAGTGTGCGGAGGCGTCCCTCTTTTGGCCCGGCTCTCAGCTGGGCGGTGCGTCGCGCCTACATGGAGCAACGCAATGTCGGCGAGCGCGTGCGTGCCATGGTGGATAAATTGCTCAGCGAACTTCCCAAAGATGACCCGAATTACGAAGATACGCAAATTCTTTTAAAAGCTTCCGTCATTCGCGCGGCAGAGGAGATGACGGCTCTCTCGTTGGAGAACTCTCGCGGCAGCGGTCGTGAAAGAGAATATTACCTAGAGCTCGCCAACAAGTACAGCAAGGAGTTCTTAAAACCCGGGGAAAATAATCTGCCCAATTTCACACCGCCTCCGGGACGACTGGTTTCTCCGGGCGGCCTAGTGATGCTGGATATGTATGCCCCCAAGCAGGACAGCATCGTGACCCATGCTGCGGCTCTCACCCCGCAAGGGGGTGCCATCATCTCTGAAAAAGGCAAACACCGTAAGGTGATCGTCGAGTTGGAGAGACGCACTAATATCGGCGGCATCGTCATCGTACCCAGCGGTAAAGACTGCAAGGCCTACCGTGAGTGGTTCGTCGAAACTTCTCTGGATGGAAAGGAATGGAAACTGCTCGCCAACCTTCCTGAATCTTCTGAAAAGCCCTATGTTGTGGTATCGGTAGATAGAGGCACCCCATTAGCGCGCTATATCCGTATCGATTCCGGCGCAGAACAATTGCAAGGCATCAACTTTAAAGCGATTTTAGTTTATGATAACAAGAAAGGCAAGTAATCCCCTGTACACAGCAGCGCTCGCACTGTTCGTGGCAACAGTGGCACTCTGCCCCGCTCAAGAGCCGACAAAACCTGCTGCCCCGGCCGAGCAGGATCAGTCGGCAGCAGAGAAACCAAACGAACAAAAGAACCCGCGGCGTCCGGAAACCTACCGGGATGCCCTGAGCGCTGCAGGCGATGACGGCGTGATCGTTTTTTGTTACGGACCGGATTGGAATCAACGCAGCGTTCGCATGCTCCAATCATTCTGGAATCAATCGGAGCTCGAAAAAGTGACAGGGCAAGCCGCGCTGGTGGCCGTACCCATCTACGAATACCCCACCGAAAAGCAGGAGGCTGAATCCCGGCGCATCTCAGCCGGCATGCCACCCATCCCGTTCAAAGTGTGCCCCACAGTCATGTTAATCGATAAGGACGGCACCATGTATGCCAACCTGCCTGGCATGGATTTCTTGGGTGATGAGAGTGGCTCAATAGCTTTCAAAAACATAGCCGATAAACTGGCTGCACACCGCAAAATGCTGGAACTCATGAAAAAAGCTGACTCTCTGAATGGGGTGGAGAGAGCTAAGGTGCTCGGTGAAATCGGTGAGTTGCCCATTGAAAAGCCAAAAAATCTGCTGGACATGCTCAAGGCTGCTGACCCAAATGACAGCACCGGGCTTGTGCGTCGCAATGGGCACAGCGCTCTCCAATTCCTCTACAAACTCATGGATACCAAAGATGGTTTCCTGAAGGTCGATTTTCACACCACACTGCGTGACCTCATGGGTGAGAGCATGAAGGTAATAAACGATAAGGCGTTGCGTGCGGAGGATCGTCAAGCGGCGTATTGCCTGCTCATCGGTCAAGCTCGTCGCGAAGAAGGCGGCAGCAGGCGCATGAAGGACTTGATTAACGCCAGTATGAAAATTGACCCCAAAAGCTTTTACGGTCGTGCCATGCCGCGTCTTACTCAACTTTGGGGTAACGAACGTGCCAATGAAACGGCCGATGAGCGCCGGGCTCGTCGTTCTAAAGAGAAAGAGGATGATAAACACCGCCGCCAGCGAGACCGCGAAGTCAAGAAAACTGAGCGTAACACTTCTGTGGAATAAGCACCGTACGGCATGCTCCGTCATTTTCCCCTCCTACGCCTGAGCAGGATGCTCGTGGGTTATTTTGTGGTCGCGTTGCTGGTGGCGGCGGGCAGCTGCTGGGCGCAGTACGCTGAATTTCGCAGTAAGGACTACTCGACGGGGAGTAGTTGGGTGAGTCTGCTGAACGGTGAGGTAAAAGGCTACCGAATCGAAGCACATTTCTTCCGCGCCTCCACACACGAGCTTTGCATTGTGGACGAGGGAGACGGCAAACCCGTTTACGGCAACCTGAAGGCCGCCATGAACGGTAATTCCTGCGTGGCCGGTATAAACGGCGGCTATTTTGCCGATAATCCTGCGCGCACTCCTCTTGGCCTGCTGCGTCATGCCTCGCGAGGCATTTCTCCTCTTTCCACCGGTTCATTCACTGTGGCAGGCACGTTGTACGACACTGGGAAAAGCATTTTTCTGGAACGCAGCGCCTCACTTCGCGTGCCCCAACAGCACATGAGGGAAGCCATCCAAGGAGGACCGTTTCTCGTCGAGCAATTTCGCGTAGTTCCCGGGCTGGAACGCACCCGTAAGGCCATGCGTACCTTTATCGCCACCAACGGAGCCGGCGTCTGGTGCCTCGCTATCACCTCCCCACTCACCCTGCGCGAGCTTGCAAACACACTTTGCACCCCGAACAGTTTGGGCTCATTCCGCGTCTGCATGGCGCTGAATATGGATGGTGGCAGCTCCAGCGCTTTCTGGGATTCTACGGCGAACATCTACCGCCAAGGATTCAAATCGGTGCGCAACTATATCGGCATCCGCCCTCGCAAGAAGCACGCCACCTCCCCCAAGAGATCACATCTGTCCCAATAAAATTTCTCCGGGCACATTCAACCCATTTTCTAGGCATTTCCTATGGATGAAGGAAGTGTGTCTGCAAGGTGCCGAAGCCCGTTTGCAATCGTACATCGTACACTATTGATTCGAGGTGGTATAATCAGAAGCGCTGAGAGGGAAATCCTCAACGGAGCTCC
>CANRJD010000061.1 GCA_947630815.1 uncultured Akkermansia sp. | reverse complement strand
CTGGTCAGAGGGGTCTGGGGAGGCAGAAAGCCCCCCCAGGGGCGGAGCAAAGTTTTAATCGTGCCCGAGCAAAAAAAATTCGAACACCCCCAAAATTATAATTGACTATTGGGGGTGCTTTTTCTTGGGACGGATGTGGGTTGCCTTGGATTTTTTCATTGATTCGCCTGAGGAATATGGTATGATAGAGGTGGAAGTTGGGTCGTTTCGATGGATTAGAACAACTTGAATCGGATATGAAATACTCTAGGAATACGCTAAAAACGAGTGGCAGGACGCGCGTGCACGGGCGAGGGTTCGCATTGGTGGCGAGTCTCACGCTCATGATGTTGCTTGGGCTGATTGCGGTGGGCATTTTGGCTGTTGCATCTTCGCAGAATCGCATTGCGGCACAAATCATTTTGCAGGAAGAGGCGCGGCAGCAGGCTCTTATCGGCCTGGATGCGGCCATTTCTGACTTGCAGATGGAGTTGGGGCCGGACCAGCGTGTTACTGCATCCTCCGGCATCCTTTCCGAGGCAGAATCGACTCCCCAGCACATCTTGGGCGTGTGGGATAGCTGGAAGGCTCCGCTCTATGGCAGGAGTGGCGGCACGACCATTGCCTCTACGTACACTCATGGGCGCTCATCCATGTTCCGCCGCTGGCTTATCTCCTGCAATGATGTCACCACCCAGCGCCAGTTCAATGCCATCGCGGATTTGGGAGGTTCCAAGCCCGGACATCGCATCTGCATGGTTGGTGAGGGTACACTCGGCACCAAGGTGAGCGAGCAGCAGTACGTGTATGCAGATCTCATCACCATGCCATCTGCCGGTCGCAATGAAACTTGCTTTGCATGGTGGGTTGGTGGCGAGAATCAGAAGGCTAACGTTGCAGTTGCTGATCGTGAGCCCACGAACGATCCCGTGGAGATTCTGCGTCGCACTTGGGATACGCCTGCTCCCGATTTCAGAGGCAGTGAGAACTTCTCCTTTATGCCGGAGGAGATTGATACCCCCGAGAAGATTCTCACTCTGCGCACGCTACCCCTTGTGGAGCGTGGCACTATGCCGGCAGGTCAGCCCTATTTCTTTGATGCCACAACTTTTTCCTACTCCTTGCTCACGAATGTGCGCGATGGCGGTCTGAAGCTTGATCTGAATACGCTGCTCAACAAACGTGACCTGCGCGGCACTCCATTTCAAGCTCGCCGTGATCAGGATTGCCCCATTGCGGAAGGCGAGGGCCTGCCAACCGGTACTGAGCCTTCTATGCCTATTGGTTCCTGGCAGGTGATGCACGCTTACTACAACACGTGGCCCGATGGCTCCGGTAGGAATGATGACTTTGAGGGGTCCCGCCTCATGGGTAACGTCACCAATTCCTACTCCCGCATGGTTGGTGATCTCGTCAGTGCCAATAGGGAAGATGTTACCGGTAAGTCGTACAGAGTGACCTATTTCAGCGACCGTTCGCGAGATGATGATGAAAAAGCCGGGTATGCACGCGTTCCTCTTCTCCTGTCTTTCATTGCGAGGATGGGAATTGCAGTAGGTCAACCGCAATCAGCCCCGGGAGAAACTACTTGGAGAGGTACCTATGGTTTAGGTATCGCGTACGCACCATTGGCTCTGTGGTGGAATCCGTACAATGTGCAAATGCGTGTAAAACCAAAAAAACTGTGGATGTTTTCTCTTCCCTATCGAACCATCCCTCTCATGTACAGACCGTACTCGAGCAATAATTTATACACCCCAAATGGGAACGTCTTTTGGTGGAAATGGAGACGCGATATGATGCTCCCGCCGGCCAACTACGGCGGTTGTTACGAGGCCGGAGGAGATTTTAATCAATTCCCTTTCACCATGTCGCAACCCATGCTCTTCGGCAATGACTGGGGGAATTATCTCATGCTTTCCAAAAATGATGATCGGCAGGAGATTGTTTTTGAACCCGGTGAAATACTTCTTTTTTGCATGTCCGAGGGATTCGATACAATGACGGCATACAACCGCGGTGAGGATATAAATACTAGTTATGCTCAGCCTCAAGATGTGCCGTATGTCCAAGGGGACCAGGTAGGCTACATGTACAATTACTTCATCGGGTGGTCACCACACGCTTATGGCGGATTCGAGTCAGAGGGCTGGAGGATCGAGGTCGCATTTGAAACTCGGGACGCATATGATGATGTCGGGCGTGTTGCTAAGACTGATTTAGCTCCGTACATGGGCGCGCTGAGCAGGCGTTACGGCTCTGAATATGTACATGACACATCCGGGACGGTTTATGGACCGAATCAACGTGAATCTATAGTAATACCCCATGGCTACAATGGGATTGAAGCGCAAAAAGTTACAGGCGTGACCAAGAGTACGCCCCTCATTGACGCGGACAAAACAGCAATGGTGGACAGTTACCCGGGAGCTGAAGGTATTTCGCCTTACACCTACTCTCTGGGATGGTACGATTACGATGAAGCAAAGGCGGAGCAACTTATTTTTATGGGTGACGGGAGTGTCAGTGGTGAGCCTACCCTGTACAGTAAATCGATGTACGGCTCAGACGGGAAGGAGACTCCTACGTATTTTGCAGCTATCGGAATAGCTCCTAAATCATTCAACAGAAACATGTTGAATGCTGTTAAACTGTTCCAGGGGAAGGATTACCGCACGAAGAACTGGCTGCACTCCAACCCAGCAATGGGCGGAGGCGCGCTGTACAAGCCGGATGAGCAGCAACGCCAGTACCATCCTTTCCAAATGGTCGCTTATAAACTGGACGATTCGACCGCCTTGGACATGGTGAACAGCAAAAACGGTATCTATGGTTTGCAGACCGTTGCAACGGGAGGCGGTGAGGCTGTTTCCTTCATTTCGGTGTTGGAGCTGCCCGTGCACCCGCCATTTTCGCTGGCAGGTTTTTCGGGAATGCGTCTGAAGCCCGGTTGGTTCGGCGAGGATGATTTTGGTGACGAAAAAGCGCTTTCGCAGATGCGGCGCATGCAATACCAAGCGGGTGTACCTGGCGTAGGCATCGGCAATTCATTTGCGGATCCTACTATTCCTCCGGACGATGTGTATGCATTCCACCAGACCAAGATCAATTCCTCCATTTCGAAGAACGGACAGCTCTTCTCCGACTTTTTTGATCACGGTTTCATTATCAATGATGCGCTGTGGGATCGCTGGTTCTGCTCCTCGCTCTCCGACATGCCTTCGATGAGTCGCACCATCCCTATGGGCGATACGCTGGCGGCATTCGTCAATGGGGAAGAGGATCTACCCGTGTCGCGCTACAAGCTGGCTCGCACATCAGCCAACCAGCAGCAGATTATTGCTCGCATCATGGCAGATGACGGGTGGAAGCATATTGCGAGTTACCTGATGGTGGAAGGTGGATTCAACGTAAACTCGGTGTCGGAAGATGCGTGGGCAGCCACGCTGATGGGACTTGCCAAACGCGAATTAGTGAGTAATACCCAGGGTACGTTGCACGCCGTAGAACATTCACCGAAGGAAAATGTCCTCTTCTCGCGCTTTGGTGTATCCACGGCTGACCGCAGCATGGATACACGCAGTGATTACAATGTGCTGCTTGGCGCAGCGTTCCTGCGTCCTAGTATGCAGATGGCCACGGCGTGGGGAGATGTGCGTTCGCTGACGCCGGATTCCATCCGCCAACTGGCGCGTGAGATTGTGAAGAAGGTGCGCGAGCGCGGACCGTTCCTGAATATGGCAGATTTCATCAATCGTCGCTTGGATGGTGGATCGGATGCGGCACTCACCGGCGCTCTTCAAGCTGCCATTGACGCCACCAACATTAACGAGCGTTTAAGTCTTGGCGATTTCCGTGTTAACCCGCTTGCCGGCGAATTCTACAAGTTCCCCCGCGCAGAGGAGGGCTCCATGTACACGGCAGCGCCCGGTTACCTCATACAGAGCGATGTACTTGCATCTCTCGGAAATATCTTGACGGTGCGTGACGACACTTTCCTCGTGCGCGCCTATGGTTGCGTGCGCAATGCCCGGCGCGCCATCCTCGCCCAAGCCTGGTGCGAGGCCGTTGTGCAGCGTACCATTGATTTTGTGGATCCCACCAATTCGCCGGAAGAAGGAAGTTACAATCCCGCCACACAGGGATCGCGTGGCTCGACTCGTCCCATTGATTCCCTCACAGAAGTGAATCAAATCATGGGTCGCAAACTGCGCGTTGTTTCCTTCAAATGGCTCGATAGCTGGGACATTTGATGTACGATGGACGATGGACGATGGACGATGTACGATGTACGATTTGGGAATTTAGCGCGCCGGAGGCGCGGGAAATGCGGAGCGAGAGCGGAGGAGATGGGTAAAACAATGCTTGGGGTGGTTCGAGAGGGGTGGAAAAGCGGCATTGTCGCCGTCGGCTGCTTTCGCGCGTAAGCGCGGGAATTTTCCAAATCGTACATCGTACATAGGCGCCGCCAGGCGCCACCGTCGTCCATGGCAACCGCATTTTTTAATGCGGTCGCTTGAATGCTCTTGCGTTTGGCAGAAATATGTGATAACATCCCGCCATGAAACGATGGCTGCTTATCCTCCTGTTGTCAAAGAAGATCCTGTTAATTTTGTTGCTGCTTGCTAACACAGGAGAAGGGCGCGAGGATTTGTGGACGCTGCGAATGCCCGAGACGGCCATACTTCCCAGCTATGCGAAGATTTCCTACATCAGTCGGATGGGCGAGCGACATGGGGGATCCCACTTAGGCATGCAGGATTACACCGTGAATGTACCCTTTGCGGATGGAAGGCGTAGCCATGTCGGAAAGTGGTACTACAATGTGCAGGCGAATATCAGTGCGACGATCATGAATGTGGGAGGTGAGCTGGATCTGCGGCGTGATGAGCTGATGGTTTTTTCGCTTCCCATCTCCCTGATACGTCCACTGGAGAACGGAAATCGGCTGATGGTAACCGCGATGCCCCGCTATGCCGGAGATGTGGTGAGTTCTGCTCATGCGTGGGATTTGGCATTGGCTGCTGAATATTCGGTGAAGAAGAACGAGAAACTATCCTATTCCGTTGGCCTGGCGGCTTCGCCGCGGTTTGCAGACTACGTGGTGGTACCCTACATTGCCTTCCGCTGGCAGCCGACTCCGGATTGGATGGTGCGGATGCGAGGGTACCAGTTAGCGACTCTCTACAAGGTAAATGACAGGCTGCAAGTTGGCCCGGCAATCAGCAATGAAGGAGGAGCGTGGATGGTCTCGAGTTCGCGGGGACAGCGTATTTTCCGCGTGCGTTCTCTTGCGTTGGCCGGTCTTGCGGAGTATGATTTTTCCGCCCCGGGCAAGAGTAAGCGAATGCTGAATTTGGCGATAGGCGCCACCTTGGCGACCACGGCTGAATATTGCCGTCGCAGTTTGGGGCGCGATGCTATAGAAACTCGCCATTATCACCCCGGTTTTTACGTGGCGGGCGAGATAGATTTTCGTTTCTGATGTAACGAGCGATAAGATGCAAACCATTTACCATTTACGATTTACGATTTAGAAATTTGGCGAGCCGCCGGCTCGCGGAACTGCGAAGCTTTAGCTGAGGTGGAATCGTAAATGAATTATCGTAAATGGATTGCTTTTTTTGGAACGGATAGGATGCAGTTTAGGAAAATTCCCGTATTGCTAAAGTGGCTGAATTTTGGTAGGATTCGATTGTGTTGAGGGGTGTATATTCAGGAATCGTTGGCCTGCTGCTGGCGTCCGCTGCGGTCGCCCAGGAGGAGGATTCTACGATTGTGGAGACGGGGGATCCGAACTTGGTGCCGGAAGAATTGGACGATCAACCGGAGGTAGATGCTCTACCGGATTGGCTTATCGATATACCCCCCGCCTCGGAACAGGAGGACTCTGCTGAGCAGACAGACACACGTCCTGTAGAGTATGTTGTGGAAGACAAGCACGTTGTGTCCCAGTCGCGTATGTTTTCCGTGAGCGGCGGAGATATTTTGCGCATGGGGGCTATTGCGACGCATGCCGATGATGTGCGCAAGCGTTTCAATCGGCTGCTCGGCATGGATGATGCGTGGAAATACAGCATATCTATTCGTCTGTGGGGGAGTACGGGAGATCCGGCTCGTCCCAATCCGGTGCGAACCCGTGTGCGCATCATCGGTAATGAACCGAATTTGCAAATCCGTATTTACGCGGGTGGTGGGGTTGATGTGGAGCGCATGGATGCGGCTATTGTGAGCATGCTCCTCTATGAATATGCCTTACGCGACATGCAGGTGAATGCTCTGCCGGATCATGTGGAGGTCCCTCCTTGGTTGCTCACAGGCGTGCAGCAGGCTCTTTTGTGGCGTGCCGGGCGCATCGATCGGCGTCTGTACCAAAGACTATTCAATAAGGCGGAGATGATGACGCCAGAGGATATAGTGAACACTCAAAGCCCGGAGATGTTGGATGCGGGTTCGCGGCAGGTGTATGAGGTGTCCTGCGGGGTGCTCATCATGGGGCTGTTGAATCAAGATGATGGTGCGGAGCGCATGCGGGCTTTGTTGGCAGAGGCGCTCATCCAGGAGGGCAGTCCCAAGGAGATTATTGCCACTTATTTTCATGAGCTGAATTTGAACAAAACGAACTTTAGTAAATGGTGGGCGTTGGAGCTGGCTTCTCTCGCTCAGCCCAGCGCCATGGATATGCTTACGCCCATCGAGACGGAAAAGAGGCTTGCCGAGGCGTTGCTGTTCACCGGGATGGAGGAAGAGACGCATTTACCCATTTCCAAAAGTTTGGGAGAGCTGGCAGAGGTGATGAAGATCCCCAACTGGCAGCAACAGTTGCGTTCCTGCATGGCACGGCTCACGCAGCTGAGCTTGAATGCCTTTCCGGGATACCGTGTGATTATCTCTGAGTATCAGCGAGCCATCACGGAGCTGGTGAGGGGGCGCAGTGAGGAGGAGGTCAACAAAATTCTTGCTCCGCTTCAAGATCTGCGCCGTGCATACATGGACGCCTCCATTCGCGGACGCGATTATTTGGATTGGTATGAAATTACGCATCTTGGTCGTGCTTTGTCCACTAATTTTGATCAATACTCCGACACGATGCGCATGCTCCGCACGCAGAACCCTGAAACCTCCACCCCGATCGGCCGCTATTTGGATGACATTGAGGCCCTGCACAGCTTAGACTCCGGTCAGGAGTTGCCGGAGCATCTGAAAACTGTCGCCGGACAGAGGAAGAAGAAACAACGCTGACTCACCCACCGACCATGCCGACGCACCCGGATATGCAGTATGAAAAAAACGCTTTGGCCGAAGGTCACAGCCGCGTGTGCGGAATCGATGAGGCCGGGCGTGGTCCTCTTGCCGGGCCGGTGGTCGCCGCTGCTGTCATCCTGCCCCCGGATTTTGAATTACCGGGACTCACTGACTCCAAGCAGCTCTCTGTCCGCAAGCGCGAGTCGCTTTTCGAGCAGCTCATGCAGAGTCCTGATGTGCTGAAGGGTATCGCCCAAGCCACGGTGGAGGAAATTGACCGCCTGAACATCCTGCGAGCCACTCATTTGGCCATGGCACGCGCAGCGCAGAGCATTTGCCCCTCTCCGGATTTTTGTCTCATCGACGGGCTGCCGGTGCCGGGTTTTCCCATCGACTCGCGCTCCGTTGTGAAAGGGGATGCGCATTGCCTGAGCATTGCCGCTGCAAGTGTGCTTGCCAAGGTTACGCGTGACCGCATCATGCGTGAGCTGCACGAGCAGTTCCCGCAGTACGGGTGGGATCATAATGCCGGCTATGGCACTGCACAGCACATGAGAGCCATCGAAAAATATGGAATTACGCCACATCATCGCCGCTCGTTTGCACCTGTTGCACAGGCTACGCTGCCCTTGGAGTTCTGAAGCCGTACCGGATACCCGTTACCGTGGAGCTTATGCAGAACTGGTGGCCGCGTCCTTCCTGCGCTCGCAGGGACTGCGTATTTTGCGGCGCAATTTTCGCTGGGGCAGGCGAGGGGAGCTCGATATTGTGGCGCGTCATGGGGATTGTCTGGTTTTTTGTGAAGTGAAAAGTACCATAGCTCCCGCTTCCGGCGACCCAGCTCGAGCCATCAATTTCCATAAGCGACGCCTGTTGCGCATCGGAGCTGCCAACTGGTTTTATCTGCTGGGGCGTCGCGTGCCCGCGCGTTTTGATGTGGTGGAGGTTTTTCTCGCCGCCGGGCAAAAGCCGGTGCTGCGCTGGAGCCGTAACGTGTTCCCGATTTCGGCCGAGGAACGAGAGAGTGCATAATTGCTAACTATTAGCTATCATTCTCTTGCGTATTTGCCGGGGCTGTGCTAGTCTGGGAACTCATGAGCAGCAGCACACAGATTACCTACTTGACGGCTCGCGAGATTCTTGACTCGCGTGGCAACCCCACCGTGGAAGCGGAGGTGCACTTGGCGGGCGGCATCCGCGCATACGCTTCGGTGCCCAGCGGAGCATCCACCGGAAGCCAGGAGGCGCACGAGCTGCGTGATGCCGACCGTGAGCGTTTTTCGGGGAAAGGAGTTGTCAACGCCGTGGAACACGTGAAGGGCGCCATAGCTGCCGCTCTTTTGGGCGAGGATGCTCTGCAGCAGGAAAAAATCGACCATCGTATGATTCAGCTGGACGGGACCGAACAGAAGAGTGAGCTCGGTGCGAATGCCATGCTTGCCGTGTCTCTGGCGGTGGCGCGCGCAGCAGCAAAAGCGGTGCATTTACCGTTGTTCCGTTACTTGGGCGGGCCGGGAGCAACGAGTCTTCCCGTGCCCATGATGAATGTCATCAATGCCGGCGCTCATTCTGATGCGCCGATCGATTTTCAGGAGTTCATGATTGTGCCGAAGGGGCTGTCTAATTTTCACGAGGCGTTGCGATGCGGCAGTGAAATTTTCCACGCTTTGGGCGAGGTGTTGCACACTAAAGGTATGAGTACCGCTGTGGGTGATGAGGGAGGGTATGCGCCTCCGTTGACCGGCGTGCAGGCTGCGTTGGACGCCATCCTGACCGCTATTTGTCGCGCCGGCTATCGCCCGGGGAAGGATGTTTTCCTCGCGCTGGACGTAGCCGCCAGTGAATTTTACGACCCCGAAACCTGCATGTACACTCTGCGCAAGAGCGGCGGTGGCTCTGTGTCTGCGCATGATTTGATCGAGCAGTACACACAGCTCGTCGCCGGCTATCCTGTCATTTCCATTGAGGATGGCTGCGCAGAGTCCGATTGGACCGGCTGGCAAGAGCTCACCCTCGCACTGGGGAAGCAATGCATGCTGGTCGGGGATGATCTTTTTGTCACGAACCCGCGCATATTGAGGAGGGGCTTTTTGCAAGGGGTTGCCAATGCTGTGCTCATTAAGCCGAATCAAATTGGTACGCTCACAGAGACGCTCCATACACTGCGTCTGGCATCCTCGCATGCCTATGCCACCATTGTTTCCCACCGCAGTGGGGAGACGGAGGATTCATTCATCGCCGATCTCGCAGTGGGCGCCGGGGCGGGATTCATCAAAGCCGGTTCGCTTTCACGCTCCGACCGGCTTGCCAAGTACAATGAGCTGCTTCGCATCGAGGAGATGCTGGGCGGAGAATCAAGTTTCGGCTGCTGCTGAGCGGACGTAGCGCAGGGCGAGGCGAAAGGCCTGAATGGTGCTGCCCGGGTCGGCTTGGCCTTTACCCGCCAGTGAGAAGGCCGTGCCGTGATCCGGACTGATCCGCAACCGTGGCAATCCCAAGGTGATATTCACACCTCTGTCAAAGTCCAGCAGCTTGAGCGGGATAAGCGCCTGGTCGTGGTAGGGCGCCACGATGCCGTCATACTCCCCGTGAGCGGCATCGCGGTACACGCCGTCCGGCACGCAAGGGCCGCAGATGCGGGCATACGGCAGTCGGCGGCGCAATTCCTCCACGGCCGGAGCTATGATACGGCTTTCTTCATCTCCGAAGGCTCCGGCTTCGCCATTGTGCGGGTTTAATCCGGCCACGGCGATGCGCGGACATGTGTGTCCGAGTCGTTGCAGGTACTCCGCCAGCAGCTCACCCACGTTCACAATTTGGGATGCGGTGAGCATTCCCGGTACGTCCCTCAGAGCCGCATGGGTGGTGCAGAGGGCGACTGTCAGATGCGGCCCGGACAGGCACATCGCATACCGTTTTGCACCGAGTCGCTCCGCAAAAAACTCCGTCTGACCAGGGTACGGAAAGCCGATTTCCTGGAGGGTCTGTTTGCAGATAGGAGCGGTCACCACCGCATCGATTTCTCCGCTGCGCAGAGCTTCGGCTGCGCGTTCGAGTTGACGCCAGGCGGCTTGAGCTGTCTCCGGGGTAGGGATGCCCGGTGTGCAGGCAATACGCTCGCCCATGCACAGGAAACGCACGGGCTGCCCCTCCATCTCGCGCAGGGCGATTTGCATCATCTCCGGTCCAATGCCGGCTTGATCGCCCAGGGTATAGCCAATGACTGGGTGTCGAGGATCGCTCACGGGTTTACCTCCTCCGCTGTGTCGTCGTCAGGAAGTTTGATTTCTTTGACCGGTGGAGTCGGTGTACTTTGAGTACGGCGCGGTCTAAAAGAGCGGCGTGTATTGATGTATTCTTCGTGAGAATCGCGCGGCTCAAAGCGAAGCTCGGCATTGACGGTAGTGTGATACACCATCGTGATAACGACGGCGCCTCCCGTAATCATCAGAAACAATGCTCCAAAAAATGACTTCATCCGCCGCCATTATACACCGTGTCTGCAAATTGGCAAGCACGCAAGCCCAGGGCAACCGCATTAGAAAATGCGGTTGCCTATGTACAACACGCACGACGGCCCCGATGAGGGCGCACGCGTTAGCGGGCGGTAAGTGCGTATGGACAGCGCGAAGGCGCTGCCCGAAGGGCGAACCGCCGATGGGGCGGCGGTGAGTCAACTTTCGATGTACGATGGACGATTTGGGAAATTCGCGCGCGTTGCGCGGGGCGGTGGCGCCTGGCGGCGCCTATGTACGATGTACGATTTGAATGCTAGCGTGCCAGAGGCGCGGGGAAGCGGCCGGCAACGGTAAGTGCGTATGGACAGCGCGGATGCGCTGTCCCGCAGGGGCGAAAACTGGCGACGGCTGTAAGCCAGTTTGGCCAAAAGCGTAGCTTTTGCCCCGAAGGGGTAAGGAGTCGTGAGGCGACTCCGAAGCAACCAGAGCAGAGTGGTGCCGGTGAGTCAACTTACGATTTACGATGTACGATTTATTAATAATGTGCGCATTGCGCAGAATTTTTCGAACCGTCAACGTATGCAGGGGCTTCTTTAGAACCATCAGCATGATGAGTGCTTGTTGTCATGATTTTTGATACGTATGGACGGCGATATCAACCAATAAGAGCACTTCATCCGTTGATGAACTTTTCTCAAATGCGTTTGCCTATGTACGATGGACGATGTACGATGTACGATTTGAGGAGTTCGCGCGCGTTGCGCGGGGCGGCTGCCATTTATGGCTTTCGTGTCCGGAGATAAACATGCTCAAGCAACTGGAAGTTTTTTCGATTCTTCGACTTTGTCCAAATGCGGTCGTTGTGCCTCTCCATTTATCTCATCTTCTTTTCTATCTATTTTTCAACTTATTCGCCAGATGTTTAATCATTTAGGTCTGGTTATCTCTTTTTGAAAGAGATGTCCAGCCTAAAAATTGAAAAACTTTTAGGAATAGGTTCTTGACTACATTTTATGACGCTGGGGAGAATGGCGCTCCTTATCGAATTATCTTAATTTAAGCTTGCAATGATTTTATCGTTAGTCGTTAAATGAAAATGTGTCGCGTATCTCTTTCAAAAAGAGATACGCTACTCCTGCTGAACTGAAATAAGACTTAACACAAAGAACGAAACGGATCGGTAAACGTGAGCAACGAAGGACCAGAGAAGCCTGATGTGTCTGTTATCATGCCCGTGTACAACACACGGAGAGATTGGCTGGATTTGGCTGTTAAGAGCATCCTCAGGCAAACGTATCGGGACTTCGAGCTCATCATCATTGATGACGGTTCTGCCGCCACTACCCAGCAGCAGCTCCGCGAATATCGAGATGCAAGGATTGTTCTCCTGCGCCTGGAAAACAACATGAACGCGGCCGTCGCGCGCAATGAGGGCTTAAAGGTGGCGCAGGGAGAGTTCGT
>CANRJD010000060.1 GCA_947630815.1 uncultured Akkermansia sp. | reverse complement strand
GCTCTATTATGGGTGTAATGGAGCAAAACAGCAAACACCTTTTTTGTCTCCTTGTAAATTTCTATGGGATGCCAATGGTTCCAAAGACCAATCAATTATGAACAAGGACACCCAAATCCATTATAATTTCATTGCTCGGGTGCCTCTCCTCGCATGATCTCAAGTCTCTCTGTCATACGTTGCATTTGTCCTTGAAATTCACAAATGGATGCGGTAAGTGGTCAATCCGGTACGACGGAGGGAACCGAAATGTTAATTCGAGAATACACAACATCAGATTGCGAGCGATTGGCAGAGTTGTTTTATGAAACCGTTCATAGTGTAAATGCCAAGGACTATACTAAGGAACAATTAGATGTATGGGGAACGGGTGATGTAGATTTATCTGTCTGGGACAAATCGTTTTTGGAGCATAAAACGCTCGTGGCTGTAGAAAAAGATGTTATTGTGGGCTTTGGAGATATAGATAACACAGGGTATCTTGATAGACTATATGTACATAAAGACTATCAAAGACAAGGAATCGCAACCGCATTGTGCGATAAGCTGGAATGTGGCTTTGACAAAATCACGACACACGCATCTATTACGGCAAAACCCTTTTTTGAAAGTCGTGGGTACGAGGTAATCAGGGAGCAACAAGTAGAACGACGAGGTATTTTTCTCACAAACTATGTTATGGAGAAATAATCGGATTCCATTTTATTTCAATAATTATTACCACAATTATAGCTAAATAGCAACACAGCGTTAGGACGTGTAGAAATCGTTTCTACATCATTTTGCGAAATTTGATGCAGGAAATAGAAAAATGAGGCAGAGGCACTGTTTATCCTGTCTCACTCGGTGGAAGCGGGGATGGGGAAAGAATCTTCACGCATGCGACGGATGGCTTCCCCAATCGGTATGCCGTTGATTTTTGCTGTAACAGCGATGGGTAATTTGCCTTCACGCAGGGAAAAAATGATGGTGCAGGGAAGTTGATCGTCACTGATGGCATGGCGTTTTTGCCATTCAGAGATCGTATCTGAATCGTCCGTACTCTGGGAGAAAAAATGACGGTTGCAATAGGTGGGAGTGCCCGGAAGGGTCGTATTTTCGTAGGCGAGGGGATCGACTTCGAGGAGGTATTCCCCTTTCTCGGGATCATCGCGGCGTGCTGCAGATGTGGCAGAGGAACGCCGATGTTTGACTATGATTCGATGATTTGCCCGGGAGCGACGTTTTACTGCAAGTAGGGCAGGGGAACGCAGTTCTCCATCACGCGGTTGCGCCTCTACGGAGTTTGGCGCCTCCAATCGATAGTCCCAGATTCCATCTTCCCTGCGGGTCCAGATGGCGCAGAGGTGAATCACTTTGCCGTTAGTGAAGTCGACGAGGTTGATGGAGGTAGGTATCGCGGCTTCATCCGGCCGCGGACGAGAAGAGCCTTTCCGGTTGTCGTCATCGATTAGAGCGTCCCACCAGATGGAGTGTCCCAGGCGAGCGACATGCTCATCTGTGTAAAATTGATAGGGAAGAAAAATGCCGGTATGGGATATGACTCCGGGAGTTTCAATGTGAGGAGCTGAGGCAATTTCTCGCTCGTATTGCAGGGTGAGGAGAGCGATGAAGAATACTTGCGCTATGATGATGAGCGCGAGGATTATGTGTCTGTGCGTGGGTTTATTGGACATCTTACTGTTGAGGGGCTGATTGTTCCTGTTGATTTTTGACGGCAGCTTTCACCAAGGTTCGGCGACCTTTCTCTACAAGTCCTACCACTGGCAAAAGTGCGAGACCTATGAGCAGCATGACTACGCCTGATTGCGTCAGTGAGTCCAGTATATTGCTCATCAGTCCACTCATGGTCTCTACTGCCATGAATACTCCGTAGTTCACCCACGAGCGGCGTCCTCCCGTTACCCCACAGTACATCAGTACAGAAGCATACATTGCGCACACCGCGACGCCGATGGTTACTGCCTCGAGACCGGAGCCCAGGTACCAGGTCCCGAGCATCAACCCCGTGCTAACGGCGAGAAGTCGCCACGTTTTTGGCGGAGGGGAGGAGGGACGAAGAAAGGCAAACAGGAGGGCTACGCCGACCGCAGCGACGGTGCAGTACGGGAACATGGAGGAAACGTCGTTTAAGTAGTTGTCGTAGAGAGCATAGTACTGCACCACGACGAGATAGACCAGGAAAGCCGGTACACCGACCCATGCATAGCTTCGAAAGCGACTGTTACTCTCGCGCCAATGCTCCGCCAGCAGCCACCAGAGCAACGCCACAAGCATGGGCACGAGGAATGCTAATTCTTTGCCCATTTGTACCGTGCCATAAAAGGGGATATAGTTATCTTCGAAGGTTATTGTGACCAACATGAACGAGAGAGCAGCGACAACGCCGATCATCAGGATTTGCCGCGATACGAATGGGATGAGCGCCAGTCCGGCGAAGATGAGGAGAATGAACTCCGAACTTTGCCAATTCAGCATATAGCGATCATTGATGAATAATACGCATGCGCACCAGAGTCCTCCGCCGGCGAGAGCAAATCCCTGGGCAATCACAGGTTGCTTCTTCTGCAGTAGGAAAAAGCCGCCCCATGCCAGCAGGAGCGAGACTGCTAGGGCGCCGATTTGTCCGAGGCGCTCCAGTTGCTCCCAGTATTGTTCAAGCAACAAACATATTCCCCAAACAAAGCAGCCTGCGGATAGTAAGGAGAGACTCAGTATGAGCACGCGTTGCAGAAAGGAGTGTTTTGCATCACGTTCACGTTGCACGATGCATTCCAGTTGCTCTGAGCTGATAACGCCCTCCGCGCAGAGTTGATCCAGTTTGTCTTGTCCGATTTTCATCGTCGTGTTTAGTGGGGATTATTTTCAGGGTTTTCGCTCGGGAAGGTGTCGTCCTCCATTATCTTCAGCGCTTTTTGCAGCGGTATTCCATTCAGAAAAATTCGTGTGACCATCGGTTGCGCTTTCTCCCGCAGTGCCACTTCAATTGTCACGCCATTTCGTTGCAGGGTTTCCGCTTCCCGCTCGTAATTCGCTTCCCATGTTTCTATAATATTTCGATCGTTTTCAGTTATCCTGTAGTACTCGCAATCAAGTGCGCGAACGTCGATAGTGCAGCTCCAGGAACCAGGATACCACCGTACCTTCGGTGAGCGTAGTTCTCCCTCGTGCAGCACATCTTCCGAGCTGCCGGGAGCTTCCAGACGGTAGTTCCACAGACCATTCTCTCCGCGTCGCCAGATGACAGACAGTTCGATGCTCCTCGAGTCCGGTCTCAATTCAATGCTTCCCTGTACTTCCTTTTCGTCGGGGAGCGGACGCGATACGCAATCGGGATGTTCTGTGTCGTTGTATTCTCGGTGCGCTTTTTTGTGAGCGGTGATCCAAGGTTTACTGTCCCACCAGAGGGAACGTCCGAGACGAGTTTCGTCCGCTTTATTCAGGGGAATTTCGTCACCTTTAAAGAAAAGATAGGAGAGGCGGTTCGGTTCGGTGTGCACGATGATATGCGGGGCCTCCGCCAGATCGTGATTTGCCTTGCAGAGGGCGAAGACGAGGTAGGAGAGCTGGGCCAGCAGCACGAGAAAAACAAGGGAGGTAGCGATTTTCTTTTTCATACAGAGCTGTTGGTATCGGATGGCCCTTTCGTTTGAATTTCATTGCGCCGAGCCCGACCGATGAGGAAAGCGACGGACACGAGTAATACCGCAAGTCCTATCAGAACCTCACCGGTCATCTCTTGCGTCGGGAATATTTCCTTGATCACCATGACGGGTACGAGAAAGGCAGCAAAACATGCACCGATAATGACCCAGGAACTCCGACGCAACACCACTCCCGTGCCCATCAATACCGCGGCTTCCACGGCGCTGATAAGCAGGATAAGTCCGTGTCGCACGTTCTCTTCCAAGGGAAGTTGATTGAGTGCCCACGATGTGGCAAAGATCCCCGTGGTGATTCCGAAGAGCATCCATGGTCCCCACGCCGTTCCACGGGGCTTGAAAAGGGCGCACAACACGGGCACAGCCAGCGATATTGTCCCGAGATAAGGTAAGCTTTCATTTGGAGGGTCGTTGATGAGGTACAGCAGTGCGCAGGGTAAATAAAAGCTCAACGCTACAACACCGATCCATCCGTATCCACGATAGAGGCCACGGCTGTTGCGCCAGTTTTCCCCGGCCAGCCACCAGACCAGCCAGAGAATAACGCTGATGTAGTAACAGACAATTCCGTGCTTCTGTGCGAAGTCGTGTATCGACAAGGGAGTGTCACCCTGACATTCGATCATGCTCATCCAGAAAAAGGCCGAAAGACCCGCCACTAGACCGATCAGCAGCACCTGCCGTGTGAGGAACGGGATGAAAATCAGACCAAGGAGCGAAACTGCCAGGAAATCCGGTGGCTCGCCATTAAGTTTGTACAGAGTTGAAATGAGCGCGATATTGCCCATCCACAAGAAAGCCCCGAGAAGTGCCAAACCTTGCGCTACCTGAGGGCGTTTTTCCTGCTGCATATACCAGCCGACCCAAGTCGCAGCCATAAGCAGTATGCCACCTGTGCAGCGGACTGTCGGAGAAAGCAAGTGCCAATACCCTGCCATCAGCATCCACCCACCGGCTGCTACCAAAGCCGCTGCAAGCAGGGCTAAACACGTCGCCAGCCATCGGCGCGTGGCAGGAGTTTCTTTCTCTGCTTCCAGACGGATGCGCTCCAGCTGTTCCGGCTGCAACACACCCTCCGCACAGAGTTGCTCGATGACTTTTATCTTCATAGAATTCATGCTCTTCGTCTCTCGTCGTCCGTTGATTAATCCACGACAGATTAAATTTACCAAATAGATCCGTTGATAGCGAGCTAAAATTGACTTCCGCTCCCAAAAAGTACAACCGCTTTACAAAAACACGAGACAAGTGAATTTCGAGAACATGGCGTTGCGGCTTCCTCTCGACACAGAATCGGATCGCACCGCGGGAGAGGTGGATATTACCACCCTCCCTCCGACGTTGGAAAAGGTTTGCAAGAATAGCCGATGATCCGCTCGGTGGCAAAGCATAGGTGTCGTTGCTCAGGGCAAGCGCCTTTGAGAGAAGGTCATCAACGGAGGAAATGCACTTGTTGACTGATATCATCGCCTATACGTATCAAAAATTGTGACAACAAGCGGTTATCATGATAATGGATCTAGAGGGATTCTGCACATGTTTATGATCCAAGAAGAGCTGGGCAACGTGCACGTTACCTCATATGCGTTTGCCTTGTGGAAAAAAGGTGGGGTTTAGCGAGTTTCTTTTGTTTTCTAAATAAAATTGCAAGTTTTTACTAGACATAACCGTGAAGAAGAGATAAATTATCTGCGTCAGGTTAGATAGTTCACCAACTTTTACTTCAAGTCCCATGATAACGCAACTTAAAGAGATCCGGACGCCGCTGCGCGCGCGCGTGTACTCTACGCTCACACTGATGACGCTTGTTTTTGGTTCATTTGCTTCAACCGCTCAGGAGGGAGCAGAACCTGAGGAAAATATCGAAATATTGAGGGAAGCGGCGGAGCAAGGGGGGGCGGATGCGCAGTACAACCTTGGCGTGTGCTATGCGAATGGAGTGGGTGTGGACGAGGACATGGCGGAAGCGGTGAAGTGGTGCAGCAAGGCTGCGGAGCAGGGACTTGTGGAGGCGCAGATTTGCCTTGGAGCGTGTTATGAAAACGGCTGGGGAGTGGACAAGGACATGGCAGAGGCGGTGAAGTGGTATCAGAAGGCAGCGGAGCAGGGAAATGCGGATGCGCAGTGCAAGCTTGGCGTGTGCTATGCGAAAGGCGATGGGATAGATGAGGATAAGGCGGAGGCGGTGCAGTGGTATCAGAAGGCAGCGGAGCAAGGATATACATTGGCTCAATATAACCTTGGAGCATGTTATGAGAACGGCTGGGGAGTGGACAAGGATATGACAGAGGCGGTGCAGTGGTATCAGAAGGCGGCAGAACAGGGAAATGCCGAGGCTCAGTACTTCCTTGGCGTGTGCTATGAGAACGGCGAGGGCGTGGACAAGGACATGGCGGAGGCTGTGAAGTGGTATCGTGCGGCGGCAGAGCAGGGAGACGACAATGCGCAGTGCGAGCTCGGCAGGTGTTATGAGAATGGCGAAGGAGAGGACAAGAACATGGAGGAGGCGGTGCAGTGGTATCAGAAGGCCGCGGAACAGGGAAATGCAGCGGCGCAGTACAACCTTGGAAACTGTTATTCAAAGGGCGAAGGAGTGGGTAGTGACATGGAGGAGGCGGTGCAGTGGTGGCAGAAGGCAGCCGAGCAGGGATATGCGAAGGCGCAGTTTAATCTTGGATGCTGTTATATGGATGGTGCCGGTGTGAGCAAAGATATGGAGGAGGCCGTGAAGTGGTATCGTGCGGCGGCGGATCAGGGGCTCGCAGAGGCGCAGTACAACCTTGGCGTGTGCTATTGTCATTGTGACGACGAAGGAATAAGCGAGGATATGGCGGAGGCGGTGGAGTGGTATCGTAAAGCTGCGGAGCAGGGGGATACGTGGGGACAGTGCGAGCTTGGCCGGTGCTATGCGAATGGTGAGGGCGTGGACAAGGACATGGAGGAGGCCGTGAAGTGGTACCGTGCGGCAGCGGAGCAAGGGGACGACATAGCACAGTGCGAGCTTGGCAAGTGCTACGAGAAGGGCGAAGGAGTGGACAAAGATGAGACGGAGGCGGCGGAGTGGTACCGCAAAGCAGCCGAGCAGGGAAACGAGGAGGCACAGGAGGCTCTTGAATTCCTAGAAGAGTAAGGCATATTTTCTATCACACGGTATGATGTTCCGCTAGGTACTCGAACCGATGTGTTCGGGATAGTTGGAACGCTCGGCGTGCCCTCACTGACAGGCTGATTGCGATTTTGCTCAGGCATGGGAGGGAGACAGTTTCTCCACATGCGGGGAAGGTTGTCTTCAGCGGTTTTTGTTTGCTTTCCGAATAGAAAATTGCGGGTTTTACTAGACATAACTATGAAGAAGAGATAAATTGGCTGTGTCATGCTGGATGGCTTGACCTTTTTTTACTCGAAGTCCCATGATAACACAATTTAACGGAATCCGGACGTCGTTGCGTGTATGCATGTGTTCCATGTTCACGCTGGCGTTGGTTGTATTTGGCCCATTTGCCTCGAATGCCCAGGGGGGAAGGGAATTAGATGTCTCAGCATTGCGAACATCAGCCGAGCAAGGAGATGCGGATGCACAGTATAAGCTTGGTGTGTGCTATGAGTATGGTGAAGGTGTGGGCAAGGATATGACGGAAGCGGAGGAATGGTACCACAAGGCGGTGAAGTGGTATCGAGCGGCAGCGGCGCAGGGAGATGCAGAGGCGCAGGCGGTGCTTGTTGACTTGTACCATAAGAAAGGCGAGGGAGTGAGAGAGAACATGACGGAGGCGGTGAAGTGGTACCGTATGGCAGCGGAGCAGGGACACGCGGCAGCACGGTATAACCTTGGCTTGTGCTATGATTACGCCTGGGGCGTGACTGAGAACATGGCGGAGGCGGTGAGGTGGTACCGTAAGGCGGCAGAACAGGGCTATGCGGAGGCGCTGTATAAGCTTGGTTATTGCTATGAGCATGGTTATGGTGTAAGCGCGGATAAGACGGAGGCTAAGGAGTGGTACCGCAAGGCGGTGAAGAGTTATCGTGCAGCGGCCGAGCAGGGAGATGCGGCGGCTCAATATAAGCTTGGTATGTATTATGATTGGGGGTATGGTGTGAGCACGGATGATGAGGAGGCTGTGAGGTGGTACCGCAAAGCAGCGGAACAAGGACACGCGGAGGCGCAGTATGAGATTGGTGAGTGCTATGAGAGAGGTGATGGTGTAAGGCAGGATTATAATGAGGCGGCAAAATGGATGCGCATGGCAGCGGAGCAGGGACATACGGCAGCGCAGTCCAGTCTTGGTATGTATTACGAGCAGGGCTTGGGAGTGAGCAAGGATAATGATGAGGCGGCGAAATGGTATTTTAAGGCAGCGGCGGGAGGGAATGTGGAACTTGAGGAGTCATTGTCCTTGATCGGAGATGATGATATGGACAAGGCAATAATAAAACGATTTCGCTGGGAGGCAGAACAAGGGGATACATGGGCGCAGTGCTGGCTTGGTAGTTGGTACGAGAGAGGTAGGGGCGTGAAGAAGGATCCGGTGGAGGCGGGAAAGTGGTATCGCAAGGCAGCGGAGCAAGGGGATACAGATGCGCAGCGCGTGCTTGCTAGCTATTATGAGAATGGCGTGGGAGTGAACAAGGATATGACGGAGGCAGTGAGGTGGTATCGCAAGGCTGCGGAAGGGGGGGATGGGATGGCGCAGTTCAACCTGGGAAAGTGTTGTATGAAGGGAGAGGGAGTGAGTAGGGATATGACGGAGGCGGTGAAGTGGTGGCGGAGGGCAGGGGAGCAAGGATATGGGGAGGCGCAGAATTATCTTGGCTTATGCTATGCGAACGGAGTGGGGGTGGACAAGGACATGGTAGAGGCAGCGAAGTGGTGGCAGAAGGCAGGGGAGCAAGGGTGTGCGAAGGCGCAGTATAATCTTGGTGTGTGTTACGCGAACGGAGTGGGGGTGAACAAGGACGTGGTGGAGGCGGCGAAGTGGTACAACAAGGCTGCGGAGCAGGGACTTGCGTCGGCGCAGCATAATCTTAGCGTGTGTTATGCGAACGGCGAGGGCGTAAGCAAGGACATGACGGAGGCGGTGAGGTGGTGCCGCGCGGCTGCGGAGCAAGGGCTTGCGGATTCGCAGAACAATCTTGGCAGGTGCTACGAGAAAGGCGAAGGTGTGAGCAAGGACATGACAGAGGCCGCGAAGTGGTATCGCAGGGCGGCAGAGCAAGGAAACGAAGAGGCGCTAAAAGCTCTCGAAAGACTGAATCCTGAGGGAAGATAAGACTTATTTCTCGTCAAATTATAAGCGTCTGGAACCAAGGCAAACGCATTAGGAAATGCGTTTGCCTATGTACGATGTTGGATGTACAATTTTATTAATAATGTGCGCGTTGTATAGATTTGTTCTAGACGTCGCACGTACGCAAGAACGGGAGGGGGACAATGCCATTCGCATCGCGGAGTGCGCTGCCATTGCGCCTTTTGTGTTCGGAAATGGATACGAGATCGGCCGCTTGGAGAGTTTTCTCTACTTTTCACTTCGTCCAAACGCGCGCTCTCTGCATCTGGGGCGGAGGTGCGCCAGGTATGAGAGATAATGGAGCTAAGGGATTGCAACGCGATCGCTACTCATGATGTCGATAGGTCTTCGAAGACTCCAACTTATTTTCCTGCTCTCAAAATTGCTTCATATAATTTGCATATGATGCACACGTTGCCAATAATGAGAAGGGCAAAGCTGGCGAGTTTCAGTAGAACTACTGACGAGAAGAATAGCAGCCCTCCTCCTAAAAGGTTCGTAAAAATAATGAGCAGTGAAAAATTCAGCACGCGCCGTGGAATTTCTTTTTCCTTTTCGGCAGAAAGCTGGAGCTGCCCCATCCACATCCCAAGCTGAAATGCTTCATGGTACATCCCATACCTGATGCACTCTTTCTTAAGTCTAGTACAGACATTGACGTCCGTTGGAGATTTTTCGAATGCATAAATTGCATTGTAGAAGTCTGTGATATCCTGTTGTTCGTTCATGATGGGCTCTTCTTTTTGAGTATTTATCGTTTTACAAAGTAGCTGTATCCTGTGAAATTTTGTGTGCTTTGTTAGGAGACTGAAATCTCACTTCCTCACGTGTACATTTTTGTGCTTCACCATACACATTCCGGAAAGTGAAAAGGGCAAGCACTCAGCTGAATATAAGGTGTTCATTCCGCACACGAGAGTATCGTATTCGTGGTCTGTGTGCAAGGAAAAAGTATTGGGATAAAACAAATTTTTGCTAGAGATTCATTTAGGAGCGTACTTTCCCATAAAAGCGTTGTACGTAAAGACCAATAAATTATCTTACTTGTGAAAAACTAAGCTGCTAGTAATCAATAAATAAACAATAAGTACCACGAGCAAACGCACTAGAAAACGCGCTCGCTCTAGGGGACGACCTGACGACAATCCGTTCCATGCCGCATTTAGCCGGGTTCACCGGGAATCGAGGAATCGCATTCGCAACGAGATTATCCTAATTGTTGGATCTATTTTCTTGTCCTTTCAATTGTTGGGACATATTTTGGAAGTCATGATGAAGAACGGCGTGATGATGCAATACTTTGAGTGGTATTTGCCCGATGATGGTTCTCTGTGGCGAAAGCTGGCGGAAGATGCACAGCACTTATCGCAAATAGGCGTGACCGCAGTATGGGTTCCCCCTGCCTACAAGGCAATGAAACCCGGGGATGTGGGATACGCCACCTATGATCTTTACGACTTTGGAGAGTTCGATCAGAAGGGAACCGTGCGCACGAAATATGGAACACGACAGGAGTTTGAAGCTTCTATCCGTGCTCTTCACGACCAGCGCATCAAAGTCTATCTCGATGCCGTCCTCAACCACAAAGCGGGGGCGGACGAGAAAGAAACTTTCTATGCGAAGCGGGTGAATGAGGAAAACCGCAATGAACAACTCGGGGATGCGTACGAAATTGAGGGTTGGACCAATTTTACCTTTCCCGGACGCAGTAAAAAGTACTCGGACTTCGAATGGCATTGGTATCATTTTTCCGGAATTGATTATGATGTGCGTCGCCATGAAAGTAGCGTCTTTAAAATCGAAGGGGATGGTAAAGACTGGAGTCACGACACAGATCAGGAGAAGGGTAATTATGATTACCTTATGTTTGCCAACGTAGACTACAAACACCCGGAGGTGGTGCGAGAAATCATACACTGGGGCGAATGGGTGATTCGGGAGTTTAATTTGGATGGCTTCCGAATGGATGCGGTCAAGCATATCTCGCGTGACTTCGTTGCTAATTTCCTGCGCAGCGTACGCAGCAATTTTCAGCACGAAATCTATGCTGTTGGCGAATGCTGGAAAAATGATGACGGACAACTTGATTTTTTCCTTGATGCGACAGAAGAGCAAATGGATCTCTTCGATGTCCCTCTGCATTTCAATCTCCATGAAGCTTCTCAAAAGGGAGCGGACTTCGACCTGCGGACTCTCTTTCAAGGAGCCCTCGTACAAGCACATCCCACCCTTGCTGTCACCTTTGTAGATAATCACGACTCGCAAGCAGGGCAATCCCTGGAATCTCCGGTGGCAGACTGGTTCAAGCCGGCGGCGTATGCCATCATCCTGTTGCAAAAAGAGGGTTACCCCTGCATTTTTTACGGGGATTACTGTGGCACAGGTGGAGGGGAAGCTATTCACCGCGGAGTGATCGACACGCTTCTGAAAGTGCGGCGTGAGCGAGCCTACGGCGAGCAGTGGGATTATTTTGATGATCCTCATGTCGTTGGATTTGTACGCAGTGGAGACGCGCAACACGCGAGCTCGGGCCTGGCCTTACTGATTTCTAACCAGGGAGATGGAGAGAAAGTAATGAACGTGGGTAAGCTGCACGCAGGTGAACGTTGGATAGAAGCCACCGGCTGCTACCCGGACGAACAGGTCACTATCGATCCCGAAGGCAATGCTGCTTTTCGTGTCCCTGCCGGTAAAGTCGCAGTTTGGCACAACATGGTCGCACCTTGAGCCGGTCGAATAAGCGGCGACTCCATCGACTGCGAGTGGGAATCTTGTCGTTGAGCTGCTTTTAGAACAAGCGTGGAAGTACAACGCACAGCCGCCCCGACTGAGGGAGGTCCGTTCGAGCGCGTGCGGGCAGAGTGAGCGGGATTTTTCTGGTGGATATAGACAAGGTTCCTTCGATTTTGCGACCGAATGAGACAAGTTTTCCTTTGGATTTGGGAAGTGAAACGACCAGAGTTCCTTCTGTTTTGAGGCCAAAATGAAGCAAAATTCCTTCGATTATGAGAATTGGTGTTGATTATCAGTGTATTCTTATCGAGAAGGTTTATGTGCGCAAAAGATGGGATCAAAATCCCAATTTGCCATTGTCTCGGAAGCCATAGATTGGGCAAATTCCTTCGATTTTGCGACCGAGTAGGACAAATTTTCCTTTAGATTTGGGAAGTGAAACGGCCAGAGTTCCTTCTGTTTTGGGACAAGAACGAGGCAAAATTCCTTTGAATTTGAGAATTGGTGTTGATTATCAGTGTGTTCTTATAGAGAGGGTTTATGTGCGCAAAAGTTGGGATC
Source organism: uncultured Akkermansia sp. (assembly GCA_947630815.1). Taxonomy (GTDB): domain Bacteria; phylum Verrucomicrobiota; class Verrucomicrobiia; order Verrucomicrobiales; family Akkermansiaceae; genus Akkermansia. Next base: position 533 of record CANRJD010000060.1, on the reverse strand, counting down.
AATATTCCAATATGCCATCGTCTCGGAAGCCATAGAATGGGAAAGTTCCTTCGATTTTGCGACCGAGTAGGACAAATTTTCCTTTAGATTTGGGAAGTGAAACGGCCAGAGTTCCTTCTGTTTTGGGACAAGAACGAGGCAAAATTCCTTTGAATTTGAGAATTGGTGTTGATTATCAGTGTGTTCTTATAGAGAGGGTTTATGTGCGCAAAAGTTGGGATCAATATTCCAATATGCCATCGTCTCGGAAGCCATAGAATGGGAAAGTTCCTTCGATTTTGCGACCGAATAGGACAAATTTTCCTTTGGATTTGGGAAGTGAAATGGCCAAAGTTCCTTCTGTTTTGAGGCCAAAATGAAGCAAAACTCCTTCGATTTTGAGAATTGGTGTTGATTATCAGTGTATTCTTATCGAGAAGGTTTATGTTCGCAAAGGATGGGATCAATATCCCAATATTGCCATCTCGAAAAACTCAATTTTATAAGGAACGGGAGTGTAACAAGAGTCGACTCCTCCTCCTTTTCGAGATGTT
>CANRJD010000059.1 GCA_947630815.1 uncultured Akkermansia sp. | reverse complement strand
GTGAAGTCCCCTACCATCGATTCTTCCATCGGCTACAGCAATCTCTTTGAGCCTGCGCTGCTCGTGCGTCGCTGGTTCTTCATGCGTCCTTGCGGAGCGGAGAAGGGAGATGCCCTGCATCTTGGCGCCATTTTCTGCACGTGGCCGGATATCCGGGTGGAGGATAAATCTCGCATTCCCCTGCACAGTCCGATGTGGCCGGGCCTTTGCGCCATGGCAGAGCGTGCGTGGAACGGTGCCGCTGTAGAAGGCGATGCGCTCACTGTTGCGTTGCCTCCTCTGGACTCCGAAGCGGGGCGTGCTTTCCAGCTTTTTGAAAAGCGGTTGGCGACTCTGGGACGGACGATGTTTAAAAATGAACATTTCCCGTACTGGGGGGAGAGCGGTTGCAGGTGGCAGGTCACTCATCCCACACCGGATGCAGACGCGGAGGCGACGCGCAAACTCGTGTTGGCCGGGAAAGCTCCGGGTGTGTTGCATGAGGTGTTCGGCTGCAGTCTCTACTTCCGCACGCGTTCCGCCACGTGGAGTCTCGGCATGTTCCCGGAAGCCAAGCCGGGCGTGCGCGTGTGGGCTTGCACGGATGTCACGGTGGAAGAAGAGGGAGATTACCCGTTCATGATCGGCTTTGACGCGCCGACGCGTTCCAATCGCCAGTACACCGGCATTCCCCGTCCGGGAGAGTGGTCGCAGTGCGGCACGCGCATTTGGGTGAATGGGGAAGAGATGCGCAACCCGCGCCGTTATGAGCAAGCCGGTGAAAGCCGTATCGCTGAACCTACCTGGCATACGGTTGAGGAGGAGCACCCCATTCGGGATGAAGAAATCTGGTGGGCTCAGCCGCCCACGTTCATCCATCTCAAGAAAGGAAGCAACCGCATCATCATCGAACAACCCTATACCGCCCCGTTTCAATCATGGGAATTTTCTTTTATCCCTGCAGATGAGCGTGTGCAATGGTTGTCTCCGGGACACCCGCATTTGAGAGACGTGAAGCAACAGAGCAAATGCTCTTATTGACTAACCTCACCGCTTCTCCGCGCAACGCGCGCAAATTCCACAAATCGTCCATCGTCCATCGTCCATCGTACATCGTACATAGGCACCGCTAGGTGCCTCCGTCGTACATAGGCAGATCCCGTCTGCCACCGGGTGCCGTTAGGCGCTACCGCTTCCCGTCGCTTTGTAACCACGTCCGATCACAGCTTCAGGACCTCCCTTCCGCACATGCTCCGCATCCCCGCGCAACGCGCGCGAACTTCCCAAATCGTCCATCGTACGTCGTACATCGTACATAGGCACCGCTAGGTGCCTCCGTCGTACATAGGCAGACCCCGTCTGCCACCGGGTGCCGTCAGGCGCTACCGCTTCCCGTCGCTTTGTAACCACGTCCGATCACAGCTTCAGGACCTCCCGCTCGCACATGCTCCGCATCCCCGCGCAACGCGCGCGAACTTCCCAAATCGTACATCGTACGTCGTACATCGTACATAGGCACCGCTAGGTGCCTCCGTCTGCCTCGGTAAAAGGAAGGGGCAGCGAAACCGCTGCCCCTTTAAGTGCGCCTGCAACGCACCATGGGCGTGGTTCAACGACCAGCCCTCATAGATTAATGGTCCTATGGGACCTCGCAGGAACTTCTTTCTAGCACATGTATGCTCGATAGTCAAGAGCTGATTGCAAAAAACGTTTGGCTCTCACATCCGTCCCAAGAAAAATTTTCTCCGGGCTCATTCAACCCATTCCTCACGCGTTTCATGGAAGAAGTACGGTTCATGGAAGAAGTACGGTGTAAAGGAAATCTGCAAGCTGACATCGCATATCTACGAATCATTCTAACTGACAACACGCAATGTTTTGAAAGTTTCTCCGCGCTTCTGCTCCGCATCCCCGCACCTTTCTAATTATGCCCGTGTACAGCTTCATCACATTTCGCTCGCATCTGCTCCGCCGAACTTGCGCGCAAGCGCGGGAATTTTCCAAATCGTAAATCGTAAATCGTAAATTATGAACACGTTATGCCATATTGCACACCAATCGCTGCGTGTTGGGATCGCTTTTTTCATGGGACACGTGTGTTTGGCTCTTCCTTGGCACAAATTAATCTTGCTATCCTACGAAACAAATAGTATCCTTGAGAAGTATGAAAATTCTCCCCTGCACAATGGAAAAAGCCCCGCTGTATCCCAGTATAGCGGTTATGGCTGCGCTGACTGTGTCTGCCTGCACAACCGAAACTCCAAAAGAGGACAGGCTCCCGCAGGGCTGGGTTGGCGAAGCACCGATTTATACTCGTGACACTCCCTCACCGAAGACGGAACAAAAACAGCAAACTGAGGTGCCCAAGCGTGAACCGCGAGTAGTACCAGGGAGAAGGGAGATCCCCGCACGTGAACCGCAATTAGCACCCGGGGCAGTTATTCAAATTCCGAAAGATAAACCGACAGAACGCAAGCCATCCAACCCATGAAAATCGAACCGGAGAGAAACGATAATAGGCCGGTTATTGCGGCAAACTTCGCCTTTTGATGATCCGCAACATCACTCTCACGCTCTGTCTCACGCAGAATTGCACGCTGCGTTGTCGTTACTGCTATGCCGGACGTAAGCAACCGCGTTCGATGTCTTGGGAAACGGCGGAGGCAGCCATGCAACTGGGATTGGCGGAAGCGCGCCGCACCGGGGATGCGCTTGATCTCTCCTTTTTCGGAGGCGAGCCTTTGCTGGAGTGGGAACTCCTGCGCCGCTGCACAGAGTGGATGCAGGCGCAAGATGTCAGCGACCTGCCCGGACCAGTACGCTTCGGTGTCACCACCAACTGCACCCTGCTCACGTCGGATAAAATCGAATGGATGGAAGCGCACGACTTTAAGGTCGGGCTATCCGTGGACGGCTCCCCGGGCATGCACAACATCAATCGCCGCTTCCCCGATGGCTCGGGCAGCCACGACACTGTCGCGCACGCGTTGGAGCTGCTCCAAGACCACTCCAAGCTTCGCACAACGGTGATCTGTGTGGTCACACCGAACAATGCGCACCTCCTCGCCGAAGGTATCGAGTGGTTGCATGATCACTATCGAGGCGAAATCGGCCTCAACTTTGACTACTGGAGTCCATGGGACGATCAAACATTCGCTGTGCTGCAAGAGCAGTACGGGCATGTCATGCAATTTCTGCTTGCCTCGTACCGTAGCGGACATCCTCTCCTCTTGGATAATTTTGAGGATAAGGTTCGCTCCCATCTGTGCGAGGGAACAGATGAACCCTGCAAATTTTGTCGTATCGGCGAGCAGGAAATCGCCGTCAGTGTATTCGGCTCGCTCTTTCCTTGTTCAAGGCTGGTGGGGCAATCAGAGGAAGAAGCCATACGCTTCGGAGATGTGCAGCGCGGCATCGACCGCTCGGCTCAGCTTCGGCTCATTGCTGCTCGCGGCAATCGCACGCCTGCCTGCGCTGTATGCCAACTGCGGCACCGCTGTCTGAACTCCTGCGGCTGCACCAACATGGCTTCATCCGGACAATGGGACCAGGTTTCTCCTTTCCTCTGCAACTGTGAAAAGATGTGCATTCACTCCGCTGACTCTGTGGCGGAAATTCTTTATGCCGAACGGAACTCTGCCTTCATGTCCCGATTTTACCCTAACACCTAAATCCTGCCCAGAACGAAGCACACGATCATCATAACGTCGTGCAGCAAGGGATAAGAATGAATGAAAAAGCCGAAGATAAACCTCGTTCTCGGAGCTCGCCGTCGCTCGTGTCCTGCTTGAATTGCAGCAATTTATGCTTCTCCGGCAGCCTGATTTGTGCGTATGAACGTTGTTGAATTGCTGGCAGTGGCTCTTGTGCTGGCCACGGATGCTTCTCTGTATGCTTTCTCCTACAGTCTCACTCTGAGGCAGGGACGATTTTCTGCCGCGTGGCAGCTTGCCGTAGCAACCGCATTTTTTCAGACGATCATGCCTCTGTTTGGCTACCTGGCGGGGACGGGTCTAATGGCTTTGTTGGCGGACGTCGCTTCATGGGTGATCTGCGTGATTTTTTGCACGCTGGGAGTGGTCGCTATTTGCCGCAGCGGTGGGGAACAGGTGGCGGAGCATCTTGGATTTGTCGGATTGCTCATGGTTTCCCTTGCAACAAGTATTGATGCTTTCGCTACGGGAATCTGTTTTGCCGTGGCGCAGCTCTCGTCCCTGCAGTTACTCTGCGCATCCGTCGGTATTGGTATCGTGACTCTGTTAGCCGTCCTGATCTGTTTCTGCCTGGCCGGCTACTTTCACCGTCTGCCGGAGAGATTTCTCCAGATATTGGCCGGTGGCATTTTCATCGCTCTCGGTCTTTTCCAGCTCTTTTGAGAAACTGGGATACCGGGGCAAACGTATTTGAGAGAAGTTAATCGACAGAGAAAATAATCTTATTGGCTGATATCGATGTTTATACGTATCAAAAATCGTGACAAGCAGCGGTCATTATGATGATGGCCCTAAAGGGATCTCAGTATACATGAATGATCCAAAAAATCTTCGCAATGCGCACATTATTAATAAATCGTACATCGTACATCGTACATGGGCAGACCTTGTCTGCCTTCGTCGTAAATAGGCAGACGCATTTTCTAATGCATTTGCCTTGTCATTTCGCGGAAAAAGCTTGCCAAAAGGGAGGAACATGTGTATAGTGCTGCCGCGCGAGTTTTACAATCGGTCGTTGGTCCTTCATTTTCATCGAAAGCAGAGCTCGCATGGAGGGAAACCCGACCAACCGTCAACAACCATGTCAGACACACAAAATTCTGAAGAGAGGGAGGTCATTCAGCTGGCCCACTTTGAGATACCGGACACGCTCAAGCGCGTTGAAGACCCGGAGGATCCCAACCACGTTACCTTCATAGCCGAGCCGATCGAGACAGGTTTCGGGCACACGTTGGGCAACTCCTTGCGCCGCGTGCTACTCAGCTCGCTGGAAGGTGCGGCCATCACCAGCGTGCGTATTGCGGGCGCCCAGCATGAGTTCACATCCCTTCCCGGCGTTGTGGAGGATGTGACCGAGATCATCCTCAACCTCAAAAAGATCAAGTTTGTTCACCACGGCAAAGAGCCCCGCACGCTCTCCCTGCATGTCACAAGGCAAGGAATTGTCACTGCCGGCGACATCCAGGATGATCACATCTACTCGGTCGTCAACAAAGACCAAGTGATCTGTCATCTCGACCAGAATACCATCTTCGACTGCGACTTCGAGGTGAATGTGGGTCGCGGTTTCTACACGGCTGAAGACAACAATGAGAAGGATCGCCCGATCGGCGTCATCCCCATCGACTCCATCTTCTCCCCGGTCACTCGCGTGAAGTACGCCGTGGACAACGCCCGCGTGGGACAGATGACGGAGTTTGACAAGCTTATCTTGGACATTTGGACGGATGGACGCCTCACCCCGGAGGATGCCATGCTTCAGGCGGCCAGCATCATGCGCCACCACTTGGATGTCTTCGTGGAGGGTGATTCCCGCAGTGTGGCCTTCGACAAAGCCAGCAGCGGTGAGTCGGATGCCAACACGAGTCAGCTGCGCAAGCTGCTTGCGATGAGCGTGAACGAAATTGAGCTTTCCGTGCGCGCCGCCAACTGCCTCAACAACGCCAACATCACCACTGTGGGCGAACTGGCCATGAAGACGGAGAGCGAAATGCTCAAATACCGCAACTTCGGCAAGAAGTCGCTCAATGAAATTAAAGAAAAACTGGTGCAGTACGGTCTCTCGCTCGGCATGACTTTCGATCCGAGTCTGCTTTCCACGCCCGCCGTCCCGCAGCACCGCTCGCGCGACGCTGAGGAAAGCCACGGTACCGACCTGCAGGAGCTCATCTCCCACAACATCGAGGCCTTTGGCTTGGACGATGAGGACGAACTCAACGACTAATTTATCCAGACACCTAGAACACTAATACCATGAGACACGGAGTAAAAAAGCCGAAGCTGCAGCGCTCGGCATCGCATCGTAATGCTTTACTGGCTAATCAGGCCTGCAGCCTCATTAACCACGGACGCATCACCACCACGCTCGCCAAGGCCAAAGCCCTGCGCCCCTACGTGGAGAAGCTTATCACAATGGGTAAGCAAGGCACGCTTCATGCGCGCCGCCTCGCTCTGGCTAAGCTGCCTCAACCTGCAGCCGTCAAGAAACTCTTTGCTGAAGTTGCCGAAGCGGTCAAAACGCGTCAAGGCGGCTACACGCGCATCGTGAAACTCGGCCAGCGTAAGACTGACAGCGCCCCTATGGCGCTTATCGAGATTATCGATCTGCCGCGTGAAATCAAGAAGGCGCCAACCAACGCCACCGCTACAACCACCGCTACCGCTACAGGAGACGCCGCGACCGCTGCCGCAACGGCAGCGCCCACGCCCGCCCCTGCAGATGAGGCATCCGCACCCGCGGATGAGGCTCCCGCTCCTGCCGACGAGACTCCCGCACCAGCAGACGAGACTCCCGCTCCTGCCGAAGAAAAACCGGCCGAGTAAAAGCGGCAGCATTAATCTCTTATTGACAAATTACCCGCCCGCCGGAGGTCACTATTTGCCTCCGACGGGCGTCTTTGTGATCATTTCCCCTCCCGCGCCACAGCCTCCTCACTTTCCAAATCGTACATAGGCACCGCCAGGCGCCCCCGTCCCTTTGTAATTACGTCCGTGCACGATTCCATGACATCCCGCTCGCTCCTGCTTTGCAAAATTCCCGCGCCGCAGACGCGCTAAATTTCCAAATCGTACATCGTACATCGTACATCGTACATGGTCAGACTCCGTCTGCCTCGTCGTAAATGCAATCAATTTTCTCTTGCCAATGAGGGGTAGATACGATATCATGCCGCGCGCTATGAGAGAATTGCCCAAGGCATATGAGCCCACCCAAGTGGAAGAAAAGTGGCAGAAACGCTGGCAGGAGGAAGGTTGTTTTCACGCCGATCCCCATTCTGCGAAGCCTGCCTACAGCATCGTGATACCTCCGCCGAACGTCACGGGTGTGCTGCACATGGGGCATGTGCTCAACAATACGATTCAGGACATTTTAGCACGTCGCGCGCGGCAGGAGGGCAGGGAAGTGCTCTGGCTGCCCGGCACCGACCATGCGGGCATTGCGACTCAGGCGCGCGTTGAAAAAGAGCTGGCCAAGGAGACCCCGCCGCGCACGCGCTTCGACGTGGGACGCGAGGATTTTGTGAAAATGGTGTGGGCGTGGAAAGAGGAACATGGTGGCATCATCATCAAGCAGCTCAAGAAGCTCGGCTGCTCCTGCGATTGGGAGCGCGAACGCTTCACCATGGATCCCGGCTATGCGGCAGCGGTGGCGCGCGTCTTTACGGATCTCTTCCGCGAGGGTCTCATTTACCGCGGATTGCGCATGGTGAATTGGGATCCGGTTCTGCTCACGGCTCTCTCGGACGAGGAGGTCATCATGACTCCAAGTAAGAGCAAACTCTACACCGTCCGCTACCGACTCGAGGACGACCCCAACCGCTGGCTGCTGGTAGCCACCACGCGCCCGGAAACCATCATGGCCGACGTGGCGGTGGCCGTGAATCCAAATGATCCTCGTTACGCAGATTTACTCGGCAAAAAAGTCATTCGTCCCCTTTGCGAAACGCCCATTCCCATCATCGCAGATGAGCACGTGGAAATCGGCTTCGGCACAGGCGCTCTCAAGATCACCCCGGCGCATGACCGCGTGGACTTCGAGGTCGGCGTCCGCTTCGGTCTGAAAATCATCGATGTGCTCACCGCCGATGGCCATATCAACTGCCCCGATTGCCCGGAGCTGCACGGCTTGGATCGCTTTGCCGCCCGTGACAAATCGGCTGTGCTGCTGCGCGAGAAAGGCTTGCTGGAGAAAGAGGAGGCGTACGACAACAATGTGGGTGTGAGCCAGCGTTCCGACGTCCCCATCGAACCGCGTCTGAGTATGCAGTGGTTCCTCCGCTACCCCTGCGTGCAAGAGGCCAAGGATGCCGTGAGCAACGGCGATATCGTCTTCCGCCCCGCCCACTGGGCTAAAACGTACGCCCACTGGCTGGACGGCATTCAGGACTGGTGCATCAGCCGCCAGCTCTGGTGGGGACACCGCATCCCTGTCTGGTACCGCAAGGAGCAGGCCGCCGAACTCAAGGAAGCTCCGAAGCTGGATGCCGAGGATGAAAAGGCCGGGCGCATCTACGTGGGCGTGAATCCGCCTGATGACCCGGAAAATTGGGTGCAGGATGAGGACGCTCTCGACACCTGGTTCAGCAGCTGGCTTTGGCCCTTCGCGACCATGGATGATGAATGCCGCGCCAAGTTCTACCCTACCAGCGACCTGGTGACAGGCCCGGACATCATCTTCTTCTGGGTTTCGCGCATGATTATGGCCGGATTCCGTTTTGCAGGCGGCAAGCCATTCTCCAATGTGTTCTTCACCTCCATTGTGCGCGATCTGCTGGGGCGCAAGATGAGCAAGAGTCTCGGCAACAGCCCGGATCCTCTCGATCTCATTGCCCGCTACGGTGCGGACGGTCTCCGCTTCGGGCTCATGCGCATTGCCCCCACCGGCACGGACGTGAAGTTTGATGAAAAGCAAATTGAAGAAGGCAAGAACTTTGCCAACAAGCTGTACAACGCCGCGCGCTTCCGCATGATGCAGGGCGAAGCATCGACGGATCCCGCTCCGCACTTCTCAGCTGTTCACATCGATATCCTCTCCAAGCTCAAGGAGCTGCACTCGCAGGTGGCAGACTCTCTCGGCAAGTACGAATTCAACGCTTGCACCCAGGCTCTCTATTCTTTCTTCTGGAATGAGTACTGCTCCCTTTTCTTGGAGGCTGTGAAAAATGACCTGCGCGACGGGGCCGTCCCTGCCGTGCGCAACGCAACCCTGCACACCATCGACACCGTGCTGCGCCACTACCTCGCGCTCCTCGCCCCCATTATGCCCCACATCGCCGAAGAGCTGTGGGAAAGTTTGGGCTATGCCGCGCGGCACGATGGGAAGCCCCTCATGCTGACTGAGTTGCCGGACGCGGATGTCTTGCTCTCCGGGTTGGATGAATCCGAGATCTCTCGGGCACGCGTCTCCGCGAACGCTCTGTACGAAACGGCTAACCGAGCGCGCAATCTGAAATCCGAATACAACTTGGCGACCAACAAGAATGTTCGGCTCGTGGTGAAGCCCGCCATGCCGGTTGATGCTGATCTGGCAAGTCGGTTGGCCCTGCTGGCCGGAGCCAAAGAGACGCTGGTGCAGGCGGATTACTCTGCCCCGCGCGGCACTCCCACCGCTCTCACCCCCTTCGGCGAACTTTTCTTGCCGCTGGAGGGTCTCGTGGATGTGGAAGCCGAAAAATCCCGCATCGCCAAAGAGCTCGATAAAATTGCCAAGGAAATCTCCCGCAGTGAGGCTAAACTCGGCAATGCCTCTTTCGTCCAGCGCGCCCCGGCTGAGGTGGTGCAACAGGAACAGGATCGCCTGCGCGATTGGAAGGAAAAAAGGCAACGCCTCACTGCCATGCTGACCTCTCTGTCATGATGAATTTGCGCACGCTTCTGCTGCTCGCGGCAGCCTCGCTCCTCCCTTCTTCCCCCCTCTGCGCCCAGCAAGAGGAACCTGAGCAAAAGGAGGAACCCGCGCAAAGCACGCCCACCTCGCACCGCGAAGCCGCGCTGATGCTCATCGACCTGCTCCGGCAGACAGATGACTGCCTCGCTTCTTGCACGGATGCTGCCGGCGTGCAGGCTGCTATCCCCAAGCTCCGTCTTCTGGCAGAATCCGTCCGCGCTTTCAAGCGTATTCAAGACTCTCTCCCTGAGCCAACTACTCAGGATTACATGGCGGCTCAGGATTTAACAGGCGACTTCAATACGGTCTGGGATTCTATCCGCTCCCATATCAAGCGTCTCGAATCTTCTAATTTGCTCACCAAGGAGTTGCGTGATATCTTGGTGATCGCTCCTCCCCCAGGGCAACCGCATTAGAAATGCGGTTGCCTATGTACAACACGCACGACGGCTGTAAGTGCGTATGGACAGCGCGTATGCGCTGCCCGAAGGGCGAACCGGCAGGGTGGTGCCGGTGAGTCAATTTTCGATGTACGATTTGGATTATAGCGCGCCAAAGGCGCGGGCTATGCGAAGCTTTAGCGAAGGGGGTGGGAGAAATCATGGATGGTTGTTGGTTAGAAAGGGACGGAGGCGCCTGGCGGCGCCTATGTACGATGTACGACGTACGATGTACGATTGCCAAATTCGCGCGCGTTGCGCGGGAAAACGGCCGGCGGCGGTAAGTGCGTATGGACAGCGCGTATGCGCTGCCCGCAGGGGTGAAAACTGACGACGGTGTAAGTCAGTTTGGCCAAAAGCGTAGCTTTTGCCCCGCAGGGGTGAGGAGTCGTGGGGCGACTCCGAAGCAACCAGGGCAGGGTGGCGCCGGTGAGTCAACACGCACGACGGCGGTAAGTGCGTATGGACAGCGCGTATGCACTGCCCGAAGGGCGAACTGCCGATGGGGCGGCGGTGAGTCAACTTTCGATGTACGATTGAGGAATTCGCGCGCGTTGCGCGGGGGGGCGGGGCAGATGGGGGCTTCGCCTATGCACGATTTATTGATAACGTTTGCGTTGTGCAGATTTTTTCGATACGCATAAGCAATGATATCAATCAATAAGCACATCCGTCCCAAGAAAAATTTTCTCCGGGCTCATTCAACCCATTCCTCACGCGTTTCATGGAAGAAGTACGGCGAAAAAGAAATCTGCAAGCTGGCATCGCATATCTACGAATCATTCTAACTGACAAAGCGCAATGTTTTGAAAGTTTCTCCGCGCTCCTGCTCCGCATCCCCGCACCTTTCTAATTATGCCCGTGTACAGCTTCATCACATTTCGCTCGCATTTGCTCCGCCGAACTTGCGCGCAAGCGCAGGAACTTCCCAAATCGTAAATTATGAACACATTATGCCGCATTGCGCACCGATCACTGCGTGTTGGGATCGCTTTTTCTTGGGACACGTGTGATCAATAAGTGGCTTTTCTCTGCTGATGGACTTCTCTCAAATGCGCTTGCCCTGCTGACTTCCCCTAGCCTCGTCGCTCCAGGGTTAAAAAACATCATAACAAAATTAAATTTTCCCTCATCCACCTTCACAAGATGTGGGGGATAAAATCGAGGAGGTATCCCACATAGTCGAACGGAACCTCAAACCACAAAAACAAAAGCCCTTTGTTCACAAAATTCGTGCTTGAAAAATTTCACCAGATCCGTATCATTCAAACATCTCTCCTCGACCAATTTCCATGAAAGTGACACGTGCTACCAACTCAACTTTGAACGAGGCCGAAGCGCGCAGCCTGACAGACTTCATCATGTTCTCGCAGCGCAATTTGATCCTGAAACTTTCTCCGGTGCTCAACCGCGGCCGCATCTCGTACCCCCAATTTTTTCTGCTTGCCTATCTGGAGGAGGAAGAGTGCCTTTCCATGAGCAGCATCGCGCGCATCATGGGACACTCCACAGCCGCGGCCACCGGCATGGTGGACAAGTTGGAAGAGCTCGGACATCTTCGCCGCTTCACGGCAGCTTCTGACCGCCGCAAAATTATGGTAAGCATCACCGAACAGGGCAAACAGCTTGTGGGCGAACTGCGCGGCAGCATTGCTCAAAGCCTTGCCCGTCTCATGGCCGAAGAAGATGAGAAAGTGCCCCTCAAGCAAGCGCACCGCCTCATCTCCAACGCTAAGACTTCGAAAATCATCAGCTCACGCTAGTCGCCATGCCTCTCTACGCACCATCCTATCTGGATCGCATCAATGCTTTTCCCGAGAACTTTGCGCGTTTCATCACGCGCATCCCGGAGGTGCCGGTGAGCTCCAACCGCGATGAAACTTTGGCGGCGCTGATGCCCACCCACGAGCAATTCCTGCGTGATTCCGGCATTGACCCAAGGTACCTGCGCCGCGCTCAACAGGTGCATGGAAACAAGGTGGGCATTGTAGGCGATATCGGTTGCTCCTACCCGGTGGAAGGGGTGGATGGCCTGTTTTGCGGGGGAGTTGCGGATTGCTGTCTGGGTATTTACGTGGCAGATTGCGCCGCCGTGTGGGTGTACGATACGGTGAGTGGCAGTCGCGGGCTCATTCACTCCGGCAAGATGGGAACGCAGCTCAACATTGTGGGCGAACTTTTTGCCCGCATGTACAAGGTGCTCGGCGTGCGGGCAAAGAACTGCATCGCGGTGATTTCCCCCTGCGTGCGCCCGCCGCACTACGAGGTCGATATGCCTTCCGCCATTTGTACGCAGCTCATGGAAGCCGGCGTGCAGCCTGGCAATATCGTGGACTGCGGACTGGATACTGCGGCTGACCTCGATACCTTTTATTCATACCGCATGGAGAAGGGCTGCACCGGTCGCATGCTGGCTCTCTTTGGTCGCACAATCCCGGCGGTGTAATGCGCGCTGACGCGGACAAAGCGCAACTGCGGCGACACATGCTCGGGCTTCTGCGCGCCTTGCCCCGCGAGTACGTGGCCGAACAATCAGCCCGTCTGCGCGAGCTGCTGCGCCCTGTGCTAAAAACGGAAAATCCGCTGAGCGTTTTTTTGTACGCTGCCTTGCCGCATGAGGTGGATTTGCTTCCCCTGATTTCCCTCTACCCGCAGCATGCCTTTTATTTCCCCCGTTGTCTGCCGGGGTGGCGTCTCTCCTTCCATCGCGTCACGGATACGCACACTCAGCTCCCTCCCGGCGCCATGGGCATTCCGACGCCTCTCGAAACCCTTCCCGAACGACCCGTCCGACAGGCCGATCTCATCATCGTACCCGGCTTGGCTTTTACCGCATCGGGACATCGCTTGGGCTACGGTGGCGGCTTTTATGACCGGTTGCTCGCTGCCTGTCCTGCCGTACCTTCCCTTTCGCTGGCTCTTCCCGAGCAGCTCCTGCCGACTGTCCCGACCGATGAACATGATCACCCTGTCGATCGTGTTCTGACATAGCCCACATCCGTCCCGATAAAATCTTCTCTGGGCTCATTCAGCCCATTCCTCACGCGTTTCCTATGGACAAAATTGCCGACAGTGTAAAGCAATTAAGACAGCGCGCATGCGCTGCCCGCATGGCGCGGCATCAGTGTCGTGACGAGGCGTCAAAGGAAGTAAGCCCGAAGATGTCAAACCATGGACGATTCGGCATAGCAGTGGACCCAGCATAGCGTAACAGCAGATGCTTTCTCGCGCAACGCGCGCGAACTTTCCAAATCGTAAATCGTAAATCGTAAATTATGAACACATTATGCTACATTACGCGCCGATAACTGCGTGTTGGGGTCGCCTTTTCTTGGGACGTATGTGCATGGCATTGATTTTTTTCCAAAAACTATTGACAGCTCCCCTTTCTTATGCTAAATTGCCGCTGTTCCTACGGAAATAGTAGGGATTAAATTAAAGATAGAATCATTAGAGAAAGGACCCAGATATGAGCAAGAAGTACCGATTTGAGACATTGCAAGTGCACGTAGGGCAGGAACAGGCGGACCCGACCACAGATTCACGTGCAGTACCAATTTACGCGACGACCTCGTACGTATTTAAGGACAGTGCGGAGGC
>CANRJD010000058.1 GCA_947630815.1 uncultured Akkermansia sp. | reverse complement strand
GTAGCGAATATTTCAAAGGGCAGGGGAACAGCCGTGTTGTCCAGTTCCTTGGCGCGTACGTCAATCGCGCGCGCACTTTTCCCTATCCTGACCCAATCCTCGCGGAAACTAGGATTAGTAAGAATATACACGTACCCTTTTTTGTTGTGGCTCATGGTAAGACTCTTTCGTTAGACTGAGGATACAATCTGGCCGATTTCATGTCAACCAATTTCCCTTCAAATTTACTCATTGGATCGTTTTTCTCGCTTGAATCGTCGCGGCTTTCCCATTAGAATCCACCTCATGAAGACCCCGAAGTTAGGCAAGCTGGAGGAGATAAAGAATCTGCGCGAGGTGTGGACGCATGAGGCACGCGAGTTCACAACGTGTTTGACGCGAGAGGGGAGCGACAGGGCCGATAGAGAGGAGCAACGAGCAGATGGGGCGGCTGATTGAGTTGCAAGAAAAGGAGTATGTGCGTTTTCCAAAAAGCAGGTCGAAAAGGCAGAGGAAGAAATGAGGGAGACAGATAAGGAAGTAACGCGGCTGATAGAGGAGGCGGGGGAAGCTGTGGAGTGATCCCGGACGAAGAGGAGAGTGCTTAAGGCTTGCTTTACATGGTTGTGAATGGTAGTATGTTGGCGGATTCCAGACGGCGGTCGTACAGGGGACTAAACGTTGTTTCAAGTTATCGATGCATATCGTGGAGTACCTGCCGACAGTTTGTCTCTTTCTAAGTTCAATCACATTATGAACGAAACTTCCCCCTCATCGTCAAACTTTTTCTTTGGTACTTCTATCAAATCCCGAATTCGCCGTTTTTTGAACTGCAGATTCGTTAAGGTATTTCTTTTGCTTTTCATCGTTCTCAATATCTTTTGCGTTGGATTGGAAACAGATAAAAGTGTGTATGCTAAGTACTCCTCTATCCTTCAAAAAATTGAGACTTATTCTGTGATTCTGTTTACAGTGGAATACTTGCTGCGCTTCATATCCATGGATAAAATAAGAAACGCCGTAAAACCATTGATGATGATGGATTTATTAGCAATTCTTCCTTATTATCTAGCATTTTTTACTGTTGACTTGCGTTTCTTAAGAATCCTGAGACTTCTTCGTATCATGGGAGTCTTTAAATTGTCCCGTCATTTTGGTGCCCTCCAGCTCATTGGCGGAATTTTTTATCGCCGCCGTACAGAACTCCTCTGCCTCTTCGGAGTTCTTCTACTCCTGATATTCATCAGTTCCTTTTTCATCTTTTACGCTGAATCTGCTGCACAACCAGATGTTTTTCATAATATTCTCGATGCGTTTTGGTGGACGGTTGTTACAATCACAACTGTAGGCTATGGCGATGTGTGCCCCGTCACAGCCGTTGGCAAGCTTCTCTCGGCGTTTATCATTCTTGTGGGCATTATGCTCTTTGCACTCCCCACCAGCATTCTCACGGCAGATTTTCTCAACGAGTTTCGTAAAAACAACACGAAGCAGTAGTAGTCGCTCTTCTGCACCTACAGAAGAGCTCGCTTCCTTCCGTTTAGCTGAAATATAAAGTATAGAATACGAATAAATCCCTCTTAAACGTTTTAGCAAATCCTATCGAAACAGAATATAAACAAAATATCTACTATGGAAGATCTGGGTGATGAGTTTTGGAAACGCTGTAATGATTTGTTGAAAAAATACGTAGATTTGGATTATATCTCTTTGGCTTGCCAACTTGCAAAACAAGAAGAAACAGCCCCAGATAATGAAAAGGATGCTTGGAGACTCCTTTCTCTTGCGTGCGCTATGCGGGTACAGATCAAGGGAAGGCATGCAGATTATGTGCCAGCTGAACGAATTGGGAAGTTCACGAAGGAAAAATTAACATTTTTTTCTAAAGTTTTAGATAGGATTGCCGATGATCGTCTAAAAGCTCGCTTGGCAGATATAATCTGGGAGGCAAAATGGGGGGGAGATGGTGAGCACGGGCCAATGTATTTTGTTAAGGTAGCGATAGAGTCATATGGGCGTATCTCATTAGGTTTTGAAAACTGGTTTAAATATGGTCATGAATGCCTAGCGCGACTTTTGTATCTTGCATTTCACGTTCAACAGAAGGAGGAAATTAAAGAGGATCTCCGGAAAAAGATAATTGATAAGATAACCACAGCGGACAATAAAAATTATGCTTACACAGCTCAGATGGCGAGGCTATTTATAGGTTACGCTCCGGACACATCTAGTACAGTAATAGCTGACAAATTGAGAGAGGTGGCTGACAAGCGAATGGACCGAAAGGAGTATTGGCGAGATGATGCGATATATGAGGATGCCTCTCATTGGTATAAAAAAGGGCACGATGAGGAGAAAGCAGTCCAAATGCGAGTATTTCAGGCTGATGCTATTATCAAACAAGCATCATCAATGAGTGCGATTGCCGGAATTAGCGAATACAACAAGGCTATTCAGATTTTAAATAAAATACCTCGCTCATGCAGAACTGAGTTGGGAGTGGACGAAAAAATCAAGCAATGTAAGATACAAATAGAGCAGCTGCGCTCCAAAATCCCGGGAGAAATGCACAAGATGGAGTATTCTATAGACGTGTCTGAAATTGCCATGGAAGCCAGAAAACATGTGTCTAGGAGATCACAGATTGAAGCCCTCACAGCTTTTATAGGTATGTGTTCTTTTGTAAGTCAAGAGGAAATGAAGGCAAAAGTAGAACGATTCTCTCTTTCTCACTTTATGACTCGAATTCAATATAGCTCAGATGGGAGACAAATCGGATCAAAGTATGCTTCAAAGGAGAGCCAAGAAAGCCGTGATGACTACATAGACTTGGTTCATACTTACCGTGAACAAATACAATTAACCGCGGAAGCTTGTATTAGACCAGCACTACAAGTTATACAAACAGAGCATAGAGTTTTGGAAAAAGATTTTCTTAGCATTGTAGAGCAAGTCCGATTCATATCTCACGACTACGCAATCTTAATTGCAAAAGGATTATATGCTGGGTTTATGGGAGACTACGCAACGGCACTGTATATTCTGGCGCCTCAGTTCGAGAACTTTATTCGGACAATTTTGAAACATCATAATATCTGCACAATAGTTCGTGATAATGAGGGAAATGAGAATGAAAAGGGATTAAGCACACTGGTACAAAATTCCAAGCTGGAACAAATTTTAGGCAAGGATATTGTTTTTGAAATCAAAACATGTTTTTGCAATTCGTATGGACCAAATATCAGGAATAACGTAGCACACGGATTAGATGGGTTTCAAAGATGTAACTCGGCATACTATGTTTATGCATGGTGGTTCATTTTGAAGGTATTCATTTCCCTTGGGATGGGAAATAAGTATTCAGGTTTTTCTATGGGAACTAATTAGTGGTTCCGTGGTCATAGTAGAGTTTGATTTCTAGTAAGCTCTATTTTTCTCGCTTGAACCGTCATCGCTTTCTCGTTAGAATACCCACCATGAACATCCCGAAGTTAGGCAAGTTGGAGGAGATAAAGAATCTGCGCGAGGTGTGGACGCATGAGGCGCGCGAGTTCACAACGTGGTTGGCACAAGAGGAGAATATGGCTCTGCTCGGGGAGGCGTTGGATATTGACATTGCAGAGGAGGAGCAGGAAGCATCTGTGGGCGATTTCCAGGCGGACATTGTTGCCACTGAGGCGGGAAGCGGACGGCGGATTGTCATCGAAAATCAGCTGGAGGATACGAATCATGATCACCTGGGCAAGATCATCACTTACGCTTCCGGGAGAGATGCGGAGATTATCGTTTGGGTGGTGCGACGCGCGCGAGAGGAACATCGCTCCGCCATCGAATGGTTGAACAACCACACGGATGAGAACATCGGATTTTTCCTTTGCGAGGTGAAGCTCTACCGCATTGGAGACTCCGCTATTGCTCCGAAGTTTGAGGTCGTCGGGAAGCCGAATGGTTGGATCAAAGAGCAGAGACGGACTGAAACTACAAGCGCCACGGGCCAACTCTACCTCGATTTCTGGACTGCGTTTAAGGAGGTTGCTCAAGAAAATGCCGAGTTTGGTAAGGTTTTTCGCTTGCAAAAACCGCTGCCTCGTACCGATTATGGCGTGCCCAGCGGGGTTGGCACAAGCAGTATCGTTTGGCGAATTGGTGCACAGAAAAAGCTTGTCTGCATTATGCTGTACGTGGACGGCAACTGGGAATTGTACGAGCAACTGAAGACTCACAACGACGAAATTGCCTGTGCGATGGGAGGAGAATTACTCTGGGGTAAGGCGAACAAAGACGGGAAAGCTGTACTGGTGTTGCCCGGTGCTGATCCGGCGGAGAGGGAACGCTGGCAGGAGTATTTTGCCTGGCTGATGGAGAAGGCTCTGCGGCTGCGTGCGGCGGTGTTGGCGGGCATGAAGTGAAGGTGAGTCCCCGGTGACTTTATTTTTGGGGCAATGACGGTTACGAAGCACTTGACATGACAGGCGGATGTGTGGTAGCGTGGGGGTATGGGAACAACACGTGTAGATGGAAGAGCTGTGGGGGAAATGCGGACGCTCGTATTTCACCCCGGGGTTGCGCCGCAGGCGATGGCCTCGGTGCTGGTGAGTTTCGGGAACACGCAGGTGATCTGCGCTGTGTCGGTGGAGGATGATGTCCCGGGATGGATGAAGGCACAAGGGGTGAGCGGAGGGTGGTTGACGGCAGAGTATTCCATGCTTCCGTATTCCACACCGACGCGCAAGAAGCGCAGTAGTAACGGTAAGGTGGATGGCCGAGCAGTGGAGATACAACGACTCATAGGTCGGTCGCTGCGTGCTGTGGTGGATTTGGAGGCGCTTGGTGAGCGCACGGTATGGGTAGATTGTGATGTGCTGCAGGCGGATGGGGGAACACGCACGGCTAGCATTAGCGGCTCTGCTGTGGCTTTACAGCTGGCCTTCCGACGCATGGTGCAAGAGGGGCTTTTGGAGAGTAACCCGATGAAGCAACTTGTCTCGGCCGTTTCTGTGGGAAAGGTGAATGGCGAGACTTTATTGGACTTGTGCTATACGGAGGATAGTATTGCAGAGGTGGACATGAATGTCGTACTGACGGAAAGGGGAGAGTACGTGGAGTTGCAAGGTAGCGGAGAAGAGGCCACCTTCACGCCGGATGAATTGGCACAAATGCTCGCTTTAGCGCACAGCGGGGCTCAGCAAATTCTGGCGGCTCAGCGGGCGGTGGTCAATGAGCGGGCGGCGGTTAACGCGTGAGAAGCCCTATACTTCCAGCTCCGTGGAGAGCAACGCTTCCACTCTTTCCGGGGATTCAGCCAAGGCATACAGCTCGGCTTCGGTGAGGTTTTTGCGCCAGCGAACAATGCGAGAGAGCAGTTGAAGATGCAGCTCCGGATTCTCCCATGGGACAATGAGAAGGACGATGAGATGAGCCTCCTCCGCGGGCCAGGGTATGCCGTCCCGGCTGAAGGCAACGTACACACCAGCGCGCTGTAAACCTTGTACTCGGGCGTGCGGTACAGCCAGACCGAGGCCGACGTAGGTGGATTCCACCTGCTCGCGATCCAAAGCATCAGCAATGATCTCCTCCTCGTTATGGCTTTCGTTAAACTGAATAGAAGCGATATGTACAAGAGAGCGCAGCACCTGTTCCCAACCAGTAGCAGGCAGGTTTTGCTCATGCACTTTCAGTAGAAGTTGATCCACTTGTTTGTCCATGGGCGGGTTGAGGTATGGGATTATTGAGCCTCGGCGGGAGCTTCAGCCGGTTCAGGCGCCCCTGAAGTCGGAGCCGGAGGGAGTGAATCGGGCTGCGCCGGAGCAGGAGAAGCAGGCTGTTGCGTTGTCGGTGCTGACGCCTTGCCATCCGTTAGATCTGTGGGATGGCTGCGTTTGTACTGAGCATTCATGAGCACCGCCAGCACAAAGCAGAGAATCATAAAGAGAGTCCCGAAAAATACCGTTCCTTTCTTGAGCACGTCCGTAGTCTGTGCACCAAAGGCCTGGTCTGTCATCTGAGCGCCGAAGGCAGCGCCGAGTCCTTCCTGTTTTGGGCGTTGCATGAGCACAACCAGCAACAGCAGCGCGCTCACGATGAGCAGCAGGGCAAATACGATGTAGATGGAGGATTGCAGAAACATGTCGGAGGAGATTGTAGCGGAAGAAGATGAGGTTGTAAAGAGCAGAGGTGGTCAGGAGATAATTTCATTGAGCTCATTGCAGACGATGCGCTTCGGAGTAATGGGCTTGTCATCCAGCGCAAAGCTCATGATAACGACGCGTTCCCCGGCTTTGATGAGGTGGGCCGCACCGCCATTGATGATGATTTGTCCCGTACCGGGAGGACCGACAAGCACGTATGTCTCGAAGCGGTTACCTGTGGTCACAGAGGCGACCAGCACTTTCTCACCAGGCCAGAGACCGGCGGCTTCCACAAGATCCTGCGGAATCTCGATACTTCCCTCGTAGGCTATATCTCCGCGAGTTACCTTGGCTCGATGAATTTTCGACTTGAGCTGCGATACGAGCATGACTTTGCTGTTTGTCGGGCACCTATGAAACAACTTTTTGCCCCAAAGGTCAAGTAAAATTCAACACATGTATGCTCATACGCACGCAGCACGCAATGGGAGGGATTTAGCGGAGCAACTGGGAGCAGATAGCGCACACCGGCGAGCATCCGCGCGCTGGGCAGAAGCTACGTCCCCAAAGGATAAAACGCAGGTGCAGCTTGCCCCATGTAGCCTGCGGGTAGAGATGCTTAAGGTCGGACTCCACGCGCTGCACGGTGCTGCCTTTGCTCAGTGACCATCGGCGAGCCAGTCGAAAAATGTGTGTATCAACTGGAAAAGCAGGAAACCCGAAAGCTTGATTCATGAGGACGCTAGCGGTTTTATGGCCTACGCCGGGCAGAGCCTCCAGTTCCCCAAAAGATGCCGGCACTTGGCCGTCATAACGCTCGGTAAGGATACGGGCGGTTTGCACGAGGTGCAGAGCCTTGGAATCTGCCAAACCACATGTGGCGATAAAGGGGCGGAGTTCCTGTGGCTCCATAGCAGCCATGGCTTGTGGGGTGCCGGCTACTTCGAAAAGAGCAGGCGTAATTGTATTCACGCGCGCGTCCGTGCAGCGAGCAGATAGCATGACGGCAACGAGCAACGTGAAAGCGTCCTTGTGCTTGAGCGGCACCTGGGGATCAGGAAAGGCGCGCTCCAACTCTGCAGCAACCAACTCGGCTCGTTGCGCGAGACGCATCGCGGGTAAGTGAAGAGCAGGGGGGGGGGGGCAATCAGCGCCGGGCGTTACTCAGCGGACCAAGGATCGCATCGCCCTCTTGGCGCGTGGTGCGGTTCCACGACTTCGTGACGTCGGTGCTGCCCTTGGGTTGCACAACGGTACGACCCGAGGGCGGTACCGGTGGGACTGAGCCTTGGCAGCCTACAACGCACAGCACAGCTGCTGCAAAAAACATCGAAAATAGCACTCGGTAACTCATCACATGCTGTATTTGCACGGTTAGGAGCCCATGGGCACTTTACGGAGCACCAAGTCCCCCACTTCAAGCATCACGCCGAGAGGCAACTCCTTTTCATCATACTCGGCCACCACTTGACCACCGCTGACACTGACGATGTGCAGGGTGGCGATAGACACCCCGTTACGGTGCACGAGCAACGGCGTTGTATCTCCGGGGTAGAAGCCACTGTCTTCCCCGGCATTGAAGACTACAAAGTGCCACTGCGGGTTCACAGCGGCGATCGTGTACTCAGCGCCATTATTGCGGTAAGTCTCCAAGAAACGGTCATTTTGCTCCTTTTTGGCCTTGAAGTCCACCTCTGCAGAACTCACTCCTTCATTGAGCTCCTGCCGCTGGGAAACGAGTTTCTTGCTTTGCTCATCTAGTTTTGTAATAGCCTCCGAGCTCTCCTGTACGACGGCATGGAGAGCATCAACGGCATTCTCTGCGTCGGCATTTTCCAAGCCAGGAACGCTGTGGAGTTGGGCTGTAAACTCTTCCTTCTGCTTTGCAAGCTCTTCCTGTTGAAGAGCCGCTTCCTCATTGCGAGCCACCATGCGATCCATCTCGGCTTTGTGGTTTTCTGCGGAGTGGCGTGCATCCTCCAATTTTTCCACAGCCCGAGAGGTCTCTGCTTGGCGGGAGGTATTAGCCTTCAGAGCATCACTTCGGGTTTTTGCAATGGTTGCAGCTTCTGTGATGAGGTTTTTATTGGTGAGCTCCATACCGGCAGGATCCTCAGCAAACCCGGCACGAGCGCCCACCAGCATACGCAGGGTGGTTTCCTGATTGGAAGCGTAATGGTAGCCGACGAGCGCCAAGACAACCACGCAGCTGAGCAGAATGTAGGTAACGATTTTCATGGTAGAAGAATTTTGTAAATGTGATTAGTGCTTCTGAACTGGGCGCACGGAAACAACGCGATCACCAGGCTCGACAGTCTCACCGGTAAGCAGTGTACTCATGACGATGTCGCAGCTCGAACGGTTGTTCTCCACTAGCGTTACGTTCATCTCGCAGATCTTCCGATTCCCGCGCATCACCGAGAGCCGAGAGCCGATGATAATGCCGTCATTCACTCCGGCATCCACGATCACATAGTCCCACCCGGGATTCGCCATAACGACGTTACAACTCAGCGACTCAGGAGAAACTCGTGATTGGCGTTCACGTGCCAGAGCGTCTTCCTTCGCTATGTCCTCATTCAACGTATCCATGCGACTCTGGAGGCTCTGGATGGTGGATTGATCTTTGGCGATTTCGCCGGAGATTTCATCGCGCTTGGACTTAAGTAAATTAATGTTGGTCGCGATGCTGCTGAGCACATCCGGATCAGAGGTATCCATATCAGACACCTGAACATCACTTTTCTCCTGCAAATCCGAGAGAGCTTTCTGAAGCACCTCGTCATTTACAAGGGAGTCAATGGTGCTCTGTCTCTTCTCTTTGAACTCATCAATCATACCGCCCATACTTTTCAATTCGGCCTCAAGGCGCTCAATCTCGGTGGTATAGGTGACGTCTTCTTCACGGAACTTGGCCTCCTGTTCTTCGGCCTCTGCCTTGCATTTGACGAGCCACTCACCGCGTAAACGAGCGTAAGCCGCGATCGTTTCGTCAGTGTAGATTTCCTTACTCTTTGCAATGGCGTTTTCGTACTGGACCTGTAGAGCCGCTACTTCACCGTTCGCGGAGACGAGCCCTTGGTGCGTCTTGTAGAAGACGAAGGAACCTGCAGCAATGAGGACGAGAGAGACTATGACGATGTATTTCCACATAGCAAGTGTGTTTGGGAACTGTACGCTACCCTTTTACACCAGAATGCATCATTCTGCAATCAAAAAATACGCTTTGGCGAACTTTTTTTCAGAAAATGAAAACCCGCCCACCCAAGAAGGGAGAGCGGGTGTATAACTGCTATGGCCGTAATGCCGTTAAGCACCGGCTGCTGCCGCTTTCGCCTTGCGGTCGCGAGCTGCCGCACGCATGGACATCTTTACGCGCCCCTTGTCATCTATGCCGATGCACTTGGCGGTGACAATATCGCCGACTTTGACGACATCTTCGGTCTTCTGGGTGCGACCCTCAGCCAATTCGGAGATGTGAATGAGGCCGTCCTTGCCGGGGAGCACTTCCATGAAAGCGCCGAACTCCTTTGTGGAGACGATTTTGCCTTCATAGGTTTCACCCACTTCGATTTCCTTGAACATGCGCCCGATGAGGAAAAGAGCACGCTCCACACCTTCCTGTCGGTTGCCGTAGATGCGCACGGTGCCGTCTTCCTCGATGTTGATGTCGGTGCCGGTCTCGGCCTGCAGGGCTTTGATGTTTTTGCCGCCCGGGCCGATGAGCTCGCCGATGCGATCCGCCGGGATCGTCGTGGACTCGATGCGCGGAGCTTTCGGGCTGAGCGGTTGTGGCGCAGGAATGGCGTCGCACATGGTGTCGAGCACCTGCATGCGCCCTTGCTTGGCCAAGTGAATGGCGTCCTCCAGTATTTCCAAGGGGATGCCCGGCAGTTTCAGGTCGAGCTGGTAGCCCGTCACGCCTTCCGCTGAGCCGCAGAGCTTGAAGTCCATGTCGCCGTAGAAGTCCTCCGAACCGATGATGTCCAACAGGGTCTTGTAACGCTTGGGGGTGCGGTCGCCGGGTTTATCGAACTCAGTGACGAGGCCGACAGAGATACCGGACACCGGTCGCTTGAGCGGTACGCCCGCGGCAAGCAGGGACATCGTGCCGGCGCACACGGAGGCCATGGACGTGGAGCCGTTGGATTCCATGATTTCCGAGGAAACGCGGATTGCGTAGGGGAACTCGTCTTCAGAAGGCACGACAGGCGCGATGGAGCGTTCTGCCAACGCACCGTGCCCGATTTCGCGGCGATTCTGCCCGCCGAAGCGTCCGGTTTCCCCAACGGTGAAGGGCGGGAAATTGTAGTGCAGTATGAAGCGCTTTTCGTCCACCGAACCGGTGTAGTTGTCTAAGTACTGCTTTTCTTCCAGCGGGGCAAGGGTCGCCAAGCACAGCGACATCGTCTCACCACGTGAGAAGAGCGAAGACCCGTGCACGACGTTGGGCAGCACATTTACCTCCGCCTTCAGCGGGCGGAGCTGCTTGATGCCACGGCCATCCGCCCGTTTGTCGTGCTCCATGATGGAGATGCGGAATGCCTTCTTCTGGATATACTCAAAGACTTGCTCTACATCGAAGTCGGTAGCCTCTGGGTGGGCCTGTTTGATGGCTGCTTCTACTTCATCACGCAGGGCGCCCACTTGCTTCTGGCGTTGAATCTTGTTGGGGGCGTAGATGGCTTCCTCGATACGATCGCCTGCGATTTGATAGCCAATTTCAAGCAGTTCGGGCTTGGCCACAGTGAGCTCGTACTCACGCGTAGGCTTGCCGCACTGAGCGCGCAACTCTTCCTGGGCTGCGCAAATCTTGGCCACATTTTCCTGAGCTACGTGCAGAGCTCTGATGAAATCCTCCTCGGGGAGCTCTTTGGCGGATCCTTCAATCATGATCACCTGATCCTTGGAACCCGCATACACGAGATCCAAATCAGACTCAAGTCGTTGCTTGTTGGTGGGGTTGATGACGAATTCGCCATTGATACGTCCCACACGCACGGCTCCCACAGGTTCGGCAAAAGGAAGATCCGAAATCACGCAAGCAGCAGATGCTCCGTTGATGCTCAGGATATCCGGTTCGTTCTCTCCATCCGCAGCCAACAACAGAGAAATCACTTGTGTGTCATAAAAATACCCCTTCGGGAACATGGGACGAAGGGGTCGGTCGGTCATTCGGCAGGTCAGGATTTCTTTTTCCGTGGGGCGTCCCTCGCGCTTAAAATAACCGCCGGGGAAGAGGCCTGCAGCTGCCGCTTTCTCTTTGTATTCGACCGAGAGCGGGAAAAAGGTCTGCCCTTCTTTAATTTTTGTCGCGCTCACAACTGTTACCAGCACCACGGTATCCCCGCAACGCACGGTGACGGCGCCATCGGCCAATCTCGCAATTTTACCTGTTTCAATGGTGATGGGATTGGCACCCACGGCACACTCAACTTTGTATATACTCATTTTTCTTTTCTTTTTCGTCTTATGTCGGCTCCATTCTGCGCCGCGGGAAACCGAAGCCGACAACTGTTTCCGTTGGTCAGGGATAGGTACCATCCCCGGCTTCCGCCGTGTTCAGTACACACGAAAGCGCAGGCATTCTACACCAAGTTTACCTGTAAGGCAAGTCTTTAGCATGTACTAATTCGTTTTTCGGTTCTCCCCGCATTGCCCGCATTGCCTCAAAAATAAAGTCACCGAGGGGACGCTAAAAACGAGCAAAGGGAATTTTGCGAAAGCTTGATGCCTCAGAAATAAAGGGGTAATATTAATTGTATATTGTTTAATACAAGCAAATTATAGAGGATAGAGTTGCTTTTTGTATTGAGGAAGACGGCGGCGACGTATGTGAGGGAGATGAAGCCGACGGATGAGGAGCTGTACAACAAGGGGCTGACGAGGAATGAGAGTCGCAGTGCGCGCGGGGTGTATATCGGGCGCGAGGCTGGGCAGTTTTTGTTTGATTTGTGGAGGAATGGGCAGATAAAGGGGAAGAGGGCGGCGGAGAGCGTGGAGATTATTTGCAAGATGAGCGAGTACATCAAGGACGCGCAGAAGAAGAATGATGTGCAGGCGATGGCGGCGAAGCTGCTGGCGGAGGGGGAGAGCTGGGATTGCATCAATGTGGCGATTCAGACGATGGCGGCGAGGGATATGGAGGCGAAGAAGGGGAAGCTGCAGCAGGGGTGGCTGTTTTTTGGGGCAGGGTTTGAGGAGGAGCTGAAGCAGAGGGGTAGGTTTGCGGCGAGGTCGATTGAGTTTTTGCGCCAGAAGATAAAGGCGGGAGAGGGAGCGCAGAGGGCGAGCGAGAATGCGGAGGAGGTGGCGCGGCAGGGATACACGGTGACGCGCAAGGAGGGGAGCGAGGAGTACACGCTGGAGGAGCTGGTGCGGCTGATGGAGAGGTTTAAGCACATGGCGGGGGATGCGGAGTTGATGCGCGATTCGCTGGAGTGGGACGGGGAGAGTAAGCTGGACCCGATTGCGAGGTATTTGACGCCGGAGAGGAAGGAGGATATGGAGGAGCAGATGCGCCGGGAGCAGGAGGAGAAGGAGAGGGAGGCGCGGGAGTATCTGGAGGCGCATGTGGATTCGCTTTTCGGGGGCGATGGTATGGGGAGCGCGCAGATGGTGGGGGGCGCGGGGGCGCCCTATGTACGAGGTACGATGTACGATGTACGATTTGGGAGTTCGCGCGCTTCGCGCGGGGAGGGGGATGTTTCGATGAGCGCGCAGATGGTGGAGAGGAATGAGGGGGAGAAGAGGTATCGGGTGGAGAATGATACGACGGGGCTTGAGAAGTACCTGAATGACAAGGTGAAGCCGATTGAGATTAACTTTACGCCAAAGAAGGCGCCGGATAGCGGGGAGACGTGGCTGGATGATTTCAAGGAGTTTTATTCAAAGGTTCTTGCCGGGAAAGAGTTGGTGATTAGAAGGACGGGGAATAAGCTGTATTTCCATGATTCAAGTGATGTAAAAAGTACGGCTTCCAAAGGGGTGAGAAATCAGACGAAGAATGAGGCGGGCAAGAAAATGGAGGAAGTTGTTGTGGAGGCTTATCATCTTCAACAAAGTACACCGGTGCACAAGGAAAATGAGGGGAAGCACAGGAGAAAGATGGTGGATATGTCTGATGAATTTCACGTGTTCGGGCACCCGATTACGGTGAATGGGGAGAAGATGATGATGTGGTTTGCGGCGGTTCATCGTAAGGATGAAGCGGATCCGAAGCGTTTACGATTTTACGAGTTTGGGACGCCGAAGGTTATACAAAAAGGGATGGAGACGCCGCCAGTCGAGGACTTAAAATCCTATCTCGCGGTATCTCCATCCGAGGACACATTAGCAGATTATCTCAAAAACGTCAATAGTGATTTTGAGGGGAAGCCGGAAATTGTGGAAGAGAAATTGTCAGATGGGGGTGATCTGACGATTTTTGAGAGGGAGGTGGCGCAGATAGAAAAACGGCGGGGGAGTCAGGGAGTTTCACCCGACCACGTACAAGGTCATAGCCTTGGCTTCCCCCGCGACGCTATTCAATCACAGGGGGGCGAGGATGTCAAGGGGGATGTTTCGATGAGTGTGAGTGTGTGGATTGCAAGATTAAATGCAACAGGTTCTTGGCACAAAAAAGGGTGCCAAGAAGTTCAAAGTATGCTAGAGT
>CANRJD010000057.1 GCA_947630815.1 uncultured Akkermansia sp. | reverse complement strand
GGTAAGTGCGTATGGACAGCGCGGATGCGCTGCCCCGCAGGGGCGAACCGGCAGGGTGGTGCCGGTGAGTCAACTTGGGAAATTCCCGCGCCTGCTCGCGAACTTGGCGAAGCATGCCGTCTTGCTGGCTTACCTCCTTCATCCATGGGAAAACTCATGAGGAATGGGTTGAATGAGCTCAGAGGAGATTTTATTGGGACACGTGTACTCCAAACTGTTGATCACGCGCCTATTCCGAACACGAAAATCGCAATGGCAGCACACGCCGCGATGCAAATGAAGTTGTTCCTCTCTCAATTTTGAGTACATCTGCCATTCAGAACATATTTTCGCAACGCGCACATTATTAATAAATCGTACATCGTATATCGCACATCGTATATTAGCAACCTCATTTTCTAATGCGGTTGCCCTGGGCTTGTTCTTGATGTTGCCGGCTTGATGTGGTATATTACGGACGGCAGGTTGGTGCCTGTCGTCCACCAATTGGAGAAAAAAGAGCGATGAAACGAATCATTCTCAGTATTCTGCTGGCCGCCGGAGTGTACGGCGGGGAAATGCCCGTGATGGACAGTCTGGAGGGTGCTCTTCCGGTTGCCAAACGGGAAGGACGTACCATTATTCTGAACTTTACAGGCAAGGAATGGTGCCCTGCCTGCATTCATCTGCGCACAAAAATATTTGCATCCGAGGAGTTCGAGAACCAAGCTGGGGATCGCTATGTGGAGGTTGAGGTGGTTTTTCCCCGACAGCCTGGGGCAGTGAAGGCTCTCGGTGAGGAGAAGTTGCACGACAACGAGAGAATGCTCAACGAATATCATATCACTTCAGGTTTCCCGACTATGGTGTTGCATGATGGAGACGGTTTGCCTTTTGCCGTGGTGGTAGGCTCGCGCCGGACCCCTGCAGAGCTTATTGCGGCTCTCGAGGAAGCACAGCAGGTGCGCGAGCAGAGGGATGCCCTGTTGGCGCGTGCCGAAGGAAAGCAGGGGATGGAGCGTGCTGAAGCCTTGGCTGAAGCTATGCGCGTTGTGCCGGAAAATTTGCGTTTCAAGTACACGGATATCGTGAATGAAATTAATGCGCTCGACCCTGAGAATACCTTGGGCTTCAAAGATGTGGTTGAGGCTCCAAAGCTATACGTGCAACAGATCGAGTCTCTCCACCAGCTTACGCGGGGTTTTGTCGGGCACTTGGCCCCGGAGGAGCTGCAAGAGCAGGCGCAGAAAGTACAGGATTTTATTCAAAATACTCCGAATTTGCAGCCGGAGGTTGCTCAGTTGGCCTGGCGCGTCAAATCGGAGATACATGCGCTGAGGCGTGAATATGAGCAGATGGCTGCGGATATGCAGCGGGCCGTTGATGCTGCTCCAAACTCTAATCTTGCCCCCCGCCTGCGCGCCAACATAGAGCACTACGAAAAAATTATTCGCCCGAAGCTGGAGAATGAGGCTTCATGTGAGAAGTAAATGCGTTCTCTCCCTCATGCGGTCGGTATGATCAAGAAGCTGCTGTCCCTGTTCATCGCCACTGCCGCATCCAGTATGGCGAATCCTGTGCCGCTACAAAGGGATGCGGAGTGGCCTTGGTGTCTTTCTGCCGTGGTGGCGGATGGAGTGGAGGCACTTCTGACCTCGGGAGGCTGCGGAGTTTCTGTTCATGATTTGGTGGTATGCAGCAGGCAGGGAGAGCAGCGCGTTGTGCGGTATTTCATGCCAGGCATCTATCATCACCCGGGCGGTACGAAAACCAACCCGGAAACAGTGGATTACGTAGATGGCAAGTTTTTGCTTTACAACAGAGCTGGTGAGTTGCTTATTGCCGTTCCCATTGAGAAGCTGTCGGATGAGGAGGCTGTCGATAGGTCTGCCCGGTATCAATTTGCTCTCGCATGCGTGGGGGGGAGCTTCGATTCGCGCGTTGACCATTGGAAGGAGGATAAGCAGCGGCAGGAAGAGATTGGTAAGCAGCTTATTGCTACGGGGAAAGACTATTTTATCACTCGTCCGCTGATCTCTGCCGGTGACAGCGTACAGGCACACGTTGGGGTATGCCCTGGAGACAAGCAAAATATCTATTGTATTCAGGTGTGGAGGACAACGAGTAGTTCCCTGTGCTCCACCACCTACTATGCTGAGAGCGAAACGCCCTACACGAGTGGCTACGTGTGCGACGCTGCTGTGGTACTCACCCATCATGACAGAGGTGGAAAGATTGAGGCACTCATCATCGATTTATCCCATGAATTGGTGCTGGAGTATCGCATGGACAGACGAGAGCCGGAGGATGAGAGTCGCTACCAAGGTAGTCACGAGCATGTGACTGCAACGGGAGATTACACCTCTGAAAAATGCACCGTGAGGCAGGGGGAGGAGTGGGACGATGATAGCGATGGGGGCATACACATGAAGTTCGGTTCATGCGGGGGGAATCAATTGGTGTGGAGCTACGACTCCAGGACCATGCAGTGCGATGTGAAGCAGGTTGCCTTCCGCCCCAATGAGCCGCACGAGGTCAACTATGCCGTCACGGGGAAAGGGCAATTGCGCAAAATTCCCTTCTATGCTCAGCAGAAAACGTACCTCCCAATGCAGCAGGAAATCGAGTTGCCCGCCAAAGAGGAGGTTGCTGAAAAACCTCTCCAGTGGGTGTGTTACGATGAGTTCAGGACACGTGCGCAGGAGAAATTGGACTCCTTGACGGAGCTGGTTAAATTGGCGGAAGAGGTGGATGACCGGGATTCCGCCTATTTCTTGATGATGGCACTGATGGTGGAGGAGAATGGGTTCAACGAGAAGGCCATTTCCTACGATGTGCACTCAGAGCAGCTCGACGCAGGACAAAAAAAGGAGGTCATTGAGCTCAAGACACAGGTCCTTCTTGTCAATGCCGAGGCATGTGCCGCTGTGCGCGGAGCAGCGCAGAAAATTATTGATGCTCAGGGTTACGGCGATTCTCTTATCTGTGACTTCTTTACAGATCTCTGCGAGCACATGCAACCGTATGAAGATGCTGCTGAGTGACAGCTACACGATTAGCTTTTTCCCATGAAACGCATGGGAAATGGGATGAATAATCTCGGAGAAAATTTTATTGGGGAGATGTCTGAATAACCTGCAAGCAGTCTGTTTTTTGGCTTGCCAGAGAGATGGGAAGGGATTAAACTGACGGGGTATGATGAAGAGATTTTTTCTGTTCGCGGCTCTAGGCATTTCGGGAGCATTGGCAGTGGAGGCGCCACCTACCATACCGGATGGTCAGATCACGTACGACGAGGTCAGCTACCAGAATGGTGCGTCGGAGCTGCCGGCAGAATTCATGGAGCCTTCTCCCGCTGCCGGTGGATACGATGCACTGGCTCTTCCAGCGGTGAGTTCACCTTCCTCCACACCCAACACGGTGATTGACCTGATGCTCTACGCCAGCAACTACCAAGTGCGCGGCATGGGGGTGACGGATGACTTGAGCAAATACGGTACATCCCACTTGTACGCTTCTCACACTTTTGCCAACAAAAATATGTTCCGAAGAGGGATTCAGCACCGTGTGCACGGCTTGGCCGGGGTGATTTGGGATGCCTCGAGTCCGTTGGGGAATATTATGCAATTTGAAGCGGGGTATTCCATTGGGAAAGAGGTGCTGCCTAACTTGTTGGTAGAAGTAGGGTACGATTTTAAGCGCGGCGGGTTGGAGGGGCTGGTCGCAAGACGATTTGACGAGTGTTCCCACCGTTCGACTCAGGAATTTGTCCTAGCTGCCCGCTTCAACGATCATCAGAAAGGCTTTTTCGGACACGCGGAGCTTGCCGCAAGTTTTTACGGCCTCACGGGTTACTACGTGGACGCCGAGGCGGGCTATCGCTTTACGAATATCATGAACAAGTCGCGTTATGGCGCTGATTTGGAGGTGTCCGCCGGCATGGCTCCGTCCTTTAGCTATTGGGGCGGTGGAGTGGATGGTATCGATGCCTATCGGGTACGTGTGGCCTTGCAGCCTTTCACGCACGGTGGCAAATTGGGGCGCGATGCTCGCCTGAGCATTACTCCGTGGGTTCAGTGTTCATGGACCGGCAACAACGCGCGCAAGATACAACGCGATACCGGCATGGGCATTGCGGATCACTTCCAGCTCACCGTGGGAGTGAATGCCGGATATAAGTTCTAACCTTGTACGTAGCTCATGGCGGAGCATATATCTACCCGCAATCCCAACGAGATCGACAAGTTGCGCCGAGCCGGCGAGGTGTCGGCGCTCATTCTCACCGAAGTGGCCAAATTTGTACGCGCCGGGGTGACGACCGCTCAGGTGGATGCTTACGCAGCAGAGCTTTTTGAGCGTGAAAAATGCGGTAACGCCTTCCATGGCTATTACGGCTATCCCGGACACATCTGCATTTCGGTGAATGAGGTGGTGGTGCACGGTATTGGTGGCGATCGTGTCATTAAGGACGGCGATATTGTGAGCTTGGATGTTGGCGCGATCGTGGATGGCTGGTACGGTGACAATGCTCTCACCGTGCCGGTTGGCAATGTAAGTGATGATGTGCGTCGCCTCCTGGCCGTCACAGAAGAGGCTCTTTACCGCGGTATAGCCGAGGCGAAGCAGGGTAATAATTTGGCGGATGTTTGTGGTGCCATTGAGGATTATGTGAAGCCCTTCGGCTTCGGGATTGTCCGGGATTATGTGGGGCACGGTGTGGGACGCCACTTGCACGAAGACCCATCCGTCCCGAATTACCGTCCCAAATACCGTCTGCCCCATTTGAAGCGCGGCATGATACTGGCGATTGAGCCGATGATTACGCTGGGTACTTGGAAAGTGAAGGTGCTGGAAGATAAATGGACGGCGGTGACGCAGGATGGACTGCCCGCCGCGCATTTTGAGCACACTGTGGCGGTGGGTTCCCATGGCGGGGAGATTTTAACGGAGCGCCCACGGAGCGCTCTGCCGGAGCAGCTGGGCATTACACTCTGATTCATGATGAACGAATATTGGATTCATCCCTACGAAGAAGTACCTCTCGGTGTGGCTGGGCTGGTCATGGGAATTGTACTTTTGCTGGCACATCTGACGGCTCTGTTTCGTCCGGCACAAACATTGGATCTGGCGCGTGCGGCCGTCGCGTCCGTTCGATTCGGCCAAGCGCTTCTCATTTTCGATTTCGTGTGGATAGCGCTTCTGCTTTGGGGATCCCCCGCCAATCCACTGCGTATGGAGCTGTTTGACTTTGAGGGTTTGCGCTCGCCTCTGCTTATTGCGTGCCCTGTGGTATGCTACGTGCTCTGCACACAATCGAAGCCGAATCTGACCGGTCGGGCTCTCGGACTGTTCTTGCTGCTGCTGGGGATTGTGCCGCTCACTGCGGCGTACCTCAAGGAACCGGTTACGCGTATCCTCATTCCGCTGTGGTGGTACCCTGTGCTATGCGTGGCGATACTGTGGGTGCCCAAGCCGTATTTGCTGCGCGACTGGTTGGCGTGGTTTTCCGAGCACCTTTCTCTCACGCGCATGCTGGCGGCGCTTGGCGCTTTCTATGCTGCGGCTATTCTCACCTGCTCCATCCTTTTCTGGTTACGATGACGACGACTCCCGATGCCCTGTACACTGCAGATTACGTGGTCACTCAGAATGCCGGGCGCGATGTAATACGCCAAGGCGCCCTGGCGGTGGCAGGTGATGCGATTGAATGCGTGGGGCATGCGGATGTGCTTACGACGCTCTATCCGGATGCTCGGCGGGTGGATTTGGGACGCGCGGTCATCATGCCGGGTCTCATCAACGCGCATACGCATGTGTCCATGAGTTTGTTGCGCGGGTACTCGGATGACAAAGCGTTGCAGGATTGGTTGCAGAAAGACATTTTCCCGCAGGAGGCCAAACTGACGCCGCATCTCGTCGAACTCGGCGCTCGTTTTGGCATGGCGGAAATGATACGCAGTGGTACCACGGCGTTCTACGACATGTACATGTTCGAGGACAGCGTGTTTCGCGCTGCGGACGAGATGGGATTGCGCGCAGTACTTGGCGAAAGTACGACCAAGTTTTTCCCAACTCTGGTGGCCAAGGACAAGGAGGCCTACTTTGACCTCGTGCGCAGGTACAGTGCGGAGTGGGCGGATCATCCACGCATCCGTCAGGCCGTGGTGCCGCACGCGCCTTACACCACCACGCCGGAATTGCTTCGCGAGTGCCGCGATTTGGCGGATGAAACCGGTTCGCTTTTCGGTATGCATTTGGCAGAGACACCTTGGGAAACGCAGCAGTGCCTGGCAGAGCATCAGCTGCGTCCCGTAGCTTACTGCGCACAACTTGGATTGTTGCGGCCGGATACCACATTTTTCCACTTGGTGGACGTGGATGAGCAGGACATGGGCATGCTTGCCGATAGTCGTTGCGCGGGTGTGCACAATCCCGCTTCCAATATGAAGCTTGCCAGCGGGGTGTGCCCTGTGTGCGCTTTGCGCGCAGCGGGTGTACCTATGGGGCTGGGTACGGATGGTCCGGCCAGCAATAATGCGCACAATATGTTGCGCGAAATGTATGTGGCCTCTCTCTTGCAGAAAGTGCACGCTCTTTCGCCCACTGTTGCTCCGGCGCAGGAGGTCCTCGACCTCGCCACCTTGGGCGGTGCTGCGGCTTTGCATGCGCCCTATATCGGCTCCCTGGAGCCGGGCATGAAGGCGGATTTCATCGCGCTGGATCTCTCGTCTCCCAATATGCAGCCGGTGCATAACATTGTCTCGCAGCTGGTATATGCGGCGAGCGGTGCCGAAGTTTGCCTGACTGTGGTGGATGGTCGCGAGCTGTACCGTGATGGCAAATTCACCACTTGCGATTACGCAGCCTTGTTGGAAGAGATACAGGAGGCTCTGACATGGACGTGCGAATGACAGAGCGCCCCATTGCAGAGTTGCCTTATGCGGCCATTGATTTTGAGTCTGCCGGCGCTGCGCCGGGAGAGACGGATCTGCCGATCCAGGTGGGTATGCTGTGCGCGCCCTCGCTGTTTGCTCCGGTGGAGTTTTTTACCACGTACTTGGCTTGCGAGCGACCGGTTCGTTGGTCGGCCTCACGCTTGCACGGCATCACCACAGCGGATTTGAAGGGCGCCCCCACCATGCTCTCGCTCTGGCTCACATTCCGGCATTTCCTCGCCGGCCGCGTGGTGGTGGGGCATAATCCGTCCACCGAGCGACGTTTTCTGCGCGTGTTCCCGGCGCATGGCTTTGGACCATGGTTGGATACGTTGGCGTTGGCGCGTCACTGCATCCCCATTCTACAGGATTTGACTCTTTCTTCGGTGTGTGAAGCATTGGGTGTTGTGTCGGCGGTCGATCAATTAGTGCCGGGGAAGACATGGCATCACGCGCTGTACGATGCCGCCGCTTCGTTGGAGGCTCTGCGAGCGGTGGTGCGAGCCTTGCAACTGCAGGATCGTCCCTTGCGTACACTTCAATTTGCCCTCAAGGTGTCTGACTGATGGATACACCCTTGCTTCAAGTGCGCAACTTGCGCGTCGAGTTTCGATCCCGAGGAGGAGTGACCTATGCGGTGAACGGTGTGGACTTTGACCTGCACGCCGGCGAGACGCTGGGTGTGGTGGGTGAATCCGGCTCCGGCAAATCAGTAACGTGCAGTGCTATCATGGGGCTGTTGCCCAAGCCTCCCACTTGGATTCATCCGGAGGCCACGGCCATTTTTGAAGGGAAGGATTTGCTGCGCCTCAGCGAGCGGGAGTTGTGCCGTATCCGAGGCAATGCCATTTCCATGATTTTTCAGGATCCCATGACGTCGCTCAATCCCTGCATGCGCATCGGTGACCAAGTGGCTGAACCTCTCGTCATCCATTGTGGCCTCTCCCGCAAGGAAGCGCGCGCTCGCGCCATTCGCGAGTTGGAGCTCACCGGTATTCCGGATGCCGCTCATCGTGCCGATTGTTTTCCGCATGAGTTTTCCGGCGGCATGCGCCAGAGAGTGATGATCGCCATGGCTCTCGTCACGCGCCCACGCGTCCTGATTGCTGATGAACCCACCACCGCCTTGGATGTAACGGTGCAAAAGCAGGTGCTGGATCTGCTCCGCGCGCGTCAGCAGGATCTCGGCACGTCGATCATTCTCATCACCCATGATTTGGGTGTGGTACGGCACTACGCCCATCGCATCCAAGTGATGTACGCCGGCAGCATCTTGGAACATGCCCCCACAGAGGAGTTGCTCGCCCACCCCTTGCATGCTTACACCCGTGCCCTTATTGCTGCCGTGCCGGATCCCTCTCAGCGTGGGCAGCTGCTCCCGACTATCCCGGGATTGCCGCCAAACCTACGCGAACCCATTCGCGGCTGTTCATTTCGTGAGCGCAATACCTTGGGTCACCCGGAGTTGTGCCTCACCGACACCGTCCCTCAACTTATCGAACATTCCCCCGGGCACTTTGTGCGCAACTGTCCAGGGTGTTATTTGCGATCACATCCGTCCCAAGAAAAAGCGATCCCAACACGCAATTCATTTACGATTTACGATTTGCAAATAATGCGCAGCGGAGCTGCGGGAAAACGGTCGGCGGCTGCAAGGTCGTCTGGCCAGGCCGCAGGACTGCCCCGCAGGGGCGAAAACTGACTTACAGCCGTCGTCAGTTTTCACCCCTGCGGGACAAAAGCTATCGCTTTTGGCTAATCGACCTTACGGCCGTCGGTCGCTTTCACAGATTTGCTCAATCATCAAAGGTTTGAACTTCTTGCTGGCTTACTTCCTTCATCCATGGTAACGCATGGGAAATGGGTTGAATGAGCCCAGAGAAGATTTTATTGGGACACGTGTGATTTGCGATCGGATTGTTGATTTTTTTCTCCCTTCTCCGGCGTTCATTTGATAAGATGTGCAACGAACCCTAAAACTCCCTATGAAAATGACCATCCTTCTCTGCCTCGTTTCATCCCTCTGCCTGGCCACTGCGCAGGAGGGACAGCCTGTCCCCGCGCCCAAGCAAGCCGATTGCTCGCCATCATGTAACGGCTCCCACGTTGAGCGCAATAAAGCGGCCATGAAGAAGTTTGAGCAGATGATCAACACATGTGATGAGGCTCTGGCCGATGAGCTGGTGGCAGATGATGCTCCTTTCTTTACCCCGGCTTCTGAGGAGCCGCTGTACGGTGGCTCGGGTTACCTCTCCGTGGTGCGCTGGATGCGTTCCGGCTTTTCAGATGTGCAGTGGCATCTGCAAGAAATGGTGGCAGAGGGCAATGTGGTGGCTGTACATTGGACGCTTATCGGTACGCATGACGGAGAGTTTATGGGCATTCCTCCCACCGGGAAGAAGATTTCCTGTTCCATCATGAACTTTTATACTTTCAATGATGAGGGCAAAATCGTCAACGATCTCGCTGCCGAGGGCATGATTGGTATCCTTCGTGGCATCGGCGCGCTAAAGTGAGGCACTGTGAGTTTTCTCTCCGCCGATCCCTGGTACAAGTTGACGAGGCTCTGATAGCGTGCAGGCAAATCAAGCTGAAGCAGTGCGGCGCCAGGGCAAATGCATTTGAGAGAAGGTCATCAACAGAGAAAATGCTCTTATTGACGGATATTCCAGTTTATACGTATCAAAATCATCACAACAATCGGCCATCATGATGATGGGTCTAGAGGAATCTCTGTATACGTTCATGATTCAAAAATCTGCGCAACGCGCACATTATTAATAAATCGCACATCGTACATAAGCAACCGCATTTTCTAATGCGGTTGCCCTAGGTGTGGCGCTTGGCGGTCAGGGAATGAACGGCAAGACGGAGGACGGCGGTTTTCTGCAGAACTGCAGAGTCGAAATGCGGGGGTGCAGGAGAGTTGGCGGCGTAGTGCCGCATGAGGCAGCGCAGGGCAGCAATTTTTTCTTCGCCGTGAATGTACTCCAGCGTACCCTCGCCCATCACGGATTCGTAAAAAGCGGAGCAGCGGCAGGCAACACCGTTTTCAGGACCACTGATGCCCTGCATATGCTCCATCACGAAGGCGACTTTTGGGTTCTTGCGCAGCAGTTCGTGTTTGCGCCCTTCAGCCGCGCCGTGGAAGTACAGAAAGAGCTGTTTGTTGCGTGTCTGAAAACCGAAGTTGAGAGGGACGACGTAGGGATACTCCTCGCCGTGAAATGCAATGTGGCACAGCTCGCACCGCTGGACAATGCTCAGAATTTCGTTCCAATCCGTCACCTCGCGGTCGTTTCTTCTCATAGCGCCGCGCCATCATGACATAAAAGCTGCGCCGGGGCAAGCTGAATCAATCGTACCAGCCGAAAAGCCCATGCCCGAGGTCAAGCGCGCGGAGATCAGTCAGCTCATCCGCGTTGAGAGAGAAATCAAAAATGGCCCTGTTTTCAACCATGCGCTCCTTATGCGTCGTTTTTGGGATGGGACAAATGCCGCACTGCACAAGAAAGCGTAACGCCACTTGAGCCGCAGTTTTACCGTGCGCCGCGCCGATACGCATGAGCGTGGGATTGGTAAAAATGTTCTCGCGTCCGCAGGCAAGCGGCGACCATGCTTGGGGTACGAGACCGAGCTGCCGGTAACGCTCCACCAGCACGGTCTGTTGGCGGAAAGGATGTAGTTCCTGCTGAATCACCTGCGGCACCACTTCGCAGCGATGCAGGATGCCCTCGAAGTCACTCCCATAAAAATTGCTTAGCCCGATGGCGCGCAGTTTTCCGCACTCATAAAGGCGCTCCATGGTTGCCCAAATTGCCGCGTCGTTCCCCATTGGCCAATGGATGAGCAGCAGGTCAATGTACTCTGAACGCAGCTTGCGCAGGGACTCTTCCACACTTTCCGCCACGCCGCGTCCACTCTGCAATTTGGTGGTAATAAAGATTTGGTCGCGCGGCAGTCCGCATTCTGCCACTGCACGTCCTACGCCATCCTCGTTGCCATACCACTGTGCCGTGTCAATGAGCCGGTACCCGCATTCAATCGCCTCCTGCACGCAGCGCGCCACTTCCCTGTTGCTGATGTTGTACACTCCAAAGCCGAGCGTCGGCATTTCGACCCCATTGTTGAGCGTGATAGTCTTCATCATCTTCTGCGGAAATTCTACTACAATGCCATATTATGTTTCAATGCAAATTTGCCTGGGAGAACTATTTCCTTGTCTTTCTTTCGATTCTCTCAATCGCCAAACGTTCTTCTGCCGTCAATGCTTTTTTTTCGCGTGTACAGAACCAATGCACCAGGGATGCAACGTACACAAATGAGGTCCCAATAATAATCAGGAGCCAGCTGTTTTCGGGAGAAAGGCGACTCCATGACGCCACCGCGTACCAGAAGCACAGGACGAGTCCCATGTAACGCATCCACGAGTACACAAAGATCGAGAGGTAGGGAAGGTGCCGCTTCTCATCCCTCGTTCCCACCATGGCGCTGAAAAGCACCACGCGCACCGGCACGTTGAGGCGATGGGTAAAAAATGACAAGACGATCTGCAGAAAAACCGCATGCAGCATACTTGCGCCACCGAACCAATCGAGCATCATTTCTCGTTCAAGTCCCTCCACATCAAAGCAGGAATACAAACCAAAACCAAACAATAGTGCAGTACTCAGGAAGAAGCAAGCGTCCACAACGCGTCCCGCTGACAGGCATTCCCGATCCTGTCGGATTATTTCTAAGCTTTTTAGCACTCGACGAGAGTTCCCATAGTGAAGGACAGAGCCGAGTGCAACTAGCAACATCACAAAAATCAGCACACTGATGACTTTCACTATCCAGTTCACGTCTGTACATTGTAGGGAGTTCGACAATACGTGTCAAGTCCACCCCAAAACGAAACGCAGATGGACTACACGTGTCCCAATTTAAATTGTCTCCGAGCTCATTCAACCCATTTTCCATGCGCTTCCTATGAACAAAACTGCCTTACGCCGTCGGGTGTGTTTTAATCGTAAATTATGAACGTGTTATGTTTCATTGCTCGCCGATAACTGCATGTTGGGATCGCCTTTTCTTGGGACGGATGGACAGATGGGCATTGCCGATCGCAAAAAAGCGGTCCGACGAAACCGCCGGACCGCAGGATAAAGGATTGATGTCTGAGGTTACTTCGCCATGGCTTCCTCCACAGCGACGGCCACGGAAACGGTGGCGCCGACCATGGGATTGTTGCCCATGCCGATGAGACCCATCATCTCCACGTGCGCAGGCACGGAAGAGGAGCCGGCGAATTGGGCGTCGCTGTGCATGCGGCCCAAGGTATCGGTGAAGCCATAGGAGGCAGGACCAGCCGCCATGTTGTCCGGGTGTAGGGTACGACCCGTGCCGCCACCGGAGGCAACGGAGAAGTACTTCTTGCCTTTCAGCACGCACTCTTTCTTATAGGTGCCGGCCACGGGATGCTGGAAGCGGGTGGGATTTGTGGAGTTGCCGGTGATGGACACATCCACGCCCTCCAGCCACATGATGGCCACGCCTTCGCGCACATCATCCGCGCCGTAGCAGTTCACCTTAGCGCGCTCGCCGGTGGAGAAGGGGGTCTTCTTCACGACCTCCACCTTGCCGGTAGCGTAGTCGAATTTAGTCTGGCAATAGGTGAAGCCATTGATGCGGGAAATGATGTAGGCCGCGTCTTTTCCAAGGCCGTTGAGAATCACGCGCAGGGGCTTTTTACGTACCTTGTTGGCAGATTTGGCGATGCCGATGGCTCCCTCCGCCGCGGCGAAGGATTCGTGCCCGGCCAAGAAGCAGAAGCAATCCGTCTCCTCGCGCAGGAGCATGGCGGCCAAATTGCCGTGACCCAGACCTACCTTGCGGTCATCCGCCACGGAGCCGGGGATGCAGAAGCTCTGCAGACCTTCACCGATGGCCTCAGCTGCGTCGGCAGCCTTGGTGCAGCCCTTTTTGATAGCGATGGCAGCGCCTACCGTATAGGCCCAGCCGGCGTTCTCGAAGGCGATATTCTGGATGCCGCGCACAATGGCACGCACATCGATGCCTTTCTCCAAGCATACCTTCTCTGCTTCCTCGCAGGAAGAGATGCCGTACTTTTTCAGCACGGGGAGAATCTGGTTGATGCGGCGATCGTATGATTCAAATAATGGCATAATCTGAAAATGGGTTAGGTGTTAATTACTCGTGGCGTGGGTCAATGTACTTGGCAGCGCCCTCAAATTGTCCGTAAGTGCCGGTGTACTTCTTATATGCCTCGTTGGCATCCGTGCCCTTCTTGATTTCTTCCATCATCGGACCCACTTTCACGTACTGGTAGCCGCAGATTTCATCATCCGCATTCAACGCGAGTTTGGTGATGTAACCTTCTGCCAGCTCCAAGTAGCGCGAGCCTTTCTTGAGCGTGCCGTAGAGAGTGCCCACTTGCGAGCGCAGGCCCTTGCCGAGATCCTCCAGTCCGGCGCCGATGGGCAACCCGCCTTCAGAGTACGCGCTTTGTGTGCGACCATAGACAATTTGCAGGAAGAGTTCGCGCATGGCGGTATTGATGGCGTCACACACGAGGTCCGTATTGAGCGCTTCGAGTACCGTTTTACCCGGAAGAATCTCGGAAGCCATGGCGGCGGAGTGAGTCATGCCGGAGCAGCCGATGGTTTCCACGAGCGCTTCCTGAATGACACCATTTTTGACGTTAAGGGTGAGCTTGCAGGCGCCCTGCTGGGGAGCGCACCAGCCCACGCCGTGCGTAAGTCCTGAGATATCTTCAATCTTCTTGGATTGCGTCCATGCGCCTTCCTGAGGAATAGGCGCCGGGCCGTGGTCGCAGCCCTTTTTCACGCAACACATGTGTTCAACTTCTGTCGTATATTGCATAGTCGTGCC
>CANRJD010000056.1 GCA_947630815.1 uncultured Akkermansia sp. | reverse complement strand
TCTTCACACACGACTTCGGCCAAGGAACGGGCGGTTCCACTGGGAGCATCCAGCTTATGGTGGTGGTGCATTTCCACGATTTCCACATCATAACCCTGCAGGATACGAGTGGCCTTGCGGGTGAGCCAGAAAAGCGTGTTTACTCCCACGGAGTAGTTGGAAGCAAAGACAATAGGAATGCTCTTGGCAGCATCAGTAATGGCGGCGCGTTCTTCATCTGTGTGACCGGTTGTACCGATGACGAGTGGCTTCTTCTGCTCCACCGCCGCAGCCAGCAACTCCGGCGTGAAGCCGTGAAAGGAGAAGTCGATGGCAAGGTCGGCTTGGGTAAGCGCGGCAGCAATGTCCTGCCCCACGTCATGGGTAGAGGTCAATGTTGTATCGGGACAAAGTTCGACGGCCTGCTTTACGGCCTGCCCCATGCGACCTGAGATACCGGTGACAAGAATGTTCATAACGAGTTAAGATATGAGATTATGCGAGCAAACCAAAGCGGCGAAGCAAGTCAGCCAGCACAGCTTTTTTCTCCTCAGCCAGCGGAGCAAGCGGCAGACGCAGTTCCCAAGAGATGTCTCCACGCAGCGCCAGAGCCGCTTTGATGGGTACGGGGTTGACGTCCAAGCTCATCAGCCCTTTCATGAGCGGGTAATACTTCTTCTGCAGGGCAAGCGCTTTCTTGCCATCGCCGCTCAGAGCGGCATCCACGAGTTCTTTCATCTGCGCAGGCGCCACGTTGGATGTCACCGACACCAGCCCCACTGCTCCGCATGCAATGAAAGGCACCGTGAGTCCGTCATCCCCGCAGAGTACGGCAAAATCTTCCGGCACTGCTTGCACAAGTCGATTGACGCGATCCACACTGCCGCCCGCCTCCTTGATAGCAACAACGGTGGGGCAATCTGCGGCAAGCCGCGCCGCGGTTTCCACGGCAATCTCAATGCCGCTACGCCCGGGAATGCTGTAGAGCAGCACGGGAAGGTCGGAACACTCGGCAATGGCTTTGAAATGACGGTAGAGACCTTCCTGGCTGGGCTTGTTGTAGTAAGGGCAGACCTGCAGCGTGCCGTCTGCTCCCATGGCTGCCGCCTCTTTAGTCATGGTAATGGCCTCAGCAGTGGAGTTTGACCCGGTCCCGGCAATCACCTGGCAGCGTCCGGCTACGCTCTCGATAGCCAAACGAATGACCTCCATGTGTTCGGCGTGAGAGAGGGTAGGGGATTCGCCCGTGGTTCCCACCGGGACAATACCTGTGACCCCTGCGGCGATTTGCGCCTCGATCAGTGCGCGGAAAGCTTCGACATCCACCATCCCGTCACGGAATGGAGTTATGATCGCGGTATAAAGACCTGAGTATCTCATAAGTTCATCGCTACTATACCGCAGGAGACCTCCCATTGTCAAGGCTGCAAAACAACGGGGCAGGGCAACCGCATTAGAAAATGCGGTTGCCTATGTACGATGTGCGAAGTACGATGTACGATTGCCAAATTCGCGCGCGTTGCGCGGAATTTTTTGAAGCATCAACGTATGCAGGGGTTTCTTTAGAGCCATCATCATGATGACCTCTGTTGCCACGAATTTTGATACATATCAACAATGGTATCAGTCAACAAGGGTGTTTTCTTTGTTGCTTAACTCTCTCAAATACATTTACCCTAGACACGAACTGCTCACTCTTGCCAGAGACGGGGAGTCGTGGTACAATGCGTCTCGATGATGACATTCTACGAGGAACTGCAATGGCGCGGACTAGTCAATCAGATTTCGGATGAGAAGCTGATTGATAAGCTGAATGCGGGGGGGATGACGTGTTACATAGGCACGGATCCGACGGCAGGAAGCTTGCATTTGGGGCATTATTCGAGCTTTCTTATCACGAAACGGTTGCAACGCGCGGGGCATCATCCTCTGCTGTTGGTGGGATTGGCCACAGGGCTCATAGGTGATCCGCGGGGCACGGTAGAACGCGAATTACAGCAGAAGGAACTCGTGATGAGCAATTACGAGAGTTTGCGGGAACAGGTGGAAAGAGTATTTGGATTTGAGGTGGTCAATAATTACGATTGGATCAAGGATTTAAACGTTATCGATTACTTTCGCAACTACGGCAAGTACATTAACGTGGGCTATATGCTCAGCAAGGATCATGTGCGTCGCCAGATGGAAACGGGAATCTCCTATGCCGAGTTCTCCTACATGCTCATCCAAGCCATCGATTTTAAGCATTTGCACGAGACACGAGGTGTAGATCTTCAGGTGGCCGGCAGTGACCAATGGGGCAATATCACCACCGGCATCGAACTCATACGCAAGACCACGGGTGATGAAGTGTACGGGCTCACGATGCCGTTGGTGACGGATAGCCAAGGCAACAAGTTTGGCAAGAGTGAAGGGAATGCTTTGTGGCTGGACAAAGAGAAAACAAGCCCGTATGAGCTTTATCAATTTCTCGTGAATACAGAAGATTCGCAGGTGATCAGCTACCTCAAGCGTCTTACTTTCCTTACGCCCGAGGAAATCATGGCCATTGAGGCCGAGCATACCGCTCACCCGGAGCAGCGCACGGCCCAGAAAGCTTTAGCTCGTGAGATCATCACTGATTTACACGGGGCGGCAGAGTTTGACAATGCCGTGCAGATTAGTGCTAAGCTCTTTGCCGGAGAATACACAAGCATGAGTTTGCGTGATATCCGCACCGGATTGCGCGGTGCTCCCCAGGTGAAGATACCCGTTGGTATGGGAATTGTG
This sequence comes from uncultured Akkermansia sp., assembly GCA_947630815.1. GTDB lineage: Bacteria > Verrucomicrobiota > Verrucomicrobiia > Verrucomicrobiales > Akkermansiaceae > Akkermansia. Next base: position 11,361 of record CANRJD010000056.1, on the reverse strand, counting down.
GACGCACTGGTGGCGACAAGCATCTGTGCTTCCAAGCGTGAAGCACGAGAGTTTGTGGGGAACGGGGCAATTACGGTGAATGGAGCGGCAGTTACAGATGCAACTTACACCTTCGTGCCGGAGAAAGCGTTGCATGGTGAGCTTTTTATCATGCGACGCGGTAAGAAAAAGTTTTACTTGGGGACCTTAGAATGAAATACGCTCTGTTGCTCACCTTTTTGTTGGGATGCCCTGCCGGAGCACAGCAGGGATCCTTGCCTCCGGTCTCTGCTGCAAGTATTGAGGCAGAGGTAAAAGCGATGTCGGTGGAGCAAGTGGAGGCCGCTCGAAGCGCCATCAAGCGTGTGCATCTGCTGCGGATGATGTTCTTGGTACAGGATCGCCACCGCAATACCCCGGAGCACGGAGCGGAATGCTTGGCCATGGCGCGCCGCTTGCAAGCCCCCGCAGCGTACGTCAACTTGTTGAAGGAGGAGCTTGCTGACTCTCCCCTCTCATTGTCCGGACGTGCCTACTACGCGCACAACAAGCTCATGACCGAGCTGATGCGCGCATATGGGGTGGACGATCTTTCTGCGCGGTTGCTGGCAGAGCGTGTGCATTGCAATGAGCAGCAGGCTCGTGAACTCTCTGAGTGGCTTCCCGTGCAATTTGTCTTTGATCGGGTGCCGGTTTCGAAGCTGACACCCGACGATTACGTGAAAGAGTTGCAATCTTTGCGGGATCTTTTTGAGCACATGCAACAGGAGTATGCTAAGGTTGTGGATCGAGCGAGTGCAGACGCCGTCGCCGATGCTTTATTGGGGAGCCTGCCGCTGTTGCAAAAGACTGCTCATTTGCGATTCATGATTAGCAAAAAGCATTCTACCGATATCCCTGGGTATCAGCAATATGTTTATCCGATTGAGCATAAGTTGAACGAACTGCGGGCACGGTTGATTGAGACGTTTTTTTATGGATCGAAGAAGTTAAACGCCGTTGATGAACTGATGTGTTTGTGAAAATGTGGGTAGAAGTCTGTTCTGCCCCCTTTTCGCAAAAAAAAATGAAAAAAGAATCAAGCGCATCTTGAAATATCCCAGAAAACGTGCTACACTCAAATCAAGCCGCAGTATAGGAAGCGGAGTTTGGAGTGAATGGGCTCCGAATAAAATCAGCAAGGCAGGTGTAACATGTTAAACTCGTCACTCAATCCGGATCGAGCTACTCTCAATTTCCTCAACGCTTACACAGAAAATGTGCGCAGTGAAGGCGAAAGATTGCAAAGAGAGGGCGCTGTGACTCAGATCTTCGGAAATCATCTCTTCATTCAGGGTCGCGTGGAAACGAAAAAAGGTGTGTTTCGCACCAGTCTTCGTCTCCAGGGTAACCGATGGTATGGCTCATGTACAGCTGAGGATGAGGAAATGGCGGGCGTATGTCTGGTCGCCACCATGATTGAGCGTTTGTATCGCGGCACCAGCATGCCGGAGAGTCCCAACGAGCTCAATGAGATACCGCTCACCGACGTGTTGGAGGAGAAGCTGGGCCGCGATTTGGATGCTCGGGAAGAGGATTATGTGAATCGCTTGGAAAAGCGCTACCGTCGTTTCTCTATTGAACAGGAGATACACGACCATGACCTCGTGCGACTCAACCCGCGTTGGGAGATTTCCGGCTATGAGGCACTGGAGCTTTGGCCTACTCCGCCGCGCAATATCTTGGAGTTCTGGAATTATATCGCCTACGCCTTCGCTAAAAAACGCATCAGTTTCCCCACTTTCATGAGCGTTGTCACTGACCTCGGCAAGGTGCAGGCGCGTATGCGTGAGTGGGAGCATGAGAAAGAGATCAACACGTGGTATGAGCGCATCCGCAACATCAACGAGCGGCCGCCTCAGCCCCAGCGTGTTACGCTTCACATGCGGCTTATTTCCACCATCAACGAGGCTCATTTCGAGTATCGCCATCTGGATGCTGATGAGTGGCAAGCCATTCGGGAGAAAGCACAGCTGGATGAGCTGATGAGCGGTTTCATACGCGGCTCGTACAAGATGGATCCCCAGTCGGATATTTTGCTTAACGTTCTGAACGACTACAGCGAGCGTGAAGGTGCTGTGATGTTGGATCTGGATAAGGATGAAGCGTGCCGTGTGATGAATAGACTCTTTCACCAACCGGCGCTGAAGGGCTATCTGCTCAATTTGGACGATTGCTACTTCAAAGTGGTCAAGGAGCCATTGAAATGGATATGTATCGATGATCCTATTGTACCGGATTGCTACGGTTTGCAGCTGGTCACCGCCGCCGGAGTGCATGTCACTCACTCTGTGCGTCAGCTGCCCGGACAGGAGGAGCTCTACCAGTCTGATGAGACCGTGTTTCCCGGTCCGCCTCGTTGGATGGAGGGCACGGAGGTGGAGCCCCGCTATTCCATTCCGAAAGCCGTCATTGACAGCTTAGACGGTGTAGAGTTTTTGCGCAAAATTGGCGCTACATTACCGCCCAGCATGGAGGAGCGCGTTGTGGATATCGAAATGATCCCCACTTTCCACATGAAGATTGCCAAGGGTCTCACCAGTCTGGACACCGAACATGTGCTGCTGGAAGTGACAGCGCAGGACAAGCCAGGTCGTCGGAAGGAGCGCCTCGGCAAAGATGATTGGGAGGTTCTTGAACAGGTACGCGTGAAGGATGGCACCCTGCTGCGCTTCATTCGCGATTATCTCTACCCCATTCCCTCCATGATCGAGGAAATGACTTTCACGTATGGTTTGCCGCGCACCAAGGAGGATGATCTCACAGATGAGTCGGGCAGCAAACATTACACTCAGGAGATAGAAAAATGGCTCAAAGAAGTTTATGGTGACAAGGCTGATTTGCCCAACAGCGTCTTCAAAACTCGAATCACCAAGCAATTTCCTGAGAAGTTTGCCGAGTGGGTGAAGGGAATACCGGACACTGTCCATGTGGAGATGGATAAGGGACTGCAGTCCCTGCTGGCGGATCCGGTTGCTGCCTCCATCCGTTTCGAGGTAGTGAAGCAGGAAATCGACTGGTTCGATCTTCGCGTTGTCTTTGATGTGGAGGGGCTTACTCTCTCCAAGGAGCAAATTCGCTCTCTGGTTGCAGCGCGCGGCGGCTACGTGCGCATGGATGACGGGACGTGGATGCGCTTGGAAATTAAGCTCAATGATGATGAGCGAGATGCTGTGACCAAGTTGGGACTGGATCCTTACGACTTGTCCGGAGAGACCCACCGCATGCACGCCTTACAGCTGGCAGATCCGCGGGCTGCGGAAGTTTTCGATCCTCAGGCATGGGCAAAAATCAAGGAGCGCACGGCGGAGATTCAGATAGATGTGCAGCCGGATGTTCCGAGTACTTTGCAGGCGACGCTACGACCTTACCAAGTGGAGGGATTCCACTTCCTCGCCTATCTGGCGGTGAATGGCTTTGGCGGCATCCTGGCAGACGATATGGGTCTGGGTAAGACCATCCAGTCCATCACCTACGTTCTTTGGTTGCGTGAGGAGTGGGCACGCAATCACTCCGGCAAAGGGAAGGGCAAGAAAAAGGAACCCACGCCGCCGGTGCTTATCGTATGTCCCAAGTCTGTGTTGGATGTGTGGGCTGGCGAGACGGAAAAGTTTGCCCCCGGTGTACGTGTGATGGTCATCCGCAACAAGGAACAGGCAGATGTGAAACATATCCTTTCCGAGGTGGATATGGTGGTCATCAACTACGCTCAGCTGCGCGTGTGCGGCAACCAGATCAATTCCATCAAGTGGCTCACCGTCATTTTGGATGAGGGGCAACAAATCAAAAACCCGGATTCTAAAGCCGCCAAAGCTGCGCGAGAGATTATTGCGTACAACCGTTTGGTGCTTTCCGGTACCCCGATCGAGAATCGCTTGCTTGATATGTGGTCGCTCATGGCGTTTGCGATGCCCGGTGTGCTTGGCAGCCGTGCCTATTTCAAGAAACGTTTTGACAAACGCAAGGATTCGCAGAGTCAAAATCGCTTAGCTGCGCGCCTCAAGCCTTTCCTTCTCCGCCGTACGAAGCAGCAGGTGGCCAAAGACTTGCCGCCTCGCACGGAAGAAGTGGTGCTCGCGCGTATGGAGGGCATTCAGCTTCAGCTGTACCGTCACGAGTTGCGCCAGATTCAGAAGGCGCTGCTGAGGCTTGATTCCAACGAGGAGGTGAAGAAGAACTCCTTTGCCATTCTCCAAGGCCTCATGAAGCTGCGCCAAATATGCTGCCATCCCGCCTTGTTGCCCGATTTCAAGGAGATCGTGGAAAAGCGGGGATTGAAAGCTGATCTCGGCACGGCTGAGCTCAATTACCGTGATGTGAGTAGTGCCAAACTCAACGCGCTCTTTTACTTGCTTGACCAGTTGCGTGAGGAAGGACACAAGGTGCTGGTGTTCTCGCAATTCGTCAAGATGCTCGATATCATTAAGGATCGCTTGGTGGAGGAAAATCGCACTTTCCACTACCTGACCGGACAGGTGAAAGACCGCAAGGGAGTTATTGAGAGTTTCCAGACAACGAAGGAACCAAGCGTGTTCCTGCTCTCGCTGAAGGCGGGTGGCGCAGGCTTGAACCTTACTTCTGCGTCCTACGTCGTGCTTTACGATCCTTGGTGGAATCCCGCCGTGGAGAGTCAGGCCATTGACCGTACTCACCGTATAGGCCAGAAGAACAAGGTCATAGCTTATCGCCTCATCACTCGTGATTCCGTCGAGGAGAAGATCCGAAAGCTCCAAATCCTCAAGAGTCAGCTTGTTACCAATGTGCTTGGTGATGACGGCTTCGCCTCTAGTTTGGATCTGAAGGATCTGCAATTCATCTTGGCTCACGGAGGAGAGGATGACTCGGATGTGACCACGGAGCCCGACGCATCGGATGATGAGTAATCCGCAGCCCAGTCGGCACGCCGTGCTGCGCAGGTGGTTTGTGCGCGTCATGTTCGGTGTTTTGCTGGTGGGGCTTGCAGCCTGTGGGGAGCGTGACAGTAGTGCGACTATTGCGGCGAGGCAGGGGATTCTCCTCCTCGGCAACAATACGGAGATACAGAGTCTTGACCCTCATAAGGCCACGGCGGTAGCCGATGGTAAGGTTATTTCGACTCTACTGGAGGGATTGGTACGACCGGATGCGCGCGATTCCGGAGCCGTGATGCCCGGCGTGGCGGAAACATGGGAAAGAAGTGCGGATGCACGAGTGTGGGTGTTTCACCTGCGTGAATCCGTGTGGAGCGATGGACATCCCGTTACTTCCCGTGATTTTGCGTATGCATACCATCGCTTACTGCACCCAAAATTTGGAGGACGCTACGCCGAGATGCTTTTTCCGCTCTGTGGTGCGCGTTCCTTTAACCGTGGTGAGGTGGAGTGGGATCAAGTGGGAGTTCGCACACCGGATGACCGCACACTTGTGCTGGAGCTTGAGGCGCCTGAACCTCAGTTTCTGCGCCGCCTTTTGCACTTCACTTGGTTTCCTCTTCCAGCGCACCATGTAGAAAAAATGGGGGGAATGCTTGATCGCCGCAGTCTGTGGTCGCGCGTAAAAGGTTGGGTAGGTAACGGCGCCTATGTGCCTCATGAACACCGTCTGAATGATTTTTTGAGCGTGGTGCCTAACTCGCGTTATTGGCGTGCGAACGAGGTGCGTAACCGGGGCATCCACTTTCTGCCCATTGTCAACGGTTACACTGAGACACGCATGTTTTTTGGCGGCAAGCTGCACATTTCCAACAATGTGCCGCCGGAAATGCTAGACGACGCTCGTAGACGCTCGCCGCAGGAGTTTTGCAGGGATGCCTACTATTGTACAATTTTTTATCGCCTCAACACAGCCCGACCGCCGCTGGATGATGTGCGCGTGCGTCGAGCTCTATTTCTTGCGGTGGATCGCGAAGCTTTGGTGCAGCGAGTGGTACGCGGCGCAGGCAGGGTGGCTTACGGGTTCACTCAACCGACGGCAGATTACGCCGGTGCAGCAGATGCCGATGTGCAGAATATGTCTCAATCGCAGCGCGAGCGGATGGCGCAGGATTTGTTGGCTCAGGCCGGATTCCCGGAGGGGCAAGGATTTCCAACGCTGCAGATTATAACGACTTCGCGTGATGTGCAGAGAGTGATGGCCGAGAGTATCCAAGCGATGTGGGCACGTGTCCTCGGTGTTCAGGTTGAGATACGTTCGTGCGAGTGGACTGCCTACAAGGCTGCACAACAGAACGGAGAGTACGATATATCCTCCTGTTCATGGAGCGGTGATTTTTTGGACCCCGCCACCTTTGTGGAGCTCTGGCAGAGCGATGCCGGAAATAATTGTACCGGCTGGGGCAGCCCAATCTGCGATGCGCAGCTTGCTGCCGCCCGTCAAGCGGAGAACCCTCAGGATCGGCTTGATCATTTGGCAGCTGCTGAGCGCGAGATGCTGCGCGCTTGTCCCATTATCCCACTATACTGGAGCGAGCGAACTTACATGAAGTCTGTCCGCGTGAGTGGCTGGTATCCGCTCTTGCTAGACAATCATCCGCTGGATGTCGTGGAGGTGAAGCCATGATGCGTTATATTGCCAGACGTGTAGGGCAGGGACTACTGGTGCTTTTTGTCCTGGAGTCTCTCACCTTCTTCTTGGTGCGCGCCCTGCCAGGTAATCCGTTTTTAGGTGAGCGCAAGTTGCCGGAGCACGTGCTCAGTCAGCTCAATTCATTGTATGGGCTTGATGCTGGCCTTTGGGAACAATTTTCCCGCTATTGGAAAGCTATTTTGCTGCATGGAGATTTCGGTCCCTCGCTGGTGCGCGAGGGGATACAGGTGTCAGAGATTATTGCGCAGGCTTTTCCCGTGTCATTTGAACTGGGGTGCCTGGCTATGCTGTTGGCCGTGGTGGTGGGCATCCCTGCCGGCATGGTGGCGGCTTACCGTTGCAATACCCGTACGGATACATTACTGATGCTCTCGGCTGTAGCAGGCGTTTGCATCCCCTCCTTTGTGCTGGCGCCAGTGCTCGGCATCACACTGGGTGCGCATGTGCCGGGATTGAGCGTGGCTGGTTGGGATAATTCACTGTGCATTTTGCTGCCGGCTGTTACGCTTGGCTTGGTGAATGCAGCGTATGTGGCGCGCCTCACTCGGGCGGGTATGGTTGAGACATTGGCTTCCGACTTTGTGCGTACAGCTCGGGCAAAGGGAGCAGGGCCTAGGCGTATTCTGTGGGTGCACGCGCTGCGCAGTGGTTTGCTGCCGGCAGTATCATACATGGGACCGGCTTTTGCGGCTCTCATCACAGGTTCCTTTGTGGTGGAGTCCTGTTTTCAGGTGCCGGGGATGGGACTACATTTCGTGAATGCCACCACAGATCGCGATTACTTCCTCATCCAAGGGCTTGTTTTCTGCTATGGAGTTCTCATCGTAGCGGCAAACCTTGCTGTCGATATTTGCCAAGCCTGGCTTAACCCACGTCTTCGCTCATGAGTGTCCCCTCCCCAAAGTCTTCCGGTTGCTCGCCGCTGCGGGGTGCTCTGCAGCGACTGATGTCCAATCGCATGGCAGTGGGATCGGCCGTTTTTTTGATGCTCATGGCGCTATTATGCTTCGTCCTGCCTCTTTTCCCCTGCATCGCTAACCCAAATCTCACGGATTTGGATCATATTGCTGCGGCAAGCAGTTGGCATCATTGGTTGGGTACGGATCACCTTGGCCGCGACATGTTGGCGCGTGTGCTGTACGGCGGGCGTATCTCACTGTTGGTGGGTATGTTGGCCACAGCTGTGGCCGTGGTACTGGGGGTGGTGTACGGGATGGTGTCCGGCTACGTGGGCGGGCGCACAGATGCGGTGATGATGCGTATTGTGGATGTGCTCTTCGCCTTGCCGTTTATCGTGGTGGTGGTTGTATTTTCTCTGAGTATTGAGGATCCGTGCCGGCAAATGACGGATTATGTGGTGAAGCTCACAGGGTGGAGCCGGGATGCTGTGGCACCCGTTTTTGGGTTGGTGCCCATTTTTTTGGCAATTGGCGCACTCGGCTGGCTCACGCTGGCGCGCATTGTGCGCACACAAACACTCGTATTACGGGAACAGGAGTTTGTACTCGCAGCCCGCTCACTTGGGTTGAGTCACGTTGCCATCCTTTTCCGCCACATTGCACCGAATTTACTTGGTCCAGTCATCGTTTACACCACGCTGGCTGTGCCGGGTATCATTCTTACAGAATCCACTCTTTCCTTCATTGGCCTGGGGGTGAAAGCTCCCAATTCCTCGTGGGGCACGCTCATCAAAGAGGGTGCAGATCGAATGGAAGTAGCGCCGGAGCTACTGATTTACCCAGCCGTTTTTTTCTGTCTCACTCTGCTCGCCCTGAACTTTCTGGGCGATGGGTTGAGGGATGCCTTCGACCCAAAATCCTCCAGAGATTAAAGGGCATCACTCCTCGCTCAGCGCTCGCACAGCGGTGCACACGCAGCGGGGGCAGGGCACGTGTCCGTCGCGTTTCAGTAGCGCGCATTTGTCTGCTCCGAGGGTGCGAGTGAAGAGTTCGCGCAACTCAGATTCCCGTTCTGGAGCCATGGCGATGGCTGCGTAGAGAGCTCCGCACGTACCGCCGGGAGCTCTACCTACGTTGCAATTTTGCATAGCAGGAACGAGCTCCTCGCGTCCCATGGTAGCACACACCGTTTGCGCGCAGTTGAGGTGTCGTGGCGGTTGGCGGAAGATGGAGAGGGCTTTTTGCTCAATGGGGGTCAGCTGTGTATCCATAACGTTTTTAGATAAGTTTCCGGAGAAAAGTCGAAGGGCATGGGGACTTCTTCCAAGCATGCCGTTGTGGGCGATGCGGTGCTCACCATTTGCCGAAAATCCGCCGCACTCATACTTCGACAGTTGGTTGTGCACAGGATATGCCCGCGAGGTTCCAAGCAGAGCGTTGCGCGGCGCACGAGTTCCGTGTAATCGCGGTCGGCACGCCACACGTGCCCCTTCGCATCGCGTGAAAAAGTTGGGGGATCCAGCACAATGATATGGAAATTCCTCCCTTGTCGTGCAAAGGTGCTCAGCCAGTGCATAGCATCTCCTCTGCAGAAGAAGTGCTTTTCGGGGTCAACATCATTTGCTCGCATGTTCTCGCGGCAACGTTCAAGGCATGGCCGCGCGAGGTCCAGCGTTGTGGTCACGGCGCCCTCTAGGGCGGCACACACGGAAAATGCACCAGTGTAGGCAAAGAGATTCAGCACAGTCATGCCCGGATGGCATAGGCGGCGCAGCTGAGCTCGGTTGTCTCGCTGGTCGATGAAGAGCCCTTGAGAATATCCGCTTTGCATATCCAACCAGTATCGGACGCCATTTTCCCGCACGGTAAACTGCAACGGCTGCTGCGGCAGACGCAGTGGTTCAGGTGCGCTCTTGTCTCCCATCGACAGGTGCTTCACAAATACATCAGCCCCGCTAGCAAGAAGCCACTCGTTTAAATTCGGAGGCAATTCCGTATTTCGCAGTGACACCATAAAACGTCCGGCAAGCGCATCGACACTCACACCGGCAAAAAGCAGCCCTTCCGGTAGTACTCGGTAAGCATCAGTCGCCGGTTCCAATGCTGCACGGCGGTTTGCCAACAGTTGATCCAGGCGCTCTAACATGGACTCAGACGTGTTCAGCTGCGGCGTGTCGAAGAGTATTAGCCATGGTGGCAAGGGCATTTGCGCGGGTGGAGGCTAAATGCTCCTTCAACCCGGCGGTGTCCAGCTTGCTCAAATCTGCCGCCAGCACTTCCTGGGGTGTGAGCCCGGAAAGCAAGCGAACAAAAATGGCGATGAGTCCTTTTGTGATTAACGAGTCGCTATCGGCGTGGATGATGAAAGCTCCATCCACCACCTCTGTGCCGACCCACACCTGACTCTGGCACCCCTGAATGAGATTTTCCGGGCGGCGATACTGTTCCGGCATGGGATGCAGGCGGCGGCCCAACGAGATGATGTACTCATAGCGCTCCTGCCAGTCCTCAAAAACAGACAGATCATCCAACAGTTCTTCGATACGTTCTGTGTAGCTCATGATTGTGCCAAAGTATAGAGGACGGCTTTCTGCGCGTGCAAGCGGTTTTCAGCTTCGGTGAAAATAGCACCGGCATGCGTCTCCAGCACTTCATCGGTGATCTCGTAGCCTCGGTAGGCGGGCAGGCAGTGGAATACGCTGTGTCCTGCCGCAGCGTGAGTCAACAATTCACGGTTTACTTGGTAGGGGAAGAAAGCCTTTTCTTTCGTGCCTTTTTCGTTCTCCTGCCCCATGGAAATCCACGTGTCAGTGTTGATGACAGTGGCATCGCGCACTGCTTCCACAGGGTCAGTGGTGCAGATGATGCCGGAGTAGTTAAGCTTGGCGAGCACATCTGCGCTCGGCAGGGCCTGCTGTGGACCGCCCAGCGCCAGTGTGAACCCCAGACGTTTGGCCGCCCACATCCACGAGCGCCCCATATTGTTGTCCGTGTCGCCCATAAATGCAATTTTCATGTCTTTCCATGCGCCTACGCCGTACAGCTCTTCCAGCGTAAGCAGATCTGCCAGTATTTGGCACGGATGTTCCTGGTCTGTAAGTGCATTGATGGTCGGTATGCCGGAGTACGCAGCGAAATCTGCCACATCGCTCTGGGCGTAGGTACGGATAATTGCCCCGTGTACCATGCGCCCCAGCACGCGCGCCGTGTCTTTCACCGGCTCTCCACGCCCCAGCTGTGTATCGTGCGTGGAGAGAAACATGGGGCGTCCGCCCAGTTCGCTCACACCCACCTCGAACGATACACGTGTACGCGTGGACGACTTGGAAAAAATAAGCGCCCATGTTTGCCCCGCCAATGATTGCGTGGTGTGGTGTCCGCGTTCCGCTTTCAGCTTGTGTCCAAGCGCCAGTAATTCCTTGATTTGTTCGCCGGAGAGTTCCTCGATGGATAGCAGATTTTTCATGAGCGTTTTTGAAGGAGCGCCGATTATACCACGCTGCTTTATTTTGTAAAGCGTCGAAAAGAACTCCCCAGGGCAAACGCATTAGAAAGTGTGTTTGCCATGTACGATTTACGATGTACGATGTACGATTTATTAATAATGTGCGCGTTGCGCAGATTTTTCGGATTATTAATGTATGCTGAGATCCCTTTAGAGCCATCATCATAATAACCGCTGCTTGTCACGATTCTTGATACGTATAAGAGATGATATCAGGCAATAAGATCATTTTCTCTGTTGATGAACTTCTTTCAAATGCGTTTGCCGTGAAGAACTCCCTAGGGCAATGCGGGTTTGGCGCGGTACCTCATAAATTCAGGACGCCGAAATGCTCGATCGGTTACCTCATAAATTCAGTGCGCCATAGGCATACTA
>CANRJD010000055.1 GCA_947630815.1 uncultured Akkermansia sp. | reverse complement strand
CGCTAGGTGCCTCCGTCCCGCGCAAAGCGCGCTATAATCGCAATCGTACATCGTACGTCGTACATCGTACATAGGCAAACGCATTTTCTAATGCGTTTGCCCCGGCCTTATCCACGAGGCTTGTTCATTTTTCGTCTTCCTCCCGCTTAACTTTCCCATGTTCTTGTTCCTTCGCATAGAGGAGATTGATTTTCTCTTCGAGCTTCCCATTGAGCTTTAGAAACTCATCGGCAAGTTTCTTGCTTTCCGGCATCTCCACATTACGGGAAAGAACGACACTTGCACACTGCGTCATCTCATAAGAGATTTGCTCGCTAATTGCCGGCATCATGATTTCTTCCCCGAGGTTTCGAGGTTTGACAGTCTCGAGGATATTGCGAGGAAACGATTTTTCTTCTTTCTGGAAATTAACCAAAAACTCCTCGCTATCCTGAGTGAAATGCTTATCAAGCCGACTTCGCTCATCATCTAGCTTCTTCGACAATTTTTCGGCTTCACTGTACTGCTCCACGTTCTCAATAGCCGCGGAGAACTCCTCAACATAGCGATCGATCTGGCGAAAGTGTTCCTCCCTTGACCGGTCCAAGATCTCTTGATACTTCGCACAAAAGTTCTTGAAATCCTGCATGTGGATTTCCTCTTTCACGTACCTGACGAACTCCTCCCTCAGCCCGGCGGATTGATATACGTCCTCCTTACCGATTCCAATCTCCTTCCCACGGATTGCAGAATAAACGCCGTAAAGACTGCCCATTCCAAGCAGTGCGAAGACGAGCAAGAAAACGAGATACCTGCGATAACGCCTCACAGGATCCACGATCTGCGGTAGTGTTCCTTCCTCCCAACACTGCATCCATTGCTCCACGCTTTGGCAACGCCTGTTGACAGGCAGCGACATGTTGCAGTCTAACAAGGCCAACATCTCTACCGGATAGCCGAGCTTGGAAGCCTGCTTGGCAAGAGGCTTCATATCGTCTTGTGCGAGCCGAGCGTCGGCAGCTTCCGGGGGTATGCCGGTGATCAGCTCGTACCAAGTAGCAGAGAGAGAATAAAAATCAGTCCAAGGGCCAATACGTCCCTTGCCGGTAATCTGCTCAGGTGCGGCATAATTGCGAGAGAAAGCACCCTGGGAAGTCGTGGTAGTAACCGTACGTTCTGCACGATTGAGGGCGGCGCCAAAGTCAATAAGCACGGGGCGCTGCTGTGCGTCAAACATGATGTTGGCGGGCTTGATATCGCGATGCGTGATGCTGCGCCCGTGCATATAACTCAGGGCATCCATCAGCGTGCGCAGCCAGGTCATTGCCTGCTCCGGTGTGATGCTCTCCCGCTTTTGCTCGATCATCTCCTTGAGCGTACCGCCGGGCAACCAAGGCATCACGCAATATACGCCGCCGTTTCCCCAGATGACATCGTGGATAGGCACGATCGCCTCATGATTCAACCCGGAGAGCGTACGTATCTCGCGCCTCATCGACTCGATGGCCTTCAGGTAGCGCTGCTCGTAGCTGTCACGCATCGGTACTACGAGCCCGGTATGAGGGTCACGCACGCAGACATCTTGGGGAAAACACTCCTTAACCGCTACTTGGCAACTCTCCTTCTTATCCCAAGCAATGTAGGTAATGCCAAAGCCCCCCTGACCAATCGACTTCAGTAATTTGTAGCGCTCTCCAATGAGAGTGCCAGGGGGAAGATCCATCACCGAAGCAGCCTGCATCACCCACGACCGGTTGAGCTGCTCCGCCTTATTCTGCGCTCAGATTCGCCAGCGTTCGTTGAAGAAACTCCTCAAGAGTCAGGCCCTGAGTAAATGCTTTGTCCTCCAACCGCTTGGTCACGTTCTTGTCGATGCGTATCATCACCTGGGTTTGAAGCGTCACATCTATCGGAGTCGCAGACGGCATTGTCACCGGGCTCTGATTGATCAACTCGCGAATGATGTGTGCCTTCGCCCTGGGAATAGGCTTTTTGGCCATCCAATTACGCACCGTGGTTTCGGTGACATAGCAACGCTCCGCCAACCATGCATAATCATGCCTGTTCGCCTTGAGCCAAAGTTTAATGTTTAATTTTAAGTCTTCCATATGTCCTCCTCACCTCTCTGATTCTATAGCTTTTCGAGAATAGCGTCAAGCAGAAAAATCAACACCCCGAAGCAACTGCATTAGAAAATGCTGTTGCTAATTTACGATGTGCGATTTATGATGTATGAAGTTGGATGCACGATTGCAAACCGGGTTCGACACCTTGCTGACTCACTTCCTTCATCCATAGGAAACGCCTGGGAAACACAGCAAACGCATTTGAGAGAAGGTCATCAACAGAGAAAATGCTCTTATTGACTGATATCCATGTTTATACGTATCAAAATCATCACAACAACCGGTCACCATAATGATGGATCTAGAGGAATCTCTGCATACGTTAATGATCCGAAAAGAATCTGCGCAACGCGCATATTATTAATAAATCGTACATCGTAAGTTGACTCACCGGCACCACATTGCCATGGTTGCTTCGGAGTCGCCTCACGACTGTTGCTTCGGAGTCGCCTCACGACGCCTCACCCCTTCGGGGCAAAAGCTATGCTTTTGGCCAAACTGACTTACAGCCGTCGTCAGTTTTCACCCTCCGGGCAGTGCATCCGCGCTGTCTATACGCACTTACAGCCGTCGTGCGTGTTGTAAATCGTACATAGGCAACCGCATTTTCTAATGCGGTTGCCCTGGCCAGGGAAATAGGTTGAATGAGCCCGGAGAAGATTTTCTTGGGACGGATGTGCGTTTGCCCTGAATAGAAAATAGATTTGTAAATGCAGGGTTGACGCATGTGATAAGATGAAAGGCGCAATGCAAGGCAGAAAAGAATACCTGGAAGAGACGAAAGAAATAGCGTGGAGTAAGTTGACGGCAGACAGCGCGCGCGAGCAGATACGCGAGGCCATACAGTGGGCAAAAAAGAGCGTGGAAGAGATATGCGACGTGCGATGTCCTACTTACGAAAACACCTTTGAGGCTCTGGAGCAAAGCGACGCCGCACTCAACCGAGGCTGGCTACGCCTCACCCACTTGCAGAGTGTGATGGATAGCCCGGAACTGCGTGAAGTGATAGCGGAGCTGACTCCGGAGGTAGTGGCCTACGGAATGAGTGTGCTGCTCAACGAGCCACTGTACGCCAAACTGAAAGAGGCGACTGAACAGCCGTGGGTACAACAACTCCCAGCTGTGCAGCAACGCTATATTTCTGAGACATTGACCCTATTCCGTGAAAACGGCGCCGAACTGAATGCTGAGGATAAGAAAAAAGTGAGCGAACTGAGCACGGAACTGGCGCGCCTCTGCCGCGAATTCGGGGAGCGTGTGCTCGATTCCACCAACGCTTGGGATTATGTGACCAACGAGCCGACGGAGGTGGCCGGCCTGCCGGAGTCCGCCCTGCAAACCGCGCAGCAGGATGCCCTCGCCAAAGGGCACGGCAGCGAGCAATCGCCGGCGTGGCGCTTTACTTTGCAATTCCCCTCTGTGCAGCCGGTGCTCGCCTACGCAGAAAATGAGGGACTGCGCCGCCGCATCTGGGAAGGGCTGCAAACCCGAGGCGCCGGGCAGTACGATACCGAGCCCCTCATCCACAGCATCCTGCGCTTGCGGGAGCAAAAGGCCAATCTACTGGGCTTTGCCACTTATTCCGACTACGCCACCGCACGCCGCATGGCCGGCAGTGGCAGCAACGCCCTGAACTTTATTGACCGCTTGCATGATGAAGTAAAGTCGGCCTACGAGGAAGAGATGGAGACTCTGCGGCGCTACGCAGAGCAAAAGACGGGGCAAGACATATCCGCACTCAACCCGTGGGATGTGAGCTACTGGAAAGAAAAACGCCGCCACGAGCTTTACGATTTTGACCCCGAGCAACTGCGTCCCTACTTTCCCATGCAGCATGTGCTGCGCGGTATGTTCTCCATCTATGAGGGGCTCTATGGCATTCGCATTTCCGAACGCCCAACCTACTGCCCGAAAGCGGGAGAAACCGTGCCGCCGGGGAAAGTTGAAGTGTGGCACCCGGAGGTGCTCTACTTCGAGATACACGATGCGCAAAGCGAAGAACTGCTCTGCGTTTTCTACGCCGATTGGCACCCACGGGAAAGCAAACGCGCCGGAGCTTGGATGGAATGCCTGAGCTGCGGTTGTCCGCCCACGGACAATAGACCTCGCGTGCCGCATGTGGCACTCATGTGCGGCAACCTGAGCCGCCCAATCGGCAACAAGCCGGCGCTGCTCAATCACGATGAGGTGGAAACTATTTTCCACGAATTCGGGCATCTGCTGCACCAGGCGCTCAGCGAAGTACCAGTGCGTGCGTTGGCAGGCTGCAATGTGGCGTGGGATTTCGTGGAACTACCCAGCCAAATCAATGAAAATTGGACATGGGAACCTGAAGCGCTCAAGCTCATTTCTGCCCACGCCGAAACCGGCACCCCCCTGCCCTCTGACATTGTCAAAAAAATGCTGGCCACGCGCAACTACGGTGCAGCTTCCGCTTTCATGCGCCAGTTGAGCTTTGCCAAGCTTGACCTGGAGCTGCATACCCACACCGACCGCTACATGAACAGGCCAATTGAAGAAGTGGATCGAGAGATTTTGGCGGACTACCGCGTGCCGCTTTCATGCGAGGGTAAAACCATGCTCCGTGCCTTTACCCACATTTTCGATGGGGGCTACGAAGCCGGCTACTACTCCTACAAATGGGCTGAGATGCTGGAAGCGGATGCCTTCTCACGTTTCGCGGCAGAGGGAATCTTTAACCCCGAGACAGGACGCGACTTCCGACGCTGCATTCTCTCGCAAGGCAACGCTCGCCCTGCTTCCGAGCTCTTCCAAAACTTCATGCACCGCGCTCCCGATCCGACAGCTCTGCTGCGCCGCTGCGGCATTAAATAACTTATGATAGTTCATTCACGATTTACAAAATTCGCGCGCGTTGCGCGGAATTGCAAAGCTGAAGCAGTAGCAGGGGAAAAGGGAGACTTCTCTTCCATCGTCCATTTTCCATGAAACACAGGGGAGAAGTGTTGAATGGGCATGGGAAAATTTTAATGGAGCATATGTACTGCTACCGTGGTTTTGCGTACTCCTAAGTGAACACGCGATCACCCGACCGGGGAGTTTTCTCTACTTTTCCACTTCATCCCAACCTATTTGTCCTACCGTCGGCTCGTAAAAAGTCAAAAACTGCCCGACCTGTTGCCAAGCCGGGCAGTGTAGAAATAAGTGAGAGCTACTTACACGAGGCCTTGATCGATCATGGCGTCCGCCACCTTCACGAAACCGGCGATATTGGCGCCAACCACGTAGTTGGTGAAATCTGCCGTGCAATCTTTGCTGTACTCGCGGGCGTGGCTGTACGCATTTTCATGGATATTTTTCATAATATCATGAAGCTTGGCATCTACCTGTTCCCGGGTCCAATCGAGACGCTGGCTGTTCTGGGCCATCTCGAGACCTGAAACAGCGACACCACCCGCGTTGGCAGCCTTAGCCGGACCGTAGAAAATCTTGGAGTTGAGGTAAACATTGATACCATCCAAGTCCGTTGGCATATTGGCGCCCTCGGCTACCAGCTTACAACCGTTTTTCACGAGTGTGGATGCCTCCGCGCCGTTAATTTCATTCTGCGTGGCACAAGGGAAGGCACAATCGCAGGGAATACTCCAAGGGCGTTGTCCCTCTCTGTACTCAGAGCCGGCAAACTTGGAAGCGTATTCCTTGATGCGACCACGGCGCACGTTCTTGAGCTCCATCACCCATGCGAGCTTCTCGGCATCGATACCGGCAGGATCGTAGATCGTGCCGTTGGAATCAGACATCGTGACGACCTTGGCGCCCAGCTGATTGAGCTTCTCCACCAAGTACTGCGCCACGTTGCCGGAGCCGGACACTGTGCATACCTTGCCGGACACGTCATCGCCGTGCGTCGCAAGCATATTCTGCGCGAAATAGACGCAACCATAACCCGTTGCCTCCGGACGAATGAGTGAGCCACCCCAGTTGAGAGCCTTGCCCGTGAGCACACCCGTAAATTCATTGCGCAGGCGCTTGTACTGCCCGAACAGGTAGCCAATCTCGCGCCCTCCTACACCAATATCACCAGCAGGCACATCGGTATCTGCGCCAATATGACGCTGCAGCTCCGTCATGAAACTCTGGCAGAAGCGCATGACTTCCGCATCGCTCTTGCCCTTCGGGTCAAAATCGGAACCGCCTTTGCCACCGCCCATGGCAAGCGTGGTGAGGGAGTTTTTGAAGACCTGCTCAAACCCGAGGAATTTCAGGATGCCCAGATTCACGGAAGGGTGGAACCGCAGACCGCCCTTGTATGGGCCAATCGCACTGTTGAACTCCACGCGGAAACCACGGTTAATGTGGATGTGACCGGCATCATCCGTCCACGGTACGCGGAAAATGATGGTACGTTCGGGTTCTGTGATTCTCTCCAGAATGCAGTTCTCCTCATACTTCTTTTTGGCGGAGAGAACGGGCTCAATGGTGGAGACAACTTCCTGCACGGCCTGCAAAAACTCAGGCTCATGAGCATTTTTGGTGCGTACCGTTTCCAGTACGCGTGTGGTGTATTCTGTCATAGTCGTATATGCCGGTCTGGGTTTCCGCCACTGGCTCCCCGCCCGTGGCAGTCAGACGGAGAGATTATACTCTGCTCAGCACGCATGAAAAGTCTTTTTTTCGTTTTTTTGTGAGCCGATTTCACTTCCTCTCCACACTATTTTGGAGTTACAACGGATTCGGGCGAAGAACAGAGGAATGCAGAGCGCGCTAGCATTCAGATCGAACATCGTCCATCGTCCATCGTAAATAACCAACGACTTATGCTTCATGATGTACCATTAACTACCACTGGAGGTGCTTTTTCTCGGACGGATGTGGAGTCGAGGGATTTTTCGCTTTCCATCTGAAAGTCATGTGTTATAATGTGCGTAGTCATGCTGGAGAACACACGCCGCACAAAAAATCGACGGTCAGAGGATCAGGATTCCCCGTGGGGGAGCTTGTTACAATCCGGGAATGAGGGGGAAGTGATGACCGACTTTGGCGGAGAGGATGAAGGGTCTGAATCCGCCATTGTGCCGGAGAGAGACAATGGTTCTGTGTTTACGCGCATCAATGTATGGTCCATTTTGTCAACACTGCTGTTTTTGCTATTCACGGGCGGCATGGCGTATGCAGTGGTGCAAATGTGGAGACCGCAAGATTTGAGCGATGTTGCAGGCTATGAAGATCGCGGTAACCCGAAGGATCTGACACTTGCAATCAAGAACGCCGGTGGAGCAGAAATCAGCTTCAGCGAGGGGGAAATCAACCGCTACCTGCGAGATACCTGCCGAATGCGTCAAGGCGGTATCTTCTCTCTTGTTGCGCACGAGCATGGTTTGGCGGTGCGCTTGCACGACGGTTATGCGGAACTCATTATCGACCGCGTCCTCAGCACCCACCTGCACCAAACAACGGCTGTAAATTTGAGCTTCGCGCGAGAACAAGTACATGGGACGCCGCGCTTACGAGTCGACTTTCGGGGTGGGGAGCCACTGCTCAACTCTCTGCCACGAGGCGGCAAAATTGGTCAGGTAGGCCTGCCCCAGCGCTACATGGAAATGCTCCGTCCGGCTCTACGCACGCTCATGGAGAGCTACGCTGAGTTTGTATCCTTGGTGCAACAGCATGGCTATTACCCGGAGTTTACTCGCAGTCGCAACGGCGTGGAGGGGCACATGCGGCTCATCCCTACCCAAAACACTGATCTTTCAAAATAGGACAATGGAGGCAAGTACAGACCATAAAAAGCGAGCCGGGGTTCTGGATCATATTTCCTATCTTCTCTACAAGTTCATCTGCATACTCATCAAAATGACGGACGTGAGAGCCGTGGCACTGGTTGGACGGGCGGTGGGTTATGTGGTGTGGGCCGTTGCGGCACGCCGCCGCCGCATTGTAGCCCGAAACCTGCGAATCGTCATCGACCCAACTCTGCATGCGGATAAACTGAGCGCCATGATTCGCCGCAACATGGTGCGCACCGTCATGAACCTGGCATGTTCCATGAAAACCGGTCTCATGAAGGAGCGAGAGTTTAAGCGCTTCATCCACGTGGAGGGAGCCGATATTTTTGAACGTTGCGGATCAAACGGTCACACCGTCGTTTCTTGCATCCCGCATGCGGGCAATTGGGAAGCTCTGGCGCGCATACGCCCCATTTTTCACCGCGTGCCGCGCTATGCCTCCATGTACCGCAAGTTATCCAACCCTCTGCTCGAGGACTTCATTTACAAATCGCGTACACGCTATGGCTGCGAAATGTATAGCAAAGAAGACGGACTGCGAGAGGTGCTCAAGCTCGCACACGGCGGGGGCTTGCTGGGCGTGCTGAGTGATCAGTTCACAGCAGAAGGCATCTACCTGCCCTACTTCGGGAAAGTGACCGGAGTGACTCCCCTGCCCGCCATTATCTACAAGCGTTGCAAGGGCAAAGGACACCTGTTTTCTGTGTTCACCCGCAACACCGCGCTAGGGCACTGGGACACTGTGTTGGGGCGCGAGATTCACTTACCGGAGGGCTGTGAGAGTCTGTCGGACATTACAATGCAAGTAAATCTCGCTTTAGAAAAGTGCCAAAATGAGCATATTCTGGACGGATTCTGGATGCACCATCGCTGGAAAACCACTGAACGATTCGTGCCGGAGATGGACGAAGACACCCGGGCGCTTGTGCGCCGGTACACGCGACTTCCCTTCCGCATTATTGTGGTCAGCCCGGATGATTCCAGCGAAGCGAAACTTCTCGACACCGTTGTGCATGCACTCAGCATCTGCCGCCCGGATGCCCAGGTCACTGTCATTTGTCCCGCCGAACAGGAATCTCTCTGGCGCAGCATCGAGGGAGTGCACCACATCATCCTCCGGGGTGTAAAAACGAGCGTGCGCGAGCAGCTGGAAGCGGAGGAAATCTACAAGGACGGTCCTTTCGACGTCCTTTTCATGTTGGGAGGCGGCAGAACGTTGTGGCGACAATTGCAAAGCATCTTCCCAGTCTTTACAATAGGTTGGGAAGACCATCCCTTGGCCAAACGTTTCCGACTGTGCTACGACCGAGAAGAGACGAGTTCTCCCCACTCCATCCACACAAAATCAGAATACGCCGCCCGCTTCAAAAAATTCCACAACATTGATCTGTGAACAACTGTACACATGCCGGGCAGGTATGGGATCCCATGACTAATAAAGCTTGAAAACGGGGAGGTATTTCGCTACCATGGGGACATGCCCTCCGTCACACACAGGACGCCCCTCTTTCGCAGGCTCTTCTACGCGCTCCTCTGCGTGGGAGTGGTGGGAGTGTGCTGGTGGCTGGGTGTACGCAGCGTTCAGCGAGCGCAGACGGCAGTTCCTTCTGTCGTTCCAGCTCAACAAACGGTAACTCAAATACTCGGCGGCCTTATTTTGCTCAGTCCGGAGCAAATGGTCATCTCCCCCGAAGTCGATGGCTTCCAATGGCCATGCGGGGATCCACCCGGCACTATGATATATGATGCTCAACCTTTCGGCGCCATGAATGAAAAGCGCCGAGGCCACCACACCGGCGAAGATCTCAACGGCATCGGAGGACAAAATACTGACTTGGGGGAGCCGGTCTGCGCCGCCGGGCGGGGGCTAGTGGTGTACAGCGGTGTTCCCTCTGACGAGTGGGGAAATGTGGTGGTTCTGGCGCACCGCATCCCAGGCGAAAAGGGAATTGTGCAGACCCTCTATGCGCACCTCAACACGAGGGAAGCCCGCGTCGGTCAATTTGTGAACCGGGGGCAGCGTATTGGCTCGATTGGAACTGCCAATGGAAAATATCTCGCTCACCTGCATTTTGAGGTCATTCGCTCGCTGAGCACCGAGGCGGGCATGCGTGGCTACCACCCTTCCGGCACCATGAACCGCATAAATCCCGCAGATCTTCTCCGCGAGCATCCTGCTCCACCTATGCCAGATCCATACGCAGAGGTGCGGCGAGTGCGTGCTCGTGAAGCCTTGATGCAGGATCCCACCGCCACGCCTGCCAATATACCGAGCAAGCAAGGCGTAATCTCCGTCAACCCGCAATAATTTTCTACACCATGAAGCAGCATCCTTTTCTCACTCTCTTTATCATTATCCTGCTGATCGTAGCAGGAATTACCGGGATTTTCCGCGGCAAGCTAGAACAGGAAACGACACCTCCACCGCCAACCGAGCAGCCCAAACCTCAAGTTGTGCCTGCAGAGCAACCCAAGCTGCCTCCCCCGGCTCCGAAACCCACCCCTCCCGCCCCATCCCTTCCTCGTACGACTCAGCGTCCACATTCAGCTGAACATGCAAAGGCTCTGCAGGTTGCGCAAGCGCTTCAACTTCCACAGGAACAGAGAGCTGCCGCATTGGAAAGAATCGCCGACGATTCTCAGCTGACCCCGGAAGCAAAAAAAGCTCTCAGCGAATGGGTTCCGAGAGAGGGTAAGGTGAACGTCCAGGAAATTGGCACCATCATTCCCAAGGAAGGATCGGGCAAATTAACCCGCTACCGCATTTCCTCCGGGGAAGGGGGAGAAGATCTTCTGCTCACTATCTCAACCCCAGAAAAAGGCACACCGCTTTTGCAAAGCGTAGAAAAGGCGCCATCTGACAAAATGCAGCTCCGACCGGAAAGCGATGCGCTGAGCGTGGTAGAGGGATTTGTGGAGGCGCTCAAGCGAGGGGATATGGATACGGCACGCAGACTCATTACGGGCGGCGAAGTGACGGATGCCACTCTGGCAGGTCTGTGCATGATGTTTGAGGAAGGCGACCTTAAACTACGCGAGCGCCTTCCCATGCGCAACATGTACCAGAATGAAAAGAATGCCGGTTACCTCATCTACCTCTCTCCCAAGGAAGAAGGAATTGCCAACAGTCATTCCGGCAATGTGGGTATCGAGCTGGTGCATGATGAAAAGGACGGATGGCGAGTGAAGGCGGTGGCGCTGGACAACCTACTCACCCACTACGAGCAGGCGGCAGAGCAAGAAGGAGGAGTTTACTTCCCCATCGTCAAAAATCCGCAGGGCGGAGATTCACTGGTGCTCTATTTTGCTTTCGATGATGATAAACTCAGCCCACGCTCCGTGAGCCAGCTGCACATCGTAGCGCAACTTCTCAAACGCGGCGATGGAGTACTCAACATCTCCGGGCATACTGATGATGTCGGTGATGTGGCGTACAATATGGATCTCTCACGGCGGCGTGCAGAGGCAGTGAAGCAAGCACTGATTGCCGATGGAGTGCAAGCCGAACGTATCTCAACACACGGCATGGGAAAAACCCAACCTAGGCGCTCATACAAAGCCGGTGACTCGAAGCAGACGATTTCCACCATTCGCAGCGAAAACCGTCGTGCAGAAATATACCTTGACTTCTGACGTTACGTGCACATGGGTCTATCAAACGCCGCTGTCGGCATCAATTTTCCTGCCCTGCTCAATGATCAGCAACTCGCAGCCGTGACGACGGAGGCGCGGCACGCTCTCGTCATTGCCGGTGCAGGTAGCGGTAAAACCCGTACGCTCACTTACCGTGTGGCATGGCTACTTTCACGGGGTGTGCCCGGGTGGCGAATTCTTCTGCTTACCTTCACGAACAAGGCTGCACGTGAAATGTTGGAGCGAGTGCAGAAATTGGTGGGAGTGCAAGCCGGCACCATATGGGGCGGTACTTTTCATTCCATCGCCAACCGCATCCTGCGCTCCCACGCTGAACGCCTCGGATACCGCCCTGGCTTCACAATCATTGATACCGATGACCAAAAGGCCCTCGTGAGAGCACTTGTTAAACGACATGTCGGCAAACAAAATAAAAATGATCCCTTCCCTAAACCGGAACTGCTGCTCAATATCCTGAGTCTGGCTATCAACACTGGGCGCAACTGGGAGGAGTTGTTGCGCACGAACTACCCCACACTCAAAAACCACGTGCAGACCATTGCCGCCATCTATGCGGACTACGCACAGCGCAAGCGCGAAGCCAACACCATGGACTTCGATGACCTGTTGGTCAACCTGCTGGAGCTCCTGAAGCAACATGAGGAAGTACTCACGATGCTGCAGGGGCGTTTTCTGCACGTGCTAGTGGATGAGTACCAGGATACCAATGTGCTGCAGGAGCGCATTATTAACCTGCTGAGCGGCGGACAGCACTCCTGTCTGGAGGTGGTGGGAGACGATGCGCAGAGCATCTATTCCTGGCGCGGAGCAGACGTGGATCACATCTTTGGATTCACCGAGCGTTACCCGGATGCGGAGGTACACAAGATCGAGACCAACTACCGCAGCCTGCCCGCCATTTTGAAGATAGCCAATGCGGCTATAGCCGGCAATGAACGGCAGTTTCACAAGGTGCTGCTCCCTGCTCGCGAGGGGAATGAACAATTGCCCGCCATCTACCCTGCACCCGACAATCGCACCGAGGCTCTCTACGTAGCACAGCGCATCGAGGAACTTATTGACCGGGGTGAAAAACCGGCTGAAATCGCCGTGCTCTACCGCGCGCATTTCCATAGCCTAGACATCCAAATGGAACTGACCCGCCGCCATATTCCCTACCGCATTACCAGCGGTCTGCGCTTCTTTGAGCAGGCTCATGTGAAAGATGTGGTGGCTTACCTCCGCTTGCTCGCCAACCCGAATGACGAAACGGCATTCCGACGGATTGTCTCTGCCTTCCCGAAGGTGGGTGAAGTAAGCGCTGGCAAGATGTGGATCGGTTGGCAAAAAGCCCGACAGGATCTGCCGGATGAGAATCGTCACACCCCGCATCAACGGTATACTGACATCGCAAAAAAGGTAAGCGTACCGACTGCTGCTCAGACCCAGTGGCTCGCCATGCTCGCCACGCTCGATGCTCTGCAGCCCGAAGACCATGAGCTGTCGCCCGCAGAAATGGTGGTACTCGTACTGCAAGACATTGATCCTTGCCTGCGGGCACAGTACGAAAATGCTGAAGAGCGCATTGAAGACATCGAACAGCTTGCGCGGTCCCTTTCCGATGTGGAGAGTCTTGATGAGTTTCTCTCCCAAGTATCCCTGCTCAGCGAGACGGACCGCGAGCCGTCCGCACCGGAGGATGACAAGGTTACCCTGAGTACCATCCACCAAGCCAAGGGACTGGAATGGAACCACGTGTTCATCATTTTCTTGGGGGAAGGATTGTTTCCTCACTACCGAATCATCAACGGCTGCGACCCTGCCGAGATGGAAGAAGAAACCCGCCTCTTTTACGTAGCTGTCACTCGAGCGAAGGACAGCCTTTCGCTCTCCTACCCGCGCTACAACGGGCACAGCTATGAAGGCCAATTCTGCCCTCCCTCTCGCTTCCTCACTGCCCTGCCGCCAGAGCTCTATGAAGTTGCGCAGGTCTAGGAAAACTTACCCGGCAAACGTGAGGGCATTTCCTCTGTTGATTACTTCTCTCAAATGTGTTTACCGCGGGGTGACTCATGCGTGGTCATGCTCACAATGGCAATCGCCGTCACAGTGATCATGCCCACAGTGACAATCACCGCCGTGGTGTCCACAGCTGCAGTGCTCATCGTGCGTGTGTTCAGCAGGAGGGGAAGGGGAGAGCAGAGCCCTAACTTCTACGTTATTAGTCAATTCGATAGCCAGTTGACCGCGCGAGTTATGCCTCTGAGGATCTGCCCCGGCCAGCAGGAGCATCTGTGCGATGTTGACGTATCCGTACTTGGCCGCCAAATGCAAAGGAGGTTCGCCGTACGCATTTGTTGCATCAGGATCAGCTCCCATCGCCAGCAACACACCGATTAACTTCTCGTCCGGCTGCACATCCATCTCCTTGAGCTCCGGCGCCAAATCCACCTCATCCTGCAGCAACAGCGTAGCCGCGCGTTTCAGATTCTCCGGACTCTCACCGCGTTCGAACTCCTCCAAAAATTGCTGCACGGCTTCATCGTAATCATCGGGATCAAGCTGCTGCACCATGGCAAGCAAATCCTGCTGCATCACCTGAGGACGTTCTTCCTTTCCGAGCATGATCGTATTCCAGCCATCTTCTTGCATGCAGCCATTTTACCGAAGGAAACAGTAAAAGACCAGTTAATTTTCTTCAGTGGACGTAAATGGCAAGCGCGAACTTTCTAAATCGTACATCGTACATCATTGGCATCCCATAACGTCGTCGATGCGATGACGTCATACGCATAATTACGGGGGTTGGCAGGGGGGATTTC
>CANRJD010000054.1 GCA_947630815.1 uncultured Akkermansia sp. | reverse complement strand
CAAGTCCGAATCCACATAACGGTGCGGAGGAGTTGTCAGGGTATCTGACGAGGAGAGAGAAAAGAGTTGCGGTAGGAGCAAGGGTTCCGGGACCAATCACACGCCGAGAAACCGCCGTATGCCACAAAAGGCACGTACGGTGGTGTGAGAGGGGCGAAAGCCCCCTACTCGATTTTTTTCTCCACATTTTTCATTCAATCAAAAAAGTTTGAAAGAAGTTCGGGTTTGACTGGGTATTATTTGCGGTACACGAAAAAAGTACTCTACTTATGGACATAAGGCACCAATTAAAAAAGGCAACGGGTGTGGTGATCGGCTGCACCGTGATTTTCGGTGGAATATCGCATGCGCAGGATCCCGGTCCGGCTGGGGCGGAAGCTGTGCACGCGAAAAATATTGCGCCGGTGGATACAGCAGCCGTTTCTCCGCGTCCCGAGGGCAGCATATACATGGGTGGGTTCCGCGCCCCAAAAATTGAATGCGTGCGCGTGGCAGTCATCGGCCTGGGCGAACGAGGAACGCTTCAGACGATTCATTTCACGAACATCCCGCATTGTGAGGTCGTAGCGGTGTGCGATTTGTTTGACGATGCGGTCAAATCCATGGCGGACCGGGTAGAGAAGAGCACGGGTAAGCGTCCGGCCGAGTACAGCAAGGATCCGCAGGCATACAAGAAGATGCTGGAGGAGGTGAAGCCGGATGCCGTCATCATCAATACGCCGTGGGAAACGCACGCACAGATGGCCATTGATGCTATGGAGGCAGGAGCGCACGCTTTCGTGGAGGTGCCGATGGCGATTACTCTGGAGGACCTGTGGCGCGTGGTGGACACTTCGGAGCGCACGAAGAAGCACTGCATGATGCTGGAGAACTGTAACTATGGCCGCAATGAGCTGATGTTCCTGAACATGGTACGCAAGGGGCTTATCGGTGATCTGTTGCATGGTGAAGCCGCCTACATTCACGAACTGCGCATGCAGATGTTCAGCGAGAACCGTGGCTGCGGCTCGTGGCGCACGAATCACTACGCCGCACGTAACGGTAATCTGTACCCCACACACGGTCTCGGTCCTGTGGCGCAGTACATGAATCTTGCTCGCGGGGAAGATTCTTTCGATCGCATCGTTTCTTTCAGCAGCCCGGCCAAAGGACGCGCCGCTTATGCCAAGAAAAACTTTGCGCCCGACCACAAGTGGAATAAGCTCCAATTCAACTGTGGCGATATGAGCAACTCGATCATCAAGACCAAGCAGGGACGCACCATTTTGGTGCAGTGGGATGAGACGAGTCCGCGTCCCTACGACCGCAAAAACCTCATTCAAGGCACCGCTGGGACACTGGCGGATTATCCCTTGCGCGTCGCGGGTGAGCGCATCAGCCCCGGGGCTTCCGATTCTCCGGAGAAGGGACAGCCCGGCGGCTCTGAAATCACCTCATCGGGCAGCTATCATACGTGGTATCAGGGCGGGGCAGCTGAAGCTAAACTGTACGCCATGTACGATCACCCGCTTTACAAGCGCTTGGGTGAGGCAGCTCGCAAAAACGGCGGCCACGGTGGTATGGATTACATGATGCTCTACCGCGTCATCGAGTGTCTGCACAATGGCGAGCCGTTGGATCAAAATGTGTATGAGGGAGCGTTCTGGTCGGCTGTCGGTCCGCTTTCCGAAAAGTCGGTGAACGAGGGTGGAGCTCCGCAAATCTTCCCCGACTTCACTCGAGGCGACTGGAAAAAGACGGCTCCGCTTCCTATCGTTCAGTAAAAATCTCTCATATTTGCATTGCATATACAGCGTAAATCTGTATAATGCGCCCGTTATGTCTGAAGAGCATAGGTTGGAAAATGTTGCCCCTTCATCAGGGGAGGAGGAGTTGATAGCTGTTCGCCGTGGGAAGGTCGAAAAAATACGCGCTCTTGGCGTTAACCCTTATGGGTGCCGCTTTGAGGTGTCGACCTCCCCGGCGCAGCTCAGAGAAAACTTCGTGGAGGGGCAGCAGGTCCGCCTGCTGGGGCGCATAATTGCTCTGCGTGATATGGGGAAGACCCAGTTCTTCACCATTGCTGATGTGTGCGGCAGCATACAGTGCATGCTCACCAAAAAGTCGGTGAGCGAGGAGATGTGGGCGCTGTGGAAGCTGTTGGAGCGTGGCGACTGGGTGGGTGTAGAGGGCGATACCTTTATCACCCGAACGGGCGAGCCTACTGTGCGCGTAGTTTCCTTTACGTTGCTTTCTAAGGCCTTGCGCCCCATGCCGGACAAATTTCACGGCCTGGCTGACCAAGATATGCGCTACCGCAAGCGCCACTTGGATCTGATGAGTAATCCGGAGAGTGCTGCGCGCTTTGTCGCCCGTTCTCGTATTATTCATGAGATTCGCGCGTTCTTGGCAGAGAGGGGATTCATGGAGGTGGAGACTCCGATGCTGCAAGACGTTGCAGGCGGCGCTGCGGCCAAGCCTTTCGAATCTTACTACAACGCTCTCAAAAAGCCGGTGACGCTGCGTATCGCGCCGGAGCTATACTTGAAGCGGTTGCTTGTCGGCGGTTTCCCGAAGGTGTTCGAGTTGAATCGCAACTTCCGCAACGAGGGCATCGATGCGCGTCATAATCCGGAGTTCACGGTGCTGGAAGTGTACGAAGCTGGCGGAGACTTCGAGAGTATGGCCAACATGATGGAGGAGCTGATTACCACCGTCGCGCAGCGCGTTTTCGGCAAGTTGGTGTTTGATCAGTACGATGCCGAGGGCAATGTGCGTCGCACCGTTGATCTCACCCGCCCGTGGCGCCGCGCTGATTACGCCGATCTCGTGAAGGCGGTGGCGGGTGCTGATTGGTTTGGCTTGTCTCCGGAAGCTCGTCGCTCTCGCGCTCAAAATGAGCTTCAAGTTCAGATTGGCGAGACGCTCGATGACGTGGGCGTCACTCAGCAGGTGTACGAGAAGCTGGTTGAGGAAAAGCAGGACTCTCCGCTCTTCGTTTGCCATGTTGCGCGTGATCTCGTTCCCCTTGCCAAGGCCAATCCGCAAAATAACGAAGTGGTGGATGTCTTCGAACTTGTCATGAATGGGCAAGAGCTCTGCCCCGGGTACTCTGAGCAGAATGACCCCGTGGAGCAGCTCGAGCGCCTCATGCACCAAGCTGGTGAGGAAACTCAGAAAATCGACTACGATTTCGTTGAGACTCTCGAATCCGGGATGCCCAGTGCCGGTGGAATAGGTATCGGTATCGATCGGCTTTGCATGCTGCTTACCGGCGCCTCCTCTATCCGGGATATCATCCTTTTCCCCCAGCTTAAAAACCGAATCTGAGCTTTTTGTCGTATTTCTGACTTGTCAATGAAAGCTCAGCGTGGTAGAACAAATCGTATGAAGGTTCAGGTTGCCCAATGGATCGGCAAACGCGTCGATATGGAGGATTCCTACGCCGTGCGCCATTTTCAGGATGGTTCCCTCGCTGTTGTTTGTGACGGCATGGGCGGACACGATTGTGGGTACCAGGCAGCTGAGATTGCTGCTCGCTCCTTCGTGAAGTCTTTTGAACAGTTGGCGGATGAGACCACGGCCAAGCGCATGCGCGATGCCCTTGACTTTTCCAATAAATCCGTGGGCGAATTTTTCACCAAGCGTGGCATGTATGGGGGCTGCACGCTGCTGGCGGTTTATGTTTCTTCCGGCGTCCTCTGGTGGGTCAGTGTTGGCGATTCTCCCCTTCTTTTGTGGCGCCATGGTCGGTTGCAACGCCTCAATGCTGACCACTCCATGCGGTCCATTTACGAGGAATTTGTAAAGACTGGTGCTATGTCTTTTGAGGAAGCGATGTCGCAGGGTCATCCTTTGCGCTCGGCCATAACTGGAGAGAAGATCCCGTTGATCGATGGCCCTCCCACGCCGTATTTACTGTTGCCCGGCGACCGCATTCTACTCGCAAGCGATGGGGTGGACGAATTGCTTCTGCCCCCCCTCCTCAGTGAGACTGCCCGCGCCATTTTGGACTCCCGATCCGATAATTTATCTGCTGAAATCGTCGAGGGCTGTCGAGCCTTGGAGAGCGAGAATGCCGATAATGTGACGGTGCTGAGCATGGATTTTACCCCCGAAGTTCGGGCCTGATTTACATGAAAATTGCCCCATATTGGGAGCGCAGGGTTCATAAGCTGGCGGGGATGTCGTTTCGTATTCGCGCCTTTTCTTTTCGCTCTCCCCAGGAGGCTCATGAGCGTATGCTTGCCAAGCTGCAGCTGCTCTCCGATTTCTATAGTTCCTCTCACCATGAAGAAGATTCCCTCTCTCGTTTTCGGCGTTCTTTGCGTGAGCTGGATGAGCAAACCAACCCGGAATCTTACAGCGTCGTTACTACCGAGCAGATATTGCAGTGCATGGATGAGCAAAATATCATCACTCGCAATCGCTATGGTGTCCAAGTGCTCAATACTACCAATCTCTGCATTTTAGACGTTGACTCTTTCCTCCGCCCGTGGAAACAGAGACTGTTTGCCCTCTTTGGCGGAGGTATGAGCGCTGAGTCATGTTTGTTGGCAGCAGCGCGTGGTCTGGTTGCGCGGGACGAGCGGCTTGGCCTGCGCGTATATCGTACGGCCCGCGGGTGGCGGATCATTGCCGGTGGTCGTTCGTTTGCTCCGGATGATGGTAGTACCGCCCCTCTGCAATCTGCCTTGCAGGTGGATCCCCTTTATGCGCGCCTCTGCGTCTCCCAAAAATGCTGGCGAGCACGACTCACCCCAAAGCCTTATCGCTTGGGCATGCCCTGCGTCTTCCCTGAGCCGACTGAGAGTGGTGAGATGACCCCGGATGCTGACCGATGGATCCGACTTTACGAAGAAAAATCCGCCCGTGTCGCCGTGTGCCGTCTTGTGGATTCCTTCGGTGTGGATTTCTCTTCTTCTGCGCTGGATTTGCACGACGAGGCGACTCGAGCCCTCCATTCGGATTTGCCGCTCGGTTAGTCCATCATTCTAACCGGGATTGAACATTCGTGCCTCGGGGGTGTATCTCACTCCTCGGCATGAATACGAATTATCCCACCTGCGCATACCGCGATGGCCACTATGTGCTGCCGCCGTTGCCTTACGATGCCGCAGATCTTGAGCCGCTGCTGGATGAGCAGACGGTCCTGCTGCACCATGATAAACACCACGCCTCTTATGTGGCCGGAGCCAATGAAGCGGCGGATATCCTGCGTCGGGTGCAGACCGGCGAGCTGGACCCTGCCGCTGCACCGGATGCCACATCACGCCTTGCTTTCAATCTCGGTGGTCACATTTTGCACTGCCTTTATTGGGAGAGTATCTTCCCCGAGGGTGGTGAGCAGCCCATGGGCGACTTGGCAGATGCCATCGACCGCTCTTTTGGGAGTATGGAAGGCTTCAAAAAGGTGTTCCGCTCCGTCACGCTGGCAGTGCAGGGAAGCGGCTGGGGTGTTCTGGGGGTGGATCCTGTCAGTGGCTTGCTGCGTGTCTTTGGCATCTGCCGTCACCACGATGCTCTCATTTCCGGCTTGCTGCCTGTCCTCGTCTGCGATGTGTGGGAACACGCTTACTACTTGCGCTACCACAACAACCGCGCCGCCTACATCAATTCCTTCCTCTCCCATATCGATTGGAAGCACACTCATCAACGTCTAACCGCAATATGCCATGAATCATAATATGAATACACACACGACGGGCCGCATGGTCACCAACTCCTGGCTGGTGGCTCTGTTGGCGATCGCTGAACTCGTGCTGGGCTTCGTGCTGCTGAGCTTCCCTTATATCATGGGAGCCTCCGCAGTATGGGTGGCCGGGTTTGTCCTGCTGGTGGTAGCGCTCATGCGCTTTATTCAGGTGTTCACCCGACCGGGTTATCGCATCTGGAATATCCTCGCCACGCTCATTTACGCATGCTTGGGCATCACCTTCATCATGCGCACCGAAGGCTCACTGAGCGTCATCACGCTTGTCATCGGCATTGCCTTGCTTGTCGGTGGTGTCTTGCGCTTGGCTGTCGCTTTCTCTCTGCGCTCCGAGTCCGGTAGTGCTTGGCGCTTCTTTAATTCCGTCATCTCGATTGTCCTTGGCGCTTTTGTCACGTGGAGCTGGCCGGAAAGTTCTTTCTGGCTCCTCGGTACCGTCATTGCTGTCGAGATGATTTTCTCCGGCTGGACCCTCCTTTTCCTCGCCCTCGCTCCGCGCAGGGAGGAGCTTCCTCACCATTCCTAATTTCCCCGAACATAAGTACAGCAAAATGCTCGGCCGGCTCCAACGCTTGGCCGAGCATTTCATTGTATGTCAGGCATGACGTGTAACCACCTCCACCAAACTCGCGCGTAAGCGCAGGAATTTCCCAAATCGTACATCGTCTATCGTACCTCGTACATAGGCAAACGCAAGTGCGTTTGCCTTGGTCTTGACATATGGAAGACAGGCAGGTACAATGCGCGCCGATGTTTGTAGAGGCAATAGATGAACTGCTGGCGCGGACGAGTGATTGGCTGTGGGGCTATGTGCTACTTTTTGGGTTGTTGGGTACGCATTTGTATTTGACATTGCTTCTGCGTTTTCCTCAGAGGTATATTTTTACAGCGCTGCGCTATTATTTTGCGGGACGCGATGGGGAGGGAAATATCTCGCACTTCGGCTCATTGATGGTATCGCTGGCGGCCAATGTGGGCACGGGCAATATTGTAGGCGTGGCCACGGCTGTGGCTACGGGCGGCCCCGGGGCTGTGTTTTGGTGCATGGTAACGGGGGTGCTCGGTATGTCCACGAGGTATGCTGAAAGTCTGCTTGCCATCCGCTATCGCGTGCGTAACGAACAGGGGCATATTGTGGGAGGCCCGATGTATGCCATTGAGCGAGGAATGCGGTGCAAATGGCTTGCGGTCATTTTTGCCGTGTTCACAGCATTGGCCGCCTTTGGCATTGGCAATGTCACTCAAGCGAACGCTGTGGCGGGCGTACTTTCGGAATGTCCGTTGCACATTGAGGCTTGGCAGACCGGTTTGGCATTGGCTGCGCTGGTGGCGGTGGTGTTGCTCTTCGGGTTGAAGGGGATATCGCACGTATGCACGACCTGCGTGCCGGGCATGGCAGTCATCTACATGGCGGGTTGTGCCGTTCTCATCGGTTCGAATCTTGAACTCGTGTGGCCGGCTGTGAAGCTCATCTGTTCCTCGGCCTTCCAGCAGCAGGCCGCCGCTGGGGGATTCATCGGCTCTACGATCATGCTTGCCATGCAGACCGGCGTGAGACGCGGTCTCTTCTCCAACGAGGCAGGTATGGGCTCATCTCCCATCGTTTCCGCACCGGCACGCACACCTAATGCGGTGCAGCAGGCGCTCGTCTCCTCCACCGGCCCGTTTTGGGACACTGTGGTGATATGCTCACTCACGGGATTGACGCTCACCATCTGCTTGTTGGCCTCACCCGACATTGCAAGTGGGGAGGGCAGTATGCTCACCTATCGCGCTTTTGCAAGTGCGGGCAGTATGTGTTCCTGGCTACTTACGATCAGCCTGACCACCTTCGTGATATCCACTTTGCTGGGGTGGTCGTACTTTGGGGAGCAGGCCTTGGCCTATTTGGGAGGAGGAAAGCTGATTCTGCCATACCGCGTGGTATGGGTGTTGGTGGTATTTTTGGGCTGTGTGGTGCCCAAAAGTACCATTGTATGGAACTTTGCGGACTGTGCGAACGGGCTCATGGCTCTCCCGAATCTCGTGTGCATGATTGCGCTGTCAGGTGTACTCTTCTCCCAAACGCGCCATTACCTGTGGCAAAAGCGATTGGATGAGGTGGACACCCAAGTAAGCGGAATGGAAGAGTAAGGACCGGCGTAGCCCGTTCTGAGAGCACGGCAAACTTCATTACTTCCGTTGAAAGCGCAGGAAAAAGGAGGAATCACTATGAATGGAAGAAAGATATACTCATTTGCAGCACTGCTCGTCGTTTTGGCGTCTGCGGGTATGATGCTCGCGAGTCCGAATCTATGGTTCGCCGTACTTTTTGGTTTTACCATCCCGGCTCTTATCATGCTGAGTGCACCATGTCTATTCCTGCGAGAGGAGGATTCCAGAGATTGCCGCCGGGTGGGACGGCTTACGCTGCTGTTTGTTCTGATCGCCCTCTTGATTTCCGGGAAGGACTGCGTCGATTACCTGATCCACCTGGATGAGCCTGGTGTTTTTATGATTTTGAGAAATAATGGGATACTCGTGTTCAGTCTTTGCATCGCGACGCTTATCAATGTCGGAATCGGGGTCTGGCGGTACTGCACGGCAAAACAGCGTTCAGCCCCACTCCGAGCGCTGTTCCCCACACGAACGGCGTGCTGCTGCGCGTTACTCACGGGGGCAGAGATTCTTTCCTGCGCCGTGATGGCTGCAGGACTCGGCGAAACGAACTTCATTTCCATCATCGTGCAAGGAATGTTCCGTAGCACGCTCCCCATCCTCATATGGACTCTGACCTGTGCAGACGACGAGGGAAGCAAACGTTTGGCTGAGTGGCTCATCAAGCCGGTGAGCATCGTTGCACTCACCAGCATTATCCTGTCCTGCCTTCCCTACTCCCCGAGTACCGATCTCATTGTAACGTTTAACGTAGAACTACAGCTCCTCGCTCTCGTGTTCATGAGCGTTCTCCCCCGCAGGATACACTCAGAACCGTGAATGTCTACAAAACCCTGTTTTTAGGAAATCACCCGCCAAATTCCCGCGCCCCGCGCGCTCACTTTCCAAATCGTCCATCGTCCATCGTAAATCGTAAATCGTAAATCGTACATAGGCAGACTCCCGTCTGCCACCGCTCTCGCCGCTTTCTAACGATTCCTGCGCACGGCTTTCAAATTCCGCGTCGCCTCAGCTCCGCCTCCCGCGAGCTTCGCTCGCCGAACTTTCCAAATCGT
Organism: uncultured Akkermansia sp.; assembly: GCA_947630815.1. Taxonomy (GTDB): domain Bacteria; phylum Verrucomicrobiota; class Verrucomicrobiia; order Verrucomicrobiales; family Akkermansiaceae; genus Akkermansia. The sequence continues at coordinate 5,979 of CANRJD010000054.1, read as the reverse complement.
CCATCGTCCATCGTCCATCGTAAATCGTACATAGGCAGACTCCCGTCCGCCACCGCCCCCGCCGCTTTCTAACGATTCCTGCGCACGGCTTTCAAATTCCGCGTCGCCCCAGCTCCGCCTCCCGCGAGCTCCGCTCGCCGAACTTTCCAAATCGTACATCGTCCATCGTAAATCGTACATAGGCAGACTCCCGTCCGCCACCGCCCCCGCCGCTTTCTAACGATTCCTGCGCACGGCTTTCAAATTCCGCGTCGCCCCAGCTCCGCCTCCCGCGAGCTTCGCTCGCCGAACTTTCCAAATCGTACATCGTCCATCGTCCATCGTAAATCGTACATAGGCAGACTCCGTCTGCCACCGGCTTTCCTTCTCTGCGCAATGCGCACATTATCAATAAATCGTAAATCGTAAATCGTAAATCGTAAATATCAATGCCTTTGTGGTGTCTCTTTGCTCTTGATTTGTAAGAGTGCAAAACGTATAATGACCCGCGTGAGTGAGCTGAAGGATGCAGCCTTGCGCGCATACCGTGCCATGTGTACGGCTCGCGCGTTTGATACAAAGGTTTCCGCCCTCTACAAGGCCGGCAAGATCTTCGGCGGGGTGTTCTTGGGGCGTGGACACGAGGCCATTGCTGCCTGCGAAGCTGTGTTTCTTGAGAAGGGGCGCGATGTGTACAACCCCTTTATCCGCGAGATGGCCGGTCGCTGCGCGTGGAGCGATGACGCCGTACTGGAGTCGGCACGCTCGTATTTTGGCAGCGCACTGGGCTGCATGGGCGGCAAGGATGGCAATGTCCACTGGGGGCAGCCGTTGCAGGGTGTGCCCGCTCCTGTTTCCCATCTGGGGGCCATGGTGGGTGTGGTCGCCGGTATGATGCTCGCTAAGCGTTTTCGTGGTGAGAAGGGGTGCGTGGGCGTGGCCTGCATCGGCGATGGCACCACCTCCGTGGGCGCCGCGCATGAGGCCTGCAATCTGATTGCCGTGCAAAAATTGCCGGTGGTGGTGGTGGTGAGCAATAATTTGTTCGCTTATTCCACGCCCAATGCGCAGGAGTTTGCCTGCGCCTCCCTGTGCGATCGCGGACGCGGCTATGGGATGGCTGCGCATGAGTGCGATGGCACGGATTTCCTGCAGACGCTCGCCACGATGCAGTGCGCCATTGCGGCGGCGCGTGCCGGTGAAGGTCCTCAGTGGGTGGTGGCGACCACGCTGCGCATGTGCGGCCACGGCGAGCACGATGATGCCTCCTACATCCCCGATTCGCTGCGGCAGGCTTATGCCGATCGCGACCCTCTCGATATCGCTCGCCGCCAGCTCGTTGAGGAAGGGTGGCTTTCCGAGCAGCAAGACGAGGAGTTGAACGCCCATATTCGTGATGAGGTACAACGCGCTGTGGCTCAGGCGCAGCGTGAACCTGTCCCCGACCCGCAGTCTTTAGATTGGACCTCCGTTTCGTGGAAACCTGTTCGAGCATGAGTGTGACTTACATAGATGCGATTCACCGCGCGTTGGAAGAACTGCTGCAGGAGGATGATCGCGTGTTCCTGTTCGGCGAGGACATTGCAGGCACGTTCGGTGGCGCTTTCAAAGCGACCAAGGGTCTGGCGGAGAAGTTCCCGGGACGGGTGCTGAACACGCCCATTGCCGAGGATGCCATCATGAGCGTGGCCATTGGTGCGGCCCTCGGCGGGATGAAGCCCGTCGTGGAGATGCAGTTCGCGGATTTCGGCACACTCGGCCTCAACCAGATGGGCAATAACGCCGGCGCCCACTTCTTCCGCACCGGGGTGCCGGTCAATATCACCATGCGCATGCCCTGTGGCGGTACGCCCGGCGGCGGCCCCTTCCACAGCCAGTCCGTGGAGGCTCTATTTGCGCATTACCCGGGGGTGCACGTGTTCACGCCCGCCACGGTGGCAGATGCTTATTATATGCTCAAGCAGGCAGTGCAGATCCCCGATCCGGTGGTATTCATGGAGCACAAATTCCTCTATCGTTGGCTCAAGGCTGACTCGTGGGAAGAATCCGACCCCTTGCCCATCGGCTCCGCTCGCATTGCGCGGGAAGGCGAGCACGCCACCGTTGTTGCTTTCTCTGCCATGGTGCCGGAGGCTCTCAAGGCGGCTCAGGATCTTGCCGAGCAGAGCGGCTACGAGCTCGAGGTGGTGGACCTCCGCTCGGTCAAACCCCTGGACATGGATACCATCCTTGCTTCGGTCGCGCGTACCGGTCGCATGCTGGTGGTGAGCGAGGATTTCCCGTGGGGCGGCGTAGCGGCGGAAGTGGTCTCTCGCGTGGTGGCCGAGGGTATGCACCTGCTGGATGCGCCGCCGCTACGGCTCACGTCCAAGGAAAGCCCCATTCCCTACCATCCGGAGCTTTGGAGGGCGCACCGCCCGAATGCGGCCTCCATCGCTGATGCCGCGCGTTATCTTATCTCCCTCTAATACCTGCCATGCCACACGTTCCCATTCTCATGCCCCAGCTTGGGGAATCCATCACGGAAGCGACGATTATGCAGTTGCTCGTTCACCCAGGCGATGCTTTGCAGGCGGACCAGGAGGTGATCGAGGTGGAGACCAATAAGGCGGTGATGGGCGTTACCACATCCTGTGCCGGCACGGTTGTGTCCCTGAATGTGGTGGAGGGCGAAGTAGTGCCTGTGGGCGCTGTGCTCGGGATCGTGGAGGCGACGGAGGAGGAGATCGAACGCTCCGGTGCCCAGGCGCTTTCCGAATCCGGTCAAAATCAGGAAGAAAATCCCGCCGTCGGGAAAAAATCCCCCGCCGATGCGGGCGCGCATTTCCGTACCGAAGGGGAGTACCGCGAGACATCCGCCGTCCCCCGCAACTCCGGGCATGGTTTGCCGGTTCCAATCGGGGTGCGCGGGGCGCATTACCTTTCGCCGCGCATTCGAGCCCGCATGGATGAGTTGGGCATCACGGAAGCTGATATGGCTTATATTGTCGGCACCGGAGCAGGGGGGCGCATCACGATCTCCGACTTCGAAAAGTTTCTGGAATACGTGGACGGCTGGCCTTCCCGCCAGGCGAGTCCCATGCGACGCAGTGTGGCCGACAGCATGCAGCGCACCTGGCGCCGCCCCATTGCCAGTTCCGGGCGTCCGGTGTTGATGGCTCCCATCATCCTGCACCGCAAGAAGCACCCGCGCCGCCCGGGCTACACGCTCTATTTCGTCCGTGCGTTGGCTTTGGCGTTGGCTGAGGCGCCGGAATGCGCGGGCTACATGGTGGGCGGCCGTATCCTCACCCCGAAGCGCATCGACTTGGGCGTGGCGGTGCAGGTGACGGATGGTGTGCTGGTGCCGGTGATGCGCAGTGTGAACGAACACACGCTGGATGAATCCATCGACGAGTTCAACAAAATCGTGCAGCAGGCGCGCAGTCGCAGGCTGGATGATGTTTACAAGGGTGGCGGCATTGCCACAGTCACCAATTTCGGCGGATTTGGACTCACCTTCGGAACGCCCATGCCGCTGCCAAGCGAGAGCCTCATTCTCGGGGTGGGCGCGGTGCAGAAGGTGCCGGTGTGGAGCGATGAGGTGCAATGCTTTATCCCCGTGGAGCAAGCCAATATCACTGCCTCCTTCGATCACCGCGTGGTGGATGGTGGCGACATCGGCCGCCTCATGCAGCGTATCGCCTACTACCTCGAACACCCGGAGCTTCTGTAGTTTCCCCCTTTCCCCTCCACCAATGCCCCCGCATTGCATAACCCGCGCTCTCCGGCACGCATTATTTCCAAATCGTAAATCGTAAATGAAATTGTAGTATGGATAAAGAAGAGATGGCGAAAAGAACAACGCAGTTCGGGTTGCGTGTTGTGAAGCTGTATCTGACGTTGGAGCAGGAAAAAAACGGAGCAGCGAATGTCATCGGCAAGCAGTTGCTGCGTTGCTCGACATCCGTTGGAGCGAATTATCGAGCTGCGCTGCACGCAAAGAGCCGTGCGGACTTTTTGAACAAAATCAAGATATGCGAAGAAGAAGTGGATGAAAGCGAGTACTGGCTTGAGTTGTTGGTTCAAGCAGGATTAGTAAGCGCAGGCAAGGTGCGCAACCTGCGCGCAGAAGCTCACGAACTCGCCTGCATCATCGCAGCTACCGCCAAATCCACGCGCACTGCACTCTAGTTTTTCAAATCAAATCGTAAATGGATTATCGTAAATCGTACATAGGAGCCGTTAGGCGTCACTGCCGCTTTCTAACCATCTCCGAGCATAGTTTCATCATATTCCTTCGCACTTGCTCCGCCATCCCGCGCCCTGGCGCGCTAGCATCCAAATCGTAAATCGTAAATCAAAAACATCCCAATGTCTCCTTTCTAACTACGCATGACTCTCGTTCCCCAAATTCCGCTTCGCATACGCTCCGCCATCCCGCGCCCCCGGCGCGCTAGCATTCAAATCGTAAATCGTAAATCGTAAATCGTAAATCGTAAATCGTAAATCGTAAATCGTAAATCGTAAATCGTAAATTTCAAATGGGCTTTTCCAGCACCACAAAACTGACTTTGGGTTTATTGGCCGGTGCAGGCGAATACCCCCTCATGGTGGTGCAGGGTGCACGCCGCGCCGGGGTGCGTGTGGTGTGCGCCGGTTTCCGAGGTGCGACTGGACGCGATTTGCCGCCGCTTTGCGATGTATTCCGACTCTTCCGTGTGGGGGCGGTGGAGAAGCCTCGTGATTTCTTCCGCGAGCAGGGAGTCACCCATGTGATGATGGCGGGTCAGATCAAGCCCGCCTGCATCTACACGATGTGGCCGGATGCCACGGCGCGCCGCTTGCTTGCTTCCATGGATCGCCGCAACGCGCATACAGTTTTCGGCGCTGTCTGCCGGTACGCCCAGCAGGAGTGCGGCTGGGAGGTTCTCCCTTCCACCACGTTCATGGAGGATTTCCTGCCTGCCGCCGGACACCTTGCCGGCCCGTCACCAACCTCTGAACAGATGCAGGAGGCTGAGCACGGCCTTGCCCTCGCCCGTCGTATTGCCCGCTTGGATATCGGACAGAGCCTCATCGTGCGCGGCGACCGTGTCGTCTGTGTAGAGGGCTACAAGGGCACCAACGAGTGCATCCGGGAGGGCACAGGTTCCCCGGATTCCCCGACGACGCTCTGCAAGGTCTCCAAGCCCGGACACGATATGCGCTTCGACGTCCCCTGCATCGGTCTGGATACCATCCGCCACTGCATCCGCTGCCATGTGCGCCACATTGCCCTGCAGGCTCATAGCACCATCATTTTCCAACGCGAGCAGGTCCTGCGCCTCTGCAATGAACACGGCATCCTGCTGCATGCGGTCGATCTTCCCGCCGAGCTGGAGCAGCCTCTTCCCTCCCTCTCCTCCGACCGCGACCACGCTCTTTTCCTCGCCCGCGAGCTCGACTCCCTCGGCATCGGCAGCAGCGCCGTCGTGTGTGAGGGCGTCGTCATCGCTGTGGAAGATCCCGATGGACTCGCCAAATGCCTCCGCCGCGCCGGTCGCTACATGAAGCGCATCCGCTTCATCCGCCTTGTCAATTTCCTTATTCGTCTCCTCCTCCATCGTTCTTCCACTCCCCCCTCTCCCCCCACTCTCGCGACTCTCCGACCTCTCTCCTCCGCCGACCAAAAACTCGCACGCAAGTACGGGATCACATTTTGACCCCACAATACCCTGCGCCCCGGCGCCGAATCGTATTTTCTCGTGCGCTTGCCCTAGTTTTTATTCTTGATTTGTCCTGTAGCTTCTTCCACTAAAGGTGCCTCAGGAGTCGAAGTTTGACTCGTAGAGGTACTAGCTGCCCTGGCACGCGTCAACACTCCGGCTCCTTCTTTGTCTGAATCATACACGCCGTACATAAGCACAACTGGGTGCCATGGATTTTTCTTGTGGAAATTCGCTTGTCGTGCTAGAACATCATCAAGCGCGGCTCCCACCTCCTTCAAGCCACCGAATGAATCGGGTGAATAGCTCGCGG
>CANRJD010000053.1 GCA_947630815.1 uncultured Akkermansia sp. | reverse complement strand
TTCGCTGTAGTCCCTGCACACGCGCTGCAACACAGTACGCGCGTTGAGTATCTTGGCGGCTATCATTTCCCGGGCTACGAGTACCGAAGCGTATGGATCGTCCGCCAAGCGATATTGAGCCCGACGCAGCAAAACGTTGCCCGGTGAGTAGCCGGAAACGCGACAGAGGAAACGCCCGTGTGGCGAACAGAAAGACAAATGCACACCGCACTCAGCGCAGTGCGCCATGAGCTGGGGCGTCGCCATGATGTTCCACCCAAATGTTTGAATAGCCTCCAAATTGACAAGAGGAATACGCACGGCACTACGGCCCGGCATCCGCACGGATACAGTTTCGCCATCCAGCGCAAGCCACGTATCCTCGGTAGTAATGTAGAGCGTGTTCAGGTGTTTTTTCATGGGCTATTGAGCAAGGCTGTGAATCCGGCTTCGTTGTATGCCGCCACACTCCGCCGACGCGTGGCGGGCAAGCAAACATCCACCAACGAACAGGCATCACAGCCATCGTGGCGTTCTGCCGGAGGCAACTCACCGCTTTCAAAGAGATTGCGCGTCTCGGTAATCACCTGCTCCGTTGTGGCACGCAGCTCAGGAGTGAGCTGAACCCTGTGTCTCTTCCGTGTGCCTCGGTAGTAGAGAAATGCCTCTTCCACGTGCACGCTGTGCATCTCTTCCAGACACAACGCCTGCGCGCAAAGTTGCACCTCGTCCGCCGGGTGCAGCTTTGGGCGACCGTGCTTGTACTCTATGGGGGTAATGCGCCGAGGCTCCTCCATCGTGTACTCCACGGCATCTGCCACGCCCCATATACCCAGCCGTTTGTTGACCAAGTGCAGCGAACGAACCGTACGCACGCCATCCCGCAACGTGCTCTCTCCGGAGTCCACGCGTGCATGCTCCAAGCTGCCGAATGTGGTGAGAGCGTTTTCCGCCCATTCACAATCAACGTATGCGAGCGCGCACTGCCGCGGACAGTACACGTAGTGCTGCAACGCTGAGATGGGTATCTCCGTGTCGGGCATCCAGCGTTTTAGAGCTCTTCGACTGTTACCTCGGACGGAAGTTGCTCCTTTGCAAGCTGCACATCATAATCTGCGTAGCTGCGCGGCACTTCCACTCCCGGCTTTTTGGCGACTTTCAGAAGCTCGTACAGCTTGTGCGCCGGAGCGGAGCCTAATTCGTTGCCGTGCTGGAAGAGGATGACCTTACGCATCACCATAGAGCCAGCCGGACGCGCCGCCGAAGCATCGAAGTCGAACATGTGCACCAAGGCGTCCTTGAGCAGGGCAAGATCTTCATCCGTAAAACCAGTCTGCTTCGCCAAGCATGGATTAATTGTTCCCTTTGCCATGTACAAACCGTACGGTATCGTGTACTTGCGACCCATGGTGTGTCCGGGGGCGTTGACATCTGCACAACGCGTGATAGTATGCTCCAGCTGAGTGATTGGGTCAATAGAACGAGAGAAGGACAATTGCACCGGTCCACGAACCTGACCGCAATTCACCTTCAGTCCCATTACAGCGCCAAATGTACGGACATCGTAAAAGTTTTGACACATCCACGCCCGGGCATCTTCTTCCGTAGGTTTTTTACCCTGAGCTTGGATAGCTTTATAAGCTTTATTATTCTGGTCAATGAGCACGGCCTTTTCCTTCACATAAATATCGTAGCCTACTTGTTCTTGCTTCACAAGCTGTACATAATTACGAATCTTACGCTTCAGACACACATCCGTGACAATACCGTGACCCGTCTCCGGATCAATGCGCGGCATATTACCGCCATCAGGATCACCGTTGGGATTGGCATCAGTTGCATCAAATAGCAGGATGAAATCAATTTTGTTCATTGTCGGTATCGGTAGGGTTTGAGGTTGTTTTAGAATAAAGGGCTTGAGTTTGGTGGTAACAGCCAAGGGCGAAGAGACCTTGTTGCTCCGTATTTAAATGAGCAGGGAAAGCATTAATCTTGCCGCATATATTTTGCTCAAGTTTATCGTACCACATACGGATAGGAACTTCGAGATTGCTCAAATGGTGCTTGTGCAAGCGCAGAAGGCGTGGAAAGACACTGCCGGGTGATGCGGAAGCACTCCCGTAGTACGCATCCTGGATGGTACGATTGAGATCAGGGGCTACATCCTTTTGCGTCTTTACCAAAACAGCAAAGAGGCGTCCGAGGAGGTATCCAGGTTGGGTGTTGTTTTCGTCTAGCATAAGTTGTAGATTGTATGGAGTTTTCTTGCGGGTGAGCCACGCTTTAAGAAAAGCGCAACGTACATAATTGACATAACCGTCTATACGCATCCGTCGCATGATACTTGTAGCAATACTATCCGGGTACGGCAGACCTGTGAGGATGGAACGCATTAAAGCACCTGCGGCAAGCGGAGCAATTTCTTTCGCCTCGCGCGCGGTTTCGCACAGAATCATATAGGGGGTGATAACCTCCGGATCATTGAATTTCGGGCGTCTCACGAGTTGCAAGGCGGCAAAATGGGAAGTCAGATGTTCCATCCACTCTGCCAACGTGGATTCGTAAAAAAACCGGATGGAGAGACGGGATGAATTTGGTGACAGTCCAAGGATGAAAAAACGCGTGTTTTGCCACTCATTGATTTCCTCATCTGTACCGGGCATCTTTCCGCCTGCAACTTTTTTGAGCCACTCACGAACTGACTGAACAAGCGCAGAATCCTGCGCGCGATTAGCAAAGCGCGAGGGATCCATCCCTGCTGCCGCAAAGTAATTATACTTTTCAGCCTTTTCCTTCGGGGCATCGGTCCAGAAAACCACAGTTGCATCACCTATATGAGTTCTCTGCAAATCCTGGCTAAGTAGATAATTGAGGGCGCAGGCATATTCATGGGCAGCTTTTTCTGAAACCGGAGCATTTTCTCCGTCCTCTTTCCCATACGAGGTAAATGAGGAGCAGTTATAGGAAACAATTTTTGCTCCGGTAATTTGGGCATTGCTCACCCCTTTAATTGCCGGTTCATGTAACCTTGCTATGGGCGCAACCTTCCCCGTAATCAAACAAAAACCCTCCGTGTTGTCTTGAGATTTTCCTTGCCACTTTTGAGCGCCCTCGGTATTCCACCACTCTCGTATCTCTGACTCCTCATGGACATCTTTACCGCTTCCACGGAGGCGGAACACACCATTGCCTGCTGCGAAATCTTTAATATCCAGTCCATTTTCAGAGAAAACATCCTTACAACGCTCCGGATCCCACATTTCGAGGAAGCGACAAACGGCGCTGTAGGCTACTGAGTGGAGCTCTTTTTCATAGACTAAATGCTTTTCCTTTAGTCCTGTAAAGTATTCCACCGCCCGAGGTTTTACATCTGTGCAGCCCAGTAGGTACGCCAAATTATCCCAGAGGAAACAAGGATTGATCCCGGAACCGGAAGGCTTCGTGTTCCCCGGTACCATCATCTCACTCATCACGGTCTGTTGGGAGGTTTTCTTTCCTTTCGTCACCTGAACCACACGCCGTGCATCCTCGATACGCACCAGAGTCCCATCGCTCTCCAGCACAATGCGAAAGCTTACTTTCTGCCTACTCCAGCCGCGCTGAGGAAGATCTACGCCCTCCTTCTCAAGCCTTTCGTACAGCTCATATAATTCCTTGATAATCATATTTACGAAAAAGTTTTACTCAAAGGTGGCACCTTCATCACCCCGTCTTTTAGTTCGGCCATGAAGAAGTGTGGCTCGGCAGTCTGAGCCTTACCGGTGTGGGCACATACGATTTTCCCCTTCTTATCGTCCCGGTACACCATATCATGGAAGACCAGACCAAAGGAGCGATTCTTCTGTGAGTCAGGAAGTTCGCAAGGCAACGAAGCGGGATCCTCCACCAGCTCAAACATGGCAGGGAATTCGCGCACCCCCAAGCAGGGCTGATAAAAGCACTGACCCTTCTGCACACGCCGCTTAAATATCTCCAAATGTTTTGCCACATCGTTGATGTCTCCCTGCTCCTGCACAATTTCCACGTGCGCCTCGATCACATAGCCGACATCCTTGAGCACTGTAGCTGCTCGCTGTTGCCGTTTATCCTCGATAAAGAAAGGTGTTACGCCGGTCTTCAGTCCCTGAAGGACAGCTGCCTGTGGCACCACAGCTTTGTCGCTGACCTCATTGCGGCGCACCTGCGTCATGCGAATTGGCTTGAGTACTCGAATGCGATCAATAATCCAGCTAAATTCCGGTTTCCAGTAGATGGCAGACAAAATACCACGAGCAGCTGAAGGTGTCATCACCTCGTAACTGACGCGCTCGGCTTTAAGTTCCGGACGAGTGTAACAGGCGTACTCGCCCCAGACATGTAGTGCTACCCCGTATGACATAAGCTTTGTTGTTTATTTCTGCTCGCTCGCTGGAGCAAGTATAGCACCGCTTCCACTCACACACAAGAAAAAAATAGGAAAAACAGTGAATCCCCACCGTAGCCCACTCACACACAAGTTTCAACCCACACGAAGTTTTTCAAATACGAAAACACTCCGCGACACCGATTTTTATACCACGCTTCGCTCGTGGATGCACGTCTTTTTAGATTGTCTATTTTAGAAAACATAATTGCAATCTGGTGGTTCACGGAGCAATCCACGTTCTTTGTCATACCATGCGGCATCCGCCAACATGAAGAGACCTGCTGCCTCATGCACCGGCTCCCTGGAAATGTTCTGCCATTCCTGGGCATACACTGACACGGAAAACCGTTGAATTTCGCGGTAATCCTCCCTCGTAGGCATAAGCTCCAACCGTTGTAGTTCAAGGAGCCGCGAGCGCAGTTTCTCCCCGGCATCTCCGTACGGAATAATGAGACTATGCTGACCTTCGGGAATGATACGAAACTTCTCAGCAATGCCTGGGAAGTCCCATGCGCGCACGAGATCAGCGAATTGCCCAATCAAGGGCATGATCCCCTTCTCATCCCAATTTTCTGACTTGCATAGTTGGCGCATGCGATCGTAAAAACGGCGGAAATACTCCTCAATTACACCGTTCTCGAATACCTGCTCCATTGCATGGTCGTGAAGGACATCATCCAATGCATAGTTGCCCTCGCGCAAATCCGCCATATTTGCGGAAAGAGAACTATCCGGGTCGTCGAAGTAAAACACCTTGCCCATGGGGAGCTCACCGTGGCGATTGCAGCGGCCGGCGGACTGGGCTAGGGAATCCAAGCCACATTTGTCGCGGTAAACTACAGGGAAAGAGATGTCCACCCCCGCCTCCACCACGCGTGTAGCAACCAGCACCGTCGGCATATGGTTTTCCAGCCGGTCGCATACCTCGTGCAACACCTCTGTGCGGTGTGCCGGACACATACGGGCAGAGAGGTGATACATATTTTCCACGCCGCGATTACGCAAAGTAGCAAAGAGTTCCTGCGCTTGCCGCGTGAGGTTCACGATGAAAAGCGCAGATTCATTACCTGAAGCGAGAAAGTGATCAACCAGCTCCTCCTTGTTTTTGCGTCCGACATTTTCCACCTCCACACGCTTCATCTCCTGCTGAAGACGTGTTTCAAGTTCCTCGCCGATAAGACTGCGCGATTCCGAAGCGTCCCAGCCGATGGGGAATAACTCCGCATCACGGGTAAACGCCGGTTGAGTAGCGGTGCACAGCACCAGCGTGCAGCCGAACTCATATTGCAAAGCCTTCATAGCAGCTATACAGGGTGCTAACAGGTGCGTGGGTAGCGTCTGCGCCTCGTCAAAAATAATCACGGATTGCGCGATATTGTGCAGCTTGCGGCAACGACGGTTTTGGTTTGAAAAAAGCGACTCGAAGAATTGCACACTCGTGGTTACGATGATCGGCGCATCCCAGTTCTCTGAGGCGCGGCGGTTCTCTTCGTTGTCGTTCTCCTCACTCACATTGCTGTGGTGCTCCAACACATTTTCTGCACCAAGAACCTTGCGAAATTGCCCCGCCGTTTGTTCGATGATGCTTGTGAAGGGAATCACATAGATCACACGTTGCTTGTTGCACAAAACGGCATGTCGCAAAGCAAAGCTAAGGGATGAGAGCGTCTTGCCACCGCCTGTGGGAACATTCAAACGGTAGATGGGTGTACCTCCCGGCTCCTGTTCGGCAGCGGCGTAGCATGTCTCATGAATTTTCTGACGCAAGGCATTGATGTGCGTATTTTTTCCGTTTCGCTCAATTTGTTGCAGATGCGCCTCCAGTTTGTCACTCAGCGTGGTGAGAGGCGAATGTTGAGGCAGTTCTTTCGAACATTCATCACTATTCTGAGCCGTTGCTGTCCAATCTGCATCAATGAGGCTTGAATGGAGCATTCGCACCACCATCGAGAGAAGCATTGCGCATTCTCCTGCCATCGCATTCTGGACAGCGCGGGGAGCTCCTGGAGCCATGGTCTGCCCGTGCCCCAGCTTAGGCAAAGAGAGTTGAAGATTCCCGCGCAGTTCCTCCGGCAAGCTGTCCATCACTTCCGGGGTAAGCTCGAAATCCCGCAATTTTGCAAACAATTCCACCCCGTTCGGTAAGCCGCTGTGATGTCCTGCAAACGCGTACGCCAACAGGGCGCCCATCGGGCCTTCAATATTCTCCAGAGCCCATTTCGCCGCTGCCGTCTTGTGGTCTGTTATGTCGGCCGAACGCCCCTCCGCTGAATCGCGCAAGTACTGTTGCCACGCTCGGCTCGCCTTCCCCATGTCATGCGCCAAGGCAAGTAGACGCATGCATCGAGTCGCCTCCTCAGACGGCCAAATCTCCGCTGAAAAGAACGGGAAAAACGACTCAATTGCTCGCCGAGTGCGTTCTGCATGGCCTTCGGGTCCATAAAGAAATTCCCAAGGATCGCTGTGAGCATATATCTCCATTCCCGCATGATAACTGTTCGCCTTCCTCATGTCAACTTAGAAGAAGCAAACGCCAGGGCAAACGCATTAGAAAATGCATTTGCCTATGTACGATTTACGACGGAGGCGGCTGACGCCGCCTATGTACGATGTACGATTTATTAATAATGTGCGCGTTGCGCAGATTCTTTTCGGAGTATTAACGTATGCAGAGATTCCTCTAGATCCATCATTATGATGACCGGTTGTTGTGATGATTTTGATACGTATAAATAGGGATATCAGTCAATAAGAGCATTTTCTCTGTTGATGACCTTCTCTCAAATGCGTTTGCCCTAGGTAAGGAGATGTTGAGCGCAATTTTTTGTGTCATACATGTAGAAATGTAATTGACAGAGACGTCTAAAAAGGTAACATGTCCGCACGCAGGTCAACCCCCTTGACAAAGCGGCTAGTGGGTGGACTATACACACGATTCCAGCATCATGTCAAAAAAGCCTCAAACTTCCCCCAAGAAAACCAGTAAGCAACAGCCGAAAGCAACGGCGGTCAAGAAACCGGCAGCCAAGGCAAAAGTCAAAAAACCGGTGAACGGGAAAGCAGCGACGAAGAGTTCGGTGGTTTCCCGAAAGGCGGTCGCCAAGAAAGTGGCAGATACAGCTGCCAAGAAGCCGGTGGCGAAAAAGGCGCAACTTCAAAAATCACATTCGAAACCGGCGGTCAAAGGAGCTGCGGTGAAGAAAGTGAGCCAACCCAAGGCGACGGTGAAGAGGAAGGAACCTGTCCGAAAAAGTGCCGCTAAGCCAGTGACAAAAAAGCCTGCAGCAAAAAAGGTGGAAGTTGTGAAAAAGGCGCTTCCGTCGAAGAAGCCCGTGGCAACTCAGAAAGCGGATTCGCGTAAAAAGTCTGTTCCTGAGAAGTCGGTTGCACTGAAAGCGAAGGCGGGAACAAAGACGCAGAAAGTGGCTGAGAAAAAGAAAGACGACAGCAAGACGCCGGCGAAGAAAGCAGAGGTCAAGAAGTCGACACCCCAAAAAATTGAATCTAAGAAAGCGGCGCCTAAGGGAACACCTGCCAAAAAAGCCGTTGTGCAGAAGTCGGCATCTTCCCAGAAGGCACCTGCAGGAATCGACGGAACGAAAGCGAAAAAGGAGCCCGCGAAGCAGAGAGCGGCAGACACCCCGAAGTCCAAATCCGTACGTAAAAGTAGGGCTCGGAACGACCGTGGAAGTGTGGGGCGTGAGCCGCGCAAAACCGTAAATGTGAAAGTGACGGCGGCTCTTTTGCAGGAATACTTCCCTGATGATTTGACGCTGAAGAATGCATTTAAAAACTTGGTGTCAATTGCTAAGAAGAACGGCGGGTATGTGACGGACGACGACATCATATCCTCGCTTCCGTCGGATGGATTTGAGGAGCAGGACACGGAACGCTTATTTGAGCGCTTGCATTCGTGCGGCATTGACGTGTTGGAGGAATCAGCGGGAGTAGGGACGCTCACGGTGGATGACACTGAGGATTCTGACATTCAGAGACGCCTGCGGCAACTGGTATTGCTAGCCAATGACCAAGGATTCCTGACATACGATGACATCAACGACGTACTTCCCGCCTCGATCATTAATCCGGAGGATCACGAGAAGATCATGGAGTGCCTGCGCAGCATGAACATCAAGATTATTGATGCCTCAGAGATGGGCGATGTGTCCACTCCGGCTCAGGAGGATACTCCTCAGGAGCAGGACGAGAGCGAAAAGATGGCGGATTTGGATGATCCAGTGCGCATGTACCTCAAGCAAATGGGGCAGAAAGAGCTTCTGAAGCGTGATGAAGAGGTTCAGCTTTCACGCCGCATTGACCAGGCCGAATCTGCCTTACAGAAAAGTCTGCACCAACTTGGCGTCGTGGCTTCCTATTATCGCGAACTTGCCGTTAAACTTCTCCAAAATAAGGAGCGATTCGACCGCGTTGTAGTTGACAAAAATATCGACCACCGTGAGCAATATTTTCGCACTCTGCAGGCGGCTCTCAACAAGCTGCAAGAGATCTACGATGCTGCCAATCTCTCGTACGGACGCTTGCGTAAAGCGCGTCGCCGTCGCCGCGGTGTAGATACCGCGCAGTTGGAATTCAAGGCGTACATCGCCAAGCTCCATGAGCTCTACAAGAAATTTTCATTCAAATCGAAGATATACGAAGACTTTGTGGAGTACCTCAAAGAGATACGCCAGCGTATTCTCAAGCTGCGTCGGCAACTTGAAACTGAGCAGGACAAGTCGGATTATGAGGACAAGCTCAACGAGTTGGAAATGCAGCTATGGATGCCCATCGACGAGTTTTTGGAGCATTATCAGGTGATGCGCTCCCACATGAAGCAGGCCAAGGAGTCCAAGAGCGAAATGATAGAAGCTAACCTGCGTCTTGTCATTTCCATTGCCAAGAAGTACACCAATCGCGGACTCGCGTTTCTGGATCTCATTCAGGAAGGCAACATGGGACTCATGAAAGCCGTTGAAAAGTTCGAGTACCGTCGCGGCTATAAATTCTCCACCTATGCTACGTGGTGGATTCGCCAAGCCATCACTCGATCCATAGCTGATCAAGCGCGTACAATCCGCATCCCGGTGCACATGATTGAGACCATCAACAAGCTCATGCGCGTGCAGAAAAAGCTGGTGCAGGATTTGGGGCGTGAACCCACTCCGGAGGAGATATCCGCCCAGTGCAATATGTCTGTGGAGCGAGTGCGCAGCGTGCTGAAGATGGCACAGCAACCCATTTCCATGCAGCAGCCTGTGGGCGACTCGGACGATACATCATTCGGTGATTTCTTGGAAGACAAGACAGCGGAGAATCCCATGGACGGTGCCGCTTTCAACTCCCTGCGCGAGAAGCTGACCGTAGTGCTCAACACGCTCAATGAACGTGAGCGAGCCGTTATTGAGCAGCGTTTTGGATTGCGTGATGGCAATCCGCGTACGTTGGAGGAAGTGGGACGTCAGTTTAACGTTACTCGTGAGCGCATCCGCCAGATTGAGGCGAAAGCACTACGCAAACTGAGGCATCCATCGCGTATTCAGAAGATCAAAGGATTTCTCGATACAACGAATTTGTGACAACGGAGGCAGACGGGGTCTGCCTATGTACGATTTTCGATGTACGATGTACGATTGCAAAATTCGCGCAGCGGAGCTGCGGGCGGCGGAGGCTTCGCCTATGTACGAAGTACGATTGCGATGTTCGGCGCCTGCGGCGCGGGGATGCGGAGCCGGGGCGAGCGGGATGCCCTGGAGCCGTGATCGGACGTGGTTACAAAGCGACGGGAGGAGGCAGACGGGGTCTGCCTATGTACGAGGTACGATGTACGACGGAGGCGCTTGGCAGCGCCTATGTACGATGTACGATTGGGAAGTGAGCGTGCGTTGCGCAGATTTTCGGGTCATTAACGTATGCAGAGATTCCTCTGGATCCGTCATCATGGTGACTGCTGATTGTCATGATTTTTGATACATATAAACCGTGATATCAGTCAATAAGGGTGTTCTTCCTGTTGATGACATCCTCTCAAATGCGTTTGATCTGCGACGCAGTATTGTATTTTTGAGCGATCATGGTAGGATAGCTGCATGCAGGGAAAGTTTGCCATGGTATCGCTCGGGTGCGCCAAGAATTTGGTGGACTCCGAGGTAATGACGGATGAGCTGATGCGCGCCGGCTACCGCAAGGTGACACCGCCGCACGCCGACGTGGTGGTGATAAACACGTGCGCTTTCATTGACCCCGCCAAGCAGGAGGCCATAGACACCATCTTTGGTTTCACCCGGGCGCGTGCGCAGGGGAAGGCTCCCGCCGGGCAGAAAATTCTGGTGGCCGGGTGTATGGCGCAGCGGTATGCGGATAAACTGGTGAAACTCATGCCGGAAGTGGATGCGTTTGTGGGCGTGGATCAAGTTGGACAGATTGGGCAAATTGTGCAGACAGTGCTCGCCGGCGACGGACCGAAAGTGTACCGCAGCAAAGTATCCACCGTGGTGCCGGATTTCAAAGCAACGCGTTTTCGTTTCACCCCCAAGCACCTGGCGTATGTTAAAATCGCGGAGGGTTGCAATCATGCATGTGCTTATTGCGCGATACCGCGCATCCGCGGGGGATTTCGGAGTCGACCCATGACCAATGTATTGCGTGAAATCGAGGCGTTGGCGCGCGGGGGAGTCAAGGAAGTGAACCTCATCGCCCAGGACACGACTTTTTACGGATTGGACCGCCCGGCGAGCGGTGATACCTTGGCAAAATTACTGCGCGCCGCAAATAGAATACCGGGTGATTTTAACCTGCGCGTACTCTACACGCATCCGGCGCATTGGGATGAAGAGCTTATCGCCGCTTTTGCCGAGTGCGAGAAGGTGCTCAAGTACGTCGATATCCCCCTCCAGCACATAGCAGATCATATCCTTGCCGAACAGCGGCGCCGAACAGATGGGAACGACATACGCCGCTTGCTTACTCGTCTTCGCGAAGCAGTGCCGGGCATTGGTCTGCGTTCCACCTTCATCAGCGGGTTGCCCGGTGAAACAGAGCAGGATCACGCCGAATTGTGTGAATTTGTGCGTGAGTTCCGTTTCGAGCGCGCCGGTGTATTCCCATACTCGCGCGAGGAAGGAACACTTGCCGCCCGCATGAAAAACCAGGTACACCACGCCGTCCGAAAACGCCGTGCCAATGAGCTCAACATGATACTTGCGGGCATTGCGGATGAAATAGGCAGCTCTTGTGTGGGGCGGCAGATGCGCGTGCTTGTGGATTCTCCCGGTATCGCGCGCGGCGCGTGGGATGCGCCGGATGTGGACGGTGCGGTGCATGTGGATGAGACCCTACCGGTTGGTGAATTCGCCACCGTGCGCATCACTGATTCCATAGCCTACGAGCTTTTTGCGGAAGGAAATTCTGCGCCGTAATCTCCATTTTCCATGCGCTACAAGGCCGAGCAGCAAGATCCGACCGCCTTCCGTGATCCACGCAGGGATGTGGAAAGACCGTATGTGCAGGCACAGCCCCAAGTTCGGTTGCGCTCACGCTTGGAGGATGATACGTCCATGGCGCCGGAGGAAACCGAGGGATTCGGTTCGCCCCTGCCGGAACGTCAATACACCCGCCACGAGAGAGATGTCAACCCGTTGGATGACTTTCGCCACCCTCCCAAGCAAGGGATGAGCGTGTGGAAGGCGCTTTGGCTACTCTTCAGCTTCCCGTTTCGACTCGTCTATTTTCTGACACGTGCATTACCGAAACTGGTGCGAGTGATCATCAGTTTTTCCTTCGTCGGCTTCGTGTTCATGGCTATTATCGCGGTTGTGTATGGTATCAAGGCCGAGCGTTACGACATCACCCAGATTCTCCGCATGCCCGAGCGTACCATCGTGCTAGACCGCAAAGGCAACGAAATCGGCACCCTGCATGGCGAAAATCGGCGCAGCATCGAGAACTTGGAAACCGAGGTACCGCCCTATTTCATCCAAGCGCTCATCATGCAGGAGGACCGATCCTTTTGGAAACACGGCGGCATTGATCCACGTGGCTTGATGCGCGCCGTGGCGCAGGTTTTCAAGCATCATCGCACCACGCAAGGCGCTTCTACCCTCACCATGCAGCTTGCCAAAAACACCTACAACCACCGCGAACGCACCATGGATGCGAAGCTCACGGAAATGGCGCTTGCTCGTCGCATGGAGGCAACCTACGACAAAAAAACCATCCTCACTTGCTACATTAACCGAGTTTTTTGGGGACACACTTTTTTGGGACTCAAGCAGGCAGCCAAAGGCTATTTCAACAAGCAGCCGCGCGAACTCACGATCGGTGAATCGGCCATGCTTGCAGGCATCGTATGCAGTCCGAATGAGTTTTCACCCTATCGCAACCCCAGCTCCGCGAAAGTGCAGCGCGACAAGGTACTCAAGCTGTTGGTGGAGCATGGGCACATCACGCGCAATCAATACCATGCCGCTCTGGCTGAGCCTATCGTCACGGCAAAGCCGCCGCTACGAGGTATGGAGAATTACGCATTAGATCTAGTACGCAGTGAAGTAGATCACATTCTGGATATGCTCGATTCCTCTCAACGCCACGTGAAAGAAGACGCCACCTACTCCGGAGGTTTGGTTGTGCGCACTACACTGGATGTTGATTTGCAGGACGACGTGATGCGTGAGCTCGACACACGCCTCGTTGACATGTTCGAGAAACGCCGCGGCTGGCCCCACCAGACGCGTGCGCAGTTCCAAGCCGCTATCGCCAACCTTTCTCCCGAAGAAGCTGACAAGGCACGGCCGAAGTACATTCAGGCCGCCTGTGTTGTCATCGACAATGCGACGGGGGCGTTGTTGGCTGTAGTTGGTGGACGCGACAGCAAGGAATCGCCACTCAACCGCGCCGTGCAGAGTCGGCGCCAAGTGGGATCCATCTTTAAGCCCATCGTATATGCTACCTTCTTTGAACGCGGCGGCGGGCCCCAGAGCATGGTATCGGACGACCGCATCCAGCCGGGAGAGATCGCGGGGGCGCGACGCTGGTATCCCGGCAATTCGGATGGTCGGTTTACCGGGGTACACCCGGCCAGCTGGGGACTGCTCAAGAGTCGGAATACCATGTCGGTGCGCGTGGGTAACCGCGCCGGGTTGGACAACGTGATCAGTACGGGGCTCATGGCCGGTTTCCCGAAAACGGCAAAGAAACCTGGACCTACGATATACTTAGGCACATGGGAAGCTTCACCGTTGGAGGTAGCATCGGCCTACACCATGTTTGCCAATGGAGGTGTGCGACCTTCGCCTTACATCATCCAGAGCATCACTGACTCGGATGGTCACGTACTGTGGCGCAACCCCGCTACCGTGCGCCGCGTACTCTCCACGCGCTCGTCCAACGCCATTTCCGGTATTCTCCAGCAGATCACGAAGCCTGGTGGTACGGCAGCGGGAGTGCAGCGCATGGGATTCAAGTTTCCCTGCGGCGGCAAGACAGGAACTACCAATGCTTATCGCAATGCATGGTTCTGTGGCTTTACTTCCGATTTGACTGCTGCGGTGTGGGTGGGATTTGACCGTCCCGTCACCATCGCCGACAAAGCGTATGGCGGCACTGTGGCACTGCCGCTATGGGTGGGAATCATGCAAAGAGCCTCTGCGCGCGGCTACGCCATGGGCAATATCCGCACCTCCCCCGCCGGTGCCAGGAAACAGGGCATCCGCCTCTGCCGCGATACCGGCATGGTGGCTCACTCCGGCTGTGAGTACCAAGGCTCTGCCTACACGGAGACAATGACCGACTTTACCAAGCCGCGTCCGCTCTGTACAAAGCACGATCCCTTGGCGGATGATGCCGATGATTCTTTGCCCGATGACGCTCCCGCCGAGGATCCGGACAATCTGCCGGATGAAGATGTGGCCGAAGAAGTGGATTGAGAGGAAATGATCCAGCAAAAATCGGAACAAACCAAGGCATACGCATTAGAAAATGCGTATGCCTATGTACGAGGTACGATGTACGATGTACGATTTGGGAAGTGAGCGCGCGTTGCGCGGGAGAGCGGAGGCAGACGAGGTCTGCCTATGTACGATGTACGACGTACGATGTACGATTGGGGAATTCGCGCGCGTTGCGCGGGGGAGCGGAGGCAGACGAGGTCTGCCTATGTACGATGTACGACGTACGATGTACGATTGGGGAATTCGCGCGCATTGCGCGGGGGAGCGGAGGCAGACGGGGTCTGCCTATGTACGATTTTCGATGGACGATGTACGATTGCAAAATTCGCGCAGCGGAGCTGCGGGCGGCGGAGGCTTCGCCTATGTACGACGGGGGCACCTAGCGGTGTCTATGTACGATGTACGACGTACGATGTACAACACGCACGACGGCCCCGATGAGGGCGCACGCGTTAGCGGGCGGTAAGTGCGTATGGACAGTGCGGATGCGCTGCCCGGAGGGCTCACCGGCAGGGTGGTGCCGGTGAGTCAATTTGGGGAGTGGGCGCGCGGGGCGCGGGAAAACGTCCGGCGGCGGTAAGTGCGTGTTGTAAATTTTAAATCGCGAATTACCAACGGTTTATGTTGCATGATGTGCCATTGACTACCTAATTAAAAGATCTGTTAAAATGGGCGTGAGGTGATAGAATCACCTTGCCGGAGCGGGAGTTCGCCCAAGA
>CANRJD010000052.1 GCA_947630815.1 uncultured Akkermansia sp. | reverse complement strand
TCGCAGTCCCCCGTATTTTAACACCTCAAATTAACCGTTTACGATTTAGAAATTTGGCGAGCCTCCGGCTCGCGGAATTTTGCGGAGCTGTGTCCCCGGCTTTGCTACATCGTACATAGGCAAACGCATTTTCCATGCGTTTGCCTTGCGCGGGGTTAAAATTTGTACTGCGTTGGATCGATGTGGAGGCGATGGATTCGGTAGTTGAGTTTGCGCAATGTGGTGTGTAGCTCGCGGGCGGCAGCAGACATGTTGCCGCGCGTGCGCTTGAGCGCCGCCGTGATAAGCTCCGACTCGAAGGAGGCTGTAAGCGCTTCCATAGGAGTGTCTCTTTCCGGCACAGCAGAGCGATTAGGCAACATGGACTCCGTGCCTGTAGCAGCGGCAGTTTGCAAGGAGGCCGGCAAATCGATGGCGTTTATCTCATTGCTATTCGACATGATGACCACGCGCTCAATCATATTCTCCAGCTCGCGCACGTTGCCCGGCCAATGATAGCTCATAAGCATATCAATGGCGGGAGTGGAGAGACGCCGCACATCCTTGTGATGCAGCTTGTTGTACTTTGCAAGGAAAAAATCGGCCAGGGAAATGATATCCACCTTGCGGGAGCGCAACGGCGGTACCACGATGGGCAGCACGGCGAGGCGGTAATACAAATCCTCGCGGAAAAGCCCCTCTGCCATCATGCGCTGTAAATCGCGAGATGTAGCAGCAATGATCCGAGCATGCGTGCGGATGGACTGCTGGGAACCCACACGCTCGAACACTTTCTCCTGGAGGACACGCAAGAGTTTCACCTGCGTCTGCACCGGCAAATCGCCGATTTCATCCAGGAAGAGAGTACCGGCAGAAGCCTCCTCAAAGCGCCCGATGCGCTGCTTGATCGCCCCGGTGAAAGCCCCCTTTTCATGGCCAAAAAGCTCGGATTCGATGAGACCCTCCGGCAAAGCAGCGCAGTTGACAGCCACAAAGGGACCGTCCCTCCGATCAGATGCGTAGTGAATGGCTTGGGCAAGCAGCTCCTTACCCGTTCCGGACTCGCCCAACAACAAAACCGTAGCCGTGGAGCGCGCCACCTTCGCCATCTCCAAATAGACAGCGCGCATGGCCGAAGAATGTCCCACGATATTTGCGAAACCGGCATTTTCACCCAATTCGAAGCGCATGCGGTCGTTTTCGCGCTCGCGCAACTGACGCTCCACCATCTGCTCACGCACACTCGCCACGGCATCTGCCAAAATGTTGGCCACTATCTCCAACAAACGTGCCAATTTATCCAACGTACCCTGCGGCAGCACCGGGAAAGAAAGAGAAAGAGTCCCAATGACGGCTCCGCTTCGCTTAATGGCAACACAGAGGAAAGATTCGCTCTGCAGATCGTGAAGAACCCCCGTACGGTTCAGGAAGGCATCGCTTGAGGCCGTGTCGCGCAGGACAGCAGACACGCCCGTTTGACCCACGCGACCGGTGATACCTTCCCCCAAGCGATATGTGCCGCGAGCCTTCTCTTCATCCGACAATCCATAAGAAGCCTCGATTACCAACCGCTCATCCTGAAGTAAGCAGAGAGCGCCTTGCGGGAAACATAAATTCTGCCGCAGGACAAGCATGATCTGCTCCAGCAAATCGGCCACATCCCTCTGCCCCACCAGCACCTTGGATACCCCTGAGAGCACACGCAGCTCCAAGCTGTCGCCGGAGAGTTCATCAAGCGGTGAATGGGAGAGAACTGGGGGCATAGACCGCATCAGAAGAACTTGACGGGAAGAGATGTCCCTGTTTCTCCGAGAGTGAGGGATACACCGAGACCCGTCTCATGCTTACCGCCGTTGTTCCGCAGCATCACAGTGGTGCCAAGGTACCACGGACCAAACTTGCGCGTGAGGGAAAATTGCTGAATGGGGAGCCGGTGCCACTGCACATCCCAATTGATGCGAACCGCAGCGCTGTAGCGTTCATTGATCCGCAGATTTGCCTGGAAATAGGCGTAATTGGCATCACGCTGGATAGGGTGATTACTGATATAGCGATGACCAATCAGCGTTTCCAACCACGGGGTAGGAACGACAGAAAGAGAGGTATTGTACTGATTGAACCCATCGCCGCCCGCCACCGTAGGGGTCTGCGTTTCCAGGCGCAGAGTGCACTGGCTGGTCACATTCAGAGCAATGAGCGAATAGAGATTCGAGAAGCGGGATTCGGTGTTGGGGTTATCAATGTTGTAATCCAGGAAGAGATTCCAGTCAAGCACCGTCCGGCTCTCCCCATCATAAACGGTACTCAAGGAATTGCGCATGCCAAGACGCCACACCGTCCAATTTGCCCAACCATCAATGCCGGTAAACTCCATGAGATCCATGGGCATGGGACAAACCGTGCTGTTGCCCAGGGTCGTTGACCAGGTATCCAACTGGGGCACGTAGGGGTTGGAGGAGGAGATACTGCCGTGGGAAATCTCCGCATACGGATGAATCACGTGGTAGAGCCCGCTTATCCCCAGGCGCGGCAACTTCACCGTCGGGAAATGGCGGTAAAACTTGATGTCAAAATCGCAGCCCAGATAGCCCATCAAACGATTATCCGCCCCGACATCCTCGACATTGTAATAGCCCGAATAACCGGCACCCACCTTCGGGGTCACATTGAGAAAACGCAGAACCTTGAAACTCGTGGTGAGCTCGTGTGTCGAGTTAAGGCGCACGTAACTGCCGCTATTGAGCAAGCGGGTGTAATACTCCTCAAGCTCTTGAGAGCGCAGGTTGCTGAGCTGGGCTCGATACGCCTCGCGTTGTTCAGCGGGAAGATTTTGGTGCAGCAAGCCGATGCTGTTGCGTGTTTCATACGTGATACGAGAAGAAGCGAGCACCGTGCGCGGACGATAGTAGGAAAACTCGGCGCGTTCATCCGTGCTGTAAAAATCATTGGGAGCAAAGCGAGTCAAAAGCGTCGTGCTGCTGCGAGGGGTGTGACGCTCCAGCCGAACGCTATTATCCGGCTTATCGTTCAATCGGGCGATGTCCTCAAAATAGTCCTGCAACACGTACCGATCACTCAATATATTTACATCAGCCGCCAAGGACCAACGCGCGTCCTCCCGACTCGTACGGGGAAGCACATCCCATATATCTTGCATGGCCACACGGTAGCGGCGATGGCTCAAACTCTCGCGAGAAGCATACACCGGGTTAATATCCGGACGTCTGTCGGCAATGCCATAAATCTGCACCCCACGCGAATCCGAATACCGCTTCCGCATCTCGTTGTCGATAAAATCTATCCCCCCGGCTAAGCCGCGCCGCGAGCGGAAATCAAAGCGCGTGGTCAGCAGATAATCGGCCGTGGGCATGCCATGCTCAACGCGTCGGTTACCAAGTAAAAAGCCGTAGCGATTCAAGAGGAATGTGCCCCAGAGGGACTTAACCCCCGGCTCGGGCATGTAGCCTTCTTCCGGGTTGAGCGAATGGGACAGGGGCATCCACCCCAATATCGGGACGGCCATATCTTTCTCCGCACCGGATATGCTCAAACGCGAGACCACGCCGTAATCCCCCGGGAATACCGTCAGTGTGCCCGCGCCCACCCACATACCCGGCCTACGAACATCTTCCGTAGTGAGAAAGGAATGATGAATGGTGATACGTGTATTGCCGGAAGGCATTTTGGTGTACTCCGCCGAGGAGCCACGAATAATGGTTCCATTTACCTTAGAACGAACGTTGGTAACACAGGCTACGCCGGTTTCCCAATCGTAGGTTCCCCCCTCGGCGTGCATGAGAGAATTTCCCTGGTAGATGACGAGGGGACCGGTAAGAAGGGCCTTGTTGGTGTTGAGGTCAAGGACAATGGCTTGGGCAAAGATTTCGCGACCATCGCCGGTACGCAGATAAAGCGGAGTGGCCCCGGCAGTGTACGTGACGGTACGTTTCTCATTGTCATAATCCACCTTACCCCCCTCATTGCGGATCACGAAAGAATCCGGTATCTTCATATTTGTGGAGGCACTGATTTTGGAAACAGCTTGATCCACATGATCCATGAGGGGATTACCGGGGAAGGCTTGGTCGGGCAGCGGCAGGAAATCCACATTCTGCTGAGCGGCCAGGGGAAAGGAGGTGAGAAAGCACGCAACGAGCACAAGCGCAAGCTTACCCCGGCGGGCATGCAAAGGAGACACTGGCTGGTGTGTGGGCATCATGGCATTTCACCTCCGTGGGTATCATTGCTGTCATTTGCGTACTCCTTGCCGCGATATCGGCGGCGGGCACGTTCGGGGGTTTTAGATAGTTCCACCACCACAAAGCAATCCAACGTGCCACCGAAATCTTCATCGATCCCAAAACTCACCATCTTACCGCCCAAACGCAGGTACTGCCTGAGCAGCACCGGTATGCCTGTGCCTCCCTCCAATTCGCTTACCATGGCCGTGAGCGCCCGCACATCTGGCAGAGCCGCAGGCACCAGGCGCGCATCCTCACTCCGCAAGTCCAAATTCGTCGGTGGATTTAGAGCACGTATTTCACTGCTCAGTCTCGTATCCATGCAGCTTTGCCGAAGGTAGGTGTACATCAATGCACGCGAAGCCAGGCTGTATTCTGCGGAAATACTGACCGTGCCGTACAAGTATTTATATTGCTGATTTTTATTGAGGAAGCGGCCGATACCCATCCAAAGTGTATCCAGCGAGGCAGCTTGCCGCTGATATTCCGGAGTGACAAAAGCACGGCCCATCTCCAACCCTTGGGAGATCATCCGCAGGAATTGGGGTCGGAAGTGGAAAAAACTCGAGTTGTATATGCCATTCACTCCATATTTCTCCAGAATCTGGTCTGTACGGCCAATGCGATATGCCCCTGCAAGGCACCCGGCCTTCGAATCCCACATGATGAGGTGTGTATAATGGGCATCCCATCTGTCAATATCACGCTCCAAACCGGCCCCCTCCCCTACACTTCGGTAGGTGCGCTCGCGTTGCACGCCAATTTCACGCATCAGGAGCGGGATCTGTTCCGCCCGTGCAGCGTACACGCGCAGCGGTGTGTTCTCGCTGGTGTAGCAAAGGCAATCAGGAGGCAGAGTGGAGATTTCTTCGCGGAGCGCCTCCGGCGATTCAGCGGCGGCAATGGGCTGTAGCACGCGCTGTTGATTTTTTCCTCGAGAGGCGTCAGACTCAGTCAAACGGTATCGCAAAAGCATGGAGCGCAAGCGCATATAGGCATTCAACCGTTCGGGATCCATGCCTGCGTACGTTGTCGGCGGAATCGGGGCTCCCAACCGAATGGTATGGCGCATCCGCCCGTCCCGTAATATTTCACGTGGCAAAAAATTAGCACGCAATGACCGCGAAAACATACTCACGGCTTGAAAGAAAAGACCCGTGCGTCCGGAAATGTGCATGGGCACCACTACCGCCCCGGTTTTGAGCACCAGAGCTGCGATATTCTGTTGCCACGGGTCATCCACCACATGCCGGTCCTTGAGCGAGAATGTGGCGGCAGATCCGCTGGGAAACACCAACAAGCAATGTCCCTCCTTCAGCCAATGCAACATCTCACGCATTCCGGCCATATTCGCGCGTTTTGCTGCCTCCCCACCGTACACGTCCACGGTTATCTCGTAGGGACGCATTCCCCTCACGCACCGCAAGAACTCATTGACGACAATGCGTATATCATCCCTCCTCTTCATCACGATATCGCCAAACATCAGGCCATCCGACATGCCATGCGGGTGGTTTGAGACAATGATGCATGGACCTTCGGTAGGTATGTTTTCTAAGCCTTCCAGATCGTAATTCAGGCTGAGGTATCTGCAGGCGAGTCGGAAAAAGTTTTCCTTACTGCCGGCATCCCAATCGTCGTCTATGTGTTCGTGCGCTACATTGAGTGCATGCAACCCCAGCCACCTTTCGGCAGCTTCCAGCACAAAACCGGGCATATGGCGCCCCACGGCGATCTCATCCGCCAAATCCACCATCTTGGGCCTTTTGAACTTCATATGCTTCTTGCGCCTGCACGCTCACGGTAGTACGCATTGTAGCATGCCACCCCCCATCGGTCAAGCGCTCACGTCAATGATCAGGGCAAACGCATTAGAAAATGCGTCTGCCTATGTACGAAGTACGACGGAGGCAGACGGGGGCTGCCCATGTACGATGTACGATGTACGATGTACGATTGCGATGTTCGCGCGCGTTGCGCGGGGATGCAAAGCTGGTGCGAAGGGATGTGAAGCTGGTGCGAAGGGATGTGATGAAACTGTGTACGGACGTAGTTACAAAGGAGCGGTGGCAGACGCGAGGCGGCTGCCTATGTACGATGGACGACGGAGGCGCTTGACGCGCCTATGTACGAGGTACGATGGACGATGTACAACACGCACGACGGCCCCGTTGAGGGCGCACGCGCAGCGGGCGGTAAGTGCGTATGGACAGCGCGGATGCGCTGCCCCGCAGGGGCGAACCGGCAGGGTGGTGCCGGTGAGTCAACTTGCCGAATTCGCGCGCGTTGCGCGGGAGTTGGGAAAATGGCAACCAACATTCTCATAATGAGGATAAGGGTGACTCCTTTTTCATCCTCGCACGCATTAAAAATCTACGAATCTTCGTAATAAGTTTGAAATCAATAGGTTTTAAAAAGCAAATATATTTTCCAATGTCCTGAAAAAATTTGCTTATCTCTTTTCAAAAGAGATAGACAAATTTGAACGCATTAACGCATTGAATAGCAATAATTTTAAACATAAGCTCTCGATTGCTTTCCGGGAGAAAGGAGGAAGTCGTTTTTTTGTGTGTCACTGTATTATCAAGGCTTCCCACATGGGTAGGAGTTCATCTCTTTTGAAAAGAGATAGGCAGGATCAAAACGATGTTTATCGTTAATATTGAGATACTAATAGAATAGAAAGAGGATAAACACAAAAATAACAAACATGAAATGACGGGAGAAAAATAGCTGGACAGACGGCTGGGGAGAGAATAAGCTGGAAGACGCTTTGGATGCAAGATGAAGTGTAATGGAGTTTGGCATCTTAAGAAAAAACTGTCACCACTAACCCGACACTACAATGATCAGATACACACTGAACGTGACCAAGGTGCGCTGCACTTGGGTCGTAATCGCCCTGCTCATAGCGCTGAATGTGACAAGCTCGGCAGCTTCGGCAAGCCCGAAGACAACAGCACCAACCGGACTCACGCCCGTACAGCGCAAGCAGCTTACCGATGCCCAACGGCGAGTCAACGCATTCCCGAAGGATTCAAAGATGGCTTTCATCTGCGAACAGCTCGGACTTTGCTTCAAGCGGGACGGAAGCCAGGGGATGCGCTGCGATGATGGCAAACCGGGCACTTGGAACGACGCCTTTTTTGTGAACAGCTCAGGGCGACGCAAAATGGCAGGCTGCCACGGCCGCTGCTCAATCTGTCGGCTACCCGGTCCTTGCCATCGCTCTGAGCAAAGGAATGAAGACGCTCGCCGCCGAGACGGCCCGTTTTATCCTCTCCTCCATATTCCCCTCATCGTTCATCGTCCATCATAAGTAGGCAGCCGCACTGCGGTCGCCCGCTTTTATACTTAGTTCTCGACTAGGGCAACCTCGTCTGGGAAAAGCCAAGCGACGGGAAAAGTCCGGTTTGGATGATGTAAGGAGTTGCAAAAGAATTCCCTCCTAATCATCGATACTACGCAGCATTTTCGCAGGCACGCCGCCCACGATGGCTCGCGCCGGTACATCTTTGGTCACCACGGCGCCGGCAGCAACGATGGCGTAATCGCCTATGGTAACCCCTGGCAATATTGTCACGCGTGCTCCCAACCACACCCCTCGCCCTATGCGAATAGGAGCGTGAGAAAGATTTTGCCTCCGCTCAGGAGCAAAATGGTGATTGAGCGTGGCGAGGATAACGCTGTGACCAATTAAACAGTCGTCTCCGATATAGATACCTCCCTGATCCTGGAACTGACAGCACGAGTTGATAAAAACCCGCTTTCCGATGTGAATGTTGCGCCCAAAATCGGTGTAGAAGGGAGGGAACAGAGTGAAGGTATCATCCAGCTCCTGCTCCGTGAGTTGTGCAAAGATCTGTTGCACTTCCGCCGGTGTGTGGTAGGCGTTGTTCAGCTCGGACAGAATGCGCCGCGCGGCGTCACTCTGCGCCCGCATAAAGGATATCATCTCCACCCCTTCCAATGGCTCCCCAGCTGCTATTTTTTGCCGAAATATCTCAAGTGTCATCATAGTCCTTCTCTCACAATCTCTTTTATTTCCCAGTCTTATATCACGAAATGTCTCTTGTTGTCAATCCGTTTTGCATTCCATCGCAAACGCCACATCCGTCCCAAGAAAAAGCACCTCCAATGGTAATTAACGGCACATCATGTAGCGCAAGGCGTTGGTTATTTACGATTTACGGTTTGCAAATAATGCGCAGCGGAGCTGCGGACGGCGAGTAAACAGCGCAGATGCGCTGTCCATACGCACTTACAGCCGTCGTGCGTGTTGTACATCGTACATAGCAACCGCATTTTCTAATGCGGTTGCCCTTGGGGCTTTCTTAAATATCTTGCTTTATCCCTCTTTCAGGCTTAAAATCAACGCCGCCATGAGAAACGTTCGATCCGTTCTTATCCTGTCCGCTCTGCTTGCTTCCTGCGACTTTATCCCAAATAATGCCGCAGAGGTCTCTGGCGCCAGTGTTCCCTCGCCATCATACAAAGAGACCACTATTCCACCGCAAACGATGATCTCTTACGATCGGAATGGGGCGAAGACAGGCTCTTACAAAAAAAGTGGTACGGCAATCAATCAGTATGATCCATACGGAAAGAAAATAGGTTCGCTGAAAGAAACTTCAAACGGATATACCTCCTACGACCAATACGGAGCCAAAACGGGGAGCTTCAAAACAAACGGCGCCACAACCACGCAATACGATAAGTATGGTTCAAAAATAGGAACTTATAAGACCAGCTCAACCGGCGTTACAACCTCCTACGACAAGTATGGAAAGAAGATGGGAAGTTTCAAGGAAGACTCCTCCGGACGCATCACAGAATACGATAAAAACGGCAAAAAAATTGGAAGTTACAAGCAAAAGCGCTAAACAAAATGCCAGCATCGATGGAAAGCGAAAGAGAAAGCTGCACATAGCAGAGATGTCCTCTTCACGCCAATCCAATGTTTGCCTCCCCTGCCCTGTCAATTTGCCCGCGCTTCGGCGCAGGGCAAACGCATTAGAAATTGCGTTTGCCTACGTACGATGAACGATGAACGATGGACGATTTGGGGAACTTCGGCGTTCTTAAGGATTCATGGTCTATTCTTTCAATATTTATTTCCCTGTTAAAAATTGGAACGGAGAGCCGCATAATATTGCCAGCCGGTAAAGCCTCGTTCACCCGTGGCATCTCGACCGGAGGCATGAGTGTACTCGGCTCCGAGCATGATCCGAGCTCGATCAGTCTTCTCTGGATCAAGGTAGAAATTGACGCCGAAATAGAACGACTGCGAGAGGTCACAAGTATGAGAATACGTGCTGTTGGTGGGGGCGTAGCGACCGCCGTTCTCCACGGCGTTGCTGCCGATGGCAAGGGCGTAGCGAAACACCGTCTCCACACGTGGACTGATGCGATAGGTGGGGATGAACGAGACGCCGCCTACATTCTCCGCGTTCTCCCGCCTGCCTGTGGATGCCGTTACATTGAAACCTGCCATCGCTTCCGCCATGAAACCGAACTTGCCACGTTTCTCCTCCCATGTGAGCGCTACAACATCCCGCGCGCCCGGTCCTTCGTAGGATACGAATTCATTTGAGCTACTCCTGTTCATGAACGAGTGCATCCAGTCGAGATATACCCTGCTCTGCTCCTCGAGGGAATAGCTGACAGAGACTCCGGTCATCACGCTGGTATCGGTACGAAAGGCAGGCTCAAGCCACAGGTTATCGTGCTGCCCGTTTAACCATGCGCCGAGCAGCCACCCCCACTTAGCGTCGGCATCTGAGTTCTTGAAAGAAATGCCGTAGAGAGCCTCCGGCGCAAGTTGGTTCACTAAGTCACTGCGCTCAATTGTGGGCAGCTTGGAATCTGAGATGCGGTATTCGCCAATGAACGCCGGCTTGCTCTTGCCAAGTGTAAAGGTGACCGGCTTAAAATTCCCCTGCACATACAGCTCGTACACCGCTGCTTGGGAACGACCGCGCTCCCACCGACCATCGCTGTATTTGTACCGTCCGTTCAGCCCGCCAATATCCCAATCACTGAGCAGCGTAAAATGCCTCAGTACCTTCGCCTGGACGCCGATGCGGAACCTTCGCCATTCATCATTACCTCGTCTGCCAGCCCCGGCAGAAGCTCCCTTCACACGGCCCGCACCGCCAGCGGGGTCCACATACCCCCACTGGTACTGTGGACGCATACGCAGGCTCATTTCCTGGACGTAGGGATTATCCGCATGATCACGCTCGGCATCAAATATCTTGAATGAACGCGCAAGGGTATCACCCAAGTTGAAACTACCTTCGGAAGCCGAAACCGCACACGCCGAAGCCAACAGTATGAAATAGAATCTTGTCTTCATCATCGTACGTCACCACATCCGGTGACACCTCTTTTCTACCGCATCAATTCGCTACCTCGCAAGACATATACCGTGAAACTTCCGTCCAAGGCCACATGGCGAAATCGCCACGCCTTTCAACAAAGGCAAAAGCCATTGATAAAATACGAAAAGCTCCCGAATATGGCTGATTATGGTCCCGAATTCGGGGAAAATTTTAACATACCCGATCGCAAAATCGAAGGAAAGAGGGCAAAAACTCACTAGGCAATTGCCCGTTTGCTCCTCCATAAAACACCAGAAGCGGCATGGAGCGCGGAGCTGCCAAGCCGCTTCTGAAATTGCTTCCTCTTCCTATGGAAGGAGGAATAGGGAGAGTCTGAAATCAGCGATGACTGTGGTAGATCTTGCTGATGATCTTCCAGCCATCCTTCGTCTTGATCAGGTTGAACATATCGGAGTAGCGGGGTCCGCCCTGCTTGTCGGTTTCCACCCGAGCCTGAGCGATGTCCTTTTCAATGACCACCGAAGAAATCACGGCCGCTTGATCGCCGGCGCCCGGGGCACTGTCAATAACGTCGAAAAGGATTCGAATCGGACCGCCCTTCAATTCCCCGTTTTCCGTCCAATACATGGTGGCGCCATCGTGGAAGGCGGGCTTCATGATGGAACTCTTTCCCTGGGCACAGCCCTCGAGATAGAGTCCTATGGTGTGGCGAATAGCCTCGTAATCAGATACTTCAGTGTAGCATGTCGTATTCATGTTGGTGTGATTGGTTGGGGGTTCAACCGCCGCCAGTATGGCAACGGAACAGATGATGGTGAGCAAAAGAGATTTGCGCATAATGTTTACTTTATCCCTTCATGAACTTTTTGTAAAGTATGCACAATTTAGTAATATTCTATATAAAATCGTATTTACTATGGAAAAAGAAAGTAAGATAACTCCGCATCGCACTTGACTTTTCAGCTCTTCCGAATACAATTTTCTTATGCGGAAAAATAAATTTGCGAAGTTTCATTGCACGCTGGAAGCGACACAGGCTATCATTGCAGGCAAGTACAAGGCGCTCATCATTTGGCACCTCAATGATTCCGGCGTCATGCGCTTCAGCGAACTCCAGCGCGAGCTCCCGCAGGCAACGGCTAAAATGCTCACCATGCAACTGCGCGAGATGGAGGAGGACGGCATTATTCACCGCAAATTGTACCCTGTCGTCCCTCCCAAAACAGAATACCGCCTCACCCAGCTCGGAAAAAGCATTGTCCCCATCATCCTCTCCATGTGCGAATGGGGCGAAAAGTATTTCCGCCATCTGGGCATTCCTTCCCCGGATGAACGGTAATGAAAACTTCATGACCAACAGCAGGAACCGGCATCCGCTGCCTCCGCATCATCTCTCATGGAGCATCGCCGCGTAGGGGGCGTAGGCATAGATGCGGTTGCGTGGCGTGTTCGTCTGTTGGTGCACAATGCCCTGTTCCTCCATCCTATCGAGGATTTTATAGACCGTTGCCGGAGCAAGATCCGATTTCTTCGCGAGATCGAGCGGACGGCATACCACGCAGTGCTCAAGAATGTCCAGCAGCTTTTTAGCATTTTCCCGCACTCGTCCCAGTCCGTCCGCCCAAGAATGATGTTCCCGCACCGTGCGTCCGATCATCCGCAACTCATCGGCAGCATGTTTCGCCGTGGTCGCGACAGCCTCCATAAAAAACTCCAACCACGGTTCCCACGCCCCCATTTGCCGCACGCTATCCAGCAGGCGATAGTAAGCCTCGCGATGTCGCTTGAAATAGAGACTCAGATAGAGGAGTGGCTTGTGCAGGACACCCCTGCGGCAGAGCATCATCTGGATCAGCAGACGTCCCACCCTTCCGTTGCCATCCAGGAAGGGATGGATGCTCTCAAACTGCACGTGCACCATCGCCGCCTTCACGAGCACGGGAATCGCGTCGTCATCCCGGTTGATGAAAAGTTCCAGGTCGCCCAAGCATTGCATAAGTTCCTGCGGTGGAGGTGGCACGTAGGCAGCATTCCCCGGTCGTGCCCCGCCGATCCAATTTTGGCTCTGCCGAAATTCCCCCGGCTGCTTTCCGCTGCCGCGTCCGCTTTTCAGGAGCTCCGCATGCAGCTCGCGTATCAAGCGCAGCGTGATCGGACACCCTTCCTCCAGTCTCGCCATCCCATGCTGCATCGCCGCCACATACCGACCCACCTCCTCCACGTCTCCCGATGCCTCACTTCCTCTCTGTTCGTAGAGAAGAAAATCATTCAACGTCGATTGGGTCCCCTCAATCATCGAAGATAGCACCGCTTCTCTGCGCACACATGTGTAGAGATAAGCCGCCGCAGACGGCACCTCCTCCCCCATAGCGTCCAGTGCCCCCAGCGCTCTCTCCGCTTCCGCATACTTCATCATCCCCACCCCGGTCAA
This sequence comes from uncultured Akkermansia sp., assembly GCA_947630815.1. Classification (GTDB taxonomy): domain Bacteria; phylum Verrucomicrobiota; class Verrucomicrobiia; order Verrucomicrobiales; family Akkermansiaceae; genus Akkermansia. Next base: position 2,055 of record CANRJD010000052.1, on the reverse strand, counting down.
TTCCGGCAACGGGTTCGGCAGGGCAACCGCATTAGAAAATGCGGTTGCCATGTACGAAGTATGATGTACGATGTACGATTTATTAATAGTGTGCGCGCTGCGCAGATTTTTTCGGATCATTAACGTATGCAGTGATTCCTCTAGACCCATCATCATGATGGCCGATTATTGTGGTGATTTTTGACACGTATAAACTATGATATCAGCCAATAAGAGCATGTTCTCCATTGAGGAACCTCTCTTAAATGCGTTTGCCCTAACGGGTTCGGCACGTATGCCTGAACTCGCTCCCCCACTGTGCTGACCGTCACATGTCTCCCTGTCTTCTCCCGTCTCATTCCACCACCCTATCCTAAAATAAGCCTGCCGTCAATTTTAATTTAAGAAGACAAATTAAAATTACATTCACATTTATTCAACATGTTCCCCATTCCACACTAATACTCTTTTTCCCGCATGTGGCGAAATTGTCACCCACGCAAACTTGTGTAGCGGACGTAAAGGTGGTACAGGGAAATCGTATGAATGAAGAAGATGATATGTTCCCGGCACTCAGCCGGAGGGTGATTGAACTGGTAAGCCGCATTCGCCTGTGTTTGTTCGAGATTGACGCCGCAGCAGCACTGCGACTGCGCGCGGAGTGTCATTCTCTGCTCAATGCCACACGAAAAGCCGAGGGAGAAAGCCGGAGCTCCCTGCTGATTGGTGTATGCACACCGGAGGAGCGTTTGCACCTTGTACAAACGGCGCAACGTTTCAGTCGCCTCGGTCGCATCGTGCATCAAGCCGAGCAAATCGTAAGCAGCATCCCGGAGATTGCCGGGAAAGTTGATGCGCAGGATATCGAATCCTTCAAACCCATCTACATGATGGCCGAGGTGGAGCTGCGTGATGCCGTTCTCTCGATCCTGCGGGACGACGCGCAACTAGCTCACGGAGTAGCAAAAAAGGACGAGGATTTGGACGCTCTGTACGCTGCAGAGATCAAGCGTATCTTCCAAAGCGCCTCGACCGCTCTGTTCTACGACTTCCGAGTGGGAACAAACCTGCTGTTCATCCTGCGCGCCATCGAACGCATCGGAGACCATGCCAAGACGCTCGCCGTTCCCTCCTTTTACCTGCTCACTTCGCAGAAAAAGGGGTGCATTCCTGAACCAGTCTGCTAAACTATGTCCATGGAAATCCTGATTGTTGAGGACGATACCGACATCGCTGAATTGGTGGCGTACAATTTGGAACGACAAGGCTGGCATGCCTCCCTCTGCCACCACGGCAGTGAGGGACTGGAACTCATCCGACGTACCCATCCGGATCTCGTCATTCTGGACATCATGTTGCCGGGCATGGATGGTCTGGAAATTTTCCGCCGCATGAAGGAGGATGAATCCACGCGGGAAATCCCGGCTCTTTTCCTGACCGCCCGCGCTCAGCTGGACGACCGCCTCACGGGGCTCAAGCTTGGAGCGGATGATTACATCACCAAACCGTTCAGCCCGAAAGAACTCGTTCTTCGGGTTCGCAACATCCTGCAACGTGTCAATCGCTCGGCAGCACGCCTCATCGTGCACAGCGGTCCTCTCTGTTTGAACAAGAACACGATGGTTGCCACCCTGCGTGGCGAGAACCTGAATCTCACGCCCATTGAATTCAAGCTGCTCGCCTACCTCGCTGAACGCCCTGGGAAAGTACAAGACCGTTACGAACTGCAGCACATCCTGCTCGGCTACGCGGACGCCTCACTCTCCCGCACGCTCGACACGCACGTGAAACGCCTGCGCCAGAAACTCGGCGACCACGCCGCCTGCATTGTCACCGAGCGGGGCATCGGCTATTCATTCAGACCTTTCCCAACGGCGGAGGAAGGGTGATGATTTCTATCACGTTTTGGACAATAAACGTCGTACTTCTTCGGGAAACGGTTAATCGATCTGCCTCATTTTTCTTGTTTTATGCATCAAATTTTGTAAAATGATGCAGAAAAAAAATGCACAACTTCGACTACATCGAAACGCCGCAGATATTTGTCAATGCGCAAGTCGGGCGCCTCTTGACGCG
>CANRJD010000051.1 GCA_947630815.1 uncultured Akkermansia sp. | reverse complement strand
TGAAAGTGCTATGCTCTTGGGTGACCGTTTATTTTGAGGCATCGGACTTCGGTGACTTTTTCTTTTGAGGCATTACGACTGTACCCGTACATCGTACATAGGCAACCGCCTCGCGGCTACCACCGCCCCTTTCGCTAAAGCTTCGCATAGCCCGCGCCTTTGGCGCGCGAATTCCCCAAATCGTACATCGTACATCCAACATCGTACATAGGCAGTCGCCTCGCGGCTGCCTGGGGCCGTCGTGCGTGTTGACTCACCGGCACCACCCTGCCGGTTCGCCCTTCGGGCAGCGCATCCGCGCTGTCCATACGCACTTACCGCCCGCTAACGCGTGCGCCCTCAACGGGGCCGTCGTGCGTGTTGTAAATCGTAAATGCCCAACGTTTTATGCTTCATGATATGCCGTTGCCTCCCCATTGGAGTCACTTTTTCTTGGGACGGATGAGGGACGGGTGTGCAATGCGTTTGTTTCGGCGGAAAACGGCTTGACCACAAGGGAAACAAAAGGTAGAATGCAGGTGTGGGGACGCGTGTAAAAATGATTATGCCTGGGATGTCGCCGGACTTCCTGCAGGGCGGCTTGAAATTCGAGAAAGAGACGGAGATGGAGCTGGAGGGGGTGACGTTTTTAGCGCAGCCGGATGCGCGGGAATACGACTGGTTGGTGGTGTATGACGATATGCCGAGGCGGGATGTGGGAAGCATCATACGGGAAAAGGAAGAGCTGGCATGTCCGTCGGATCAGACCATCCTCATCACCGCTGAGCCTCCGACGATCAAACTGTACCCCGGGTGTTATACGCGGCAGTTCGGGTATGTGCTCACCACGCACGACGAAAAATACCTGCCGCATCGCAACCGGAGGATCTGCAACGGCAGTATGCAGTGGATTGTGGACTACACCGCCGAACAGGTATTCAGTCTGCCAAATTGGGAGAAAAGCAAGCTCATTTCCACCTGCTGTTCGACGAAGCAGATGAAGCACACGCGGCACTTCGAGCGTTTGAAGCTCACGAATTACCTGTCCGAGCATTTGCCGGAAATGGATTGGTACGGGCACGGGAAGCGTTTTATCGAATCAAAGCAAACTTCGTTAAACTCGTACAAGTACCATGTGGCGGTCGAGAACTACATTCATCCCCACCACTGGTCTGACAAAATATCAGATTCAATCTTGGCACAGTGTCTCACATTTTATGCAGGCGACCCGAAACTGACGGAGGTTTTGCCGGAGGGGTCCTTCATTCCCATACCCATCGATGACCCGCCTCAAGCGCTGGAAATCATCCAACGTGCAATCCGCAACAATGAGTATGAGAAGCGCCTGCCGCTCATCCGCGAGGCGCAGCGGCTTATCGCCACACGTTACAACATGTTCGCACAGGTGATCGATATCATCCGGGGGCACAAGGCGAGCAGCACTCCCATGCGGCGAGGCAAGCGTTACCTGCTCGGGAGACAACGTCTCCGCTGCAACCCTATCAATGCACTGGAGGAGCTGGCACTCCTGACGCACTACCGCGTATTCGACAGAGTTCGCTGACGAAGCATGCGCTCGCTCATCGGCGGCGGAACAGACCGCCAAACCCGCCGGCGGAGTTCAACCCCGGTCCACGGCGCGAGGGTTTGCCGCGGGTCAGCGCTTCCAAATCCGGAAAGCCGCCGTCCATCAGGGCGCTCAGATCCGGCATCTCGCCTTCTTTCGGCATGGGCGGCATATTTTTCATTCCCTGCAACGCCTTCATCAGCCCGGCATTTTTGCCCTTCCCGCTCATCATCGCTTTCATTTCACGGAAATTTTTGATGAAGCGATTCACTTCAATTTCGGTAACCCCCGCGCCCTTTGCGATACGACGACGGCGGGATGGGATAAGCAGCTTGTCATTGCAACGCTCCTCCTTGGTCATAGAGAGCACGATGGCCTCGCTGTGCTTGAGTTTTTTGGGATCCAACGCACCCTCCGGGAGCTGCTTGCGGATTTTGCTGAACCCCGGCAGCAACCCGAGCAATCCTTCCAGCGGACCGAGTTTCTGCATCATGCGCGTTTGGGAGAGAAAATCCTCAAAATTAAACTCGCCGCTCATCATGCGCGTCATGCTGTGCATGGCAGACTCCTGATCGATCTTTTCCGCCGCTTTCTCGACAAGACCCACGATGTCGCCCATGCCCAGGATTCGGTCGGCCATCCGCTTCGGTACAAACGGGCCGAACATGTCCAGTTTTTCCCCTTCGCCGATGAACTTGATCGGCTGGCGAGTCACAGCCCGCATGGAGAGAGCCGCCCCGCCACGAGCATCGCCATCCAGCTTGGTGAGCACAATGCCGGTGATGGACACAGCATCGTGGAATGCCTGCGCAACGCGCACGGCCTGCTGCCCGGTAGCCGCATCCGCCACCAGCAAAGTTTCCTGCGGACGCACCTCGCGCGAAACCTTGCGCAATTCGTCGATGAGAGACTCGTCCACCTCCTGCCGTCCGGCCGTATCAATGATGACGACATCGTGCTCCATGCCCTCGGCGCGACGAAGAGCATCTTTGACGGCCTTCACCGCATTTTTTTCATCGGGAGCGGGAGTGAGCACCGGCACATCCACCTGAGCCGCCAGAGTCACAAGTTGATCCACTGCGGCGGGACGCACGAGATCGCAGGCGATGAGCAGCGGCTTGCGTCCATCCTTCTTGAGGCGCAGGGCGAGTTTTGCACAGGTTGTCGTTTTTCCGGCGCCGTTCAAGCCGACCACCAAAATGCGGGCGGGCGGGGTGAGATTGAGTGTCGCTTCTTCACCGCCCAGAAGGTTTGCCAATTCGTCCCGGAAGATTTTGACGATTTGCTCGCCGGGCTTGACTGTTTTGATGACCTCTTCACCGATGGCACGCTCCTTGATCAGATTGATGAAATTGCGAGCCACGCCATAATCCACGTCGGCTTCCAGGAGAGCTAAGCGTATGTCTTTGAGGGCATCGGCGATGTTGCTTTCCCTAACTTTATCCCAACCTTTGAGACGGCGGAAAGCTTGGTCGAGCTTGTCGGAAAGAAGAGAGAACATATTGGAATTCGGTATAATGGGATGCAGTTTTTATTTACAGCCTCACACGGAAACGCCGCAGCACCTCCAGCGCCTCTGCGTCATTTTTTTCAGCAGCCATCCGCGCCCAACGTATGGCCTCATTGCGGTCGCGGCGCACACCCTCTCCGCGAGCATAGCATTGCGCCAGCAGGCTCTGCGCGCGCGTGTGATCCTGCTCGGCGGCTTTTTTCAGGTATTCGATACCCTCCTCCGCATTTTTTGGCACATCGGTACCGCGCAACAGACGCATTCCCAAGTTGAACTGCGCATTGTGGTCTCCGAACTCAGCGGCGGCACGTAAGCGGCGCAGCCCCTCCTCCGGATTCTTCTCCACGCCTTGCCCGTCAAAATAGCAATCAGCCAGGAACGACTGCGCCTGGTGATTTCCGCCATCGGCGGCCAGCTGCAGCCAGCGCACCGCCTGAGCAGCATCCTTTTCCACGCCATCGCCCTTCAGGTAGCAGATGCCCAGCGGCAGGTAAGCCCGGGCATCCCCCTTCTCAGCGGCGAGCTTCAGCCAGTGGATGGCCTGAGCCGTATCCTTCTCCACCCCCTCGCCGTTGAAGTAGCATACACCCACCATCATCTGAGCCGGCACGAGCCCCATGTCGGCCGCTTTTTTGAAGTATTCGAATGCTTTATTCGCGTCTTTATCAACGCCTAGCCCCCTCATATAACCCTCGCCCAAGTTGAGCAACGAGGCAGCGTGCCCACGCTCCGCAGCCGCGCGAAAACACACCATGGCCTCCTCCATACTGCGCTCCACACCGGTTCCCGTGGCCAGACACGTTCCCAAATTGTAAAGTGCTGTGGGATTCCCCTGCTCTGCAGCCGCGCGGAACCACCTGACAGCCATCGCCACATCTTTTTGCACACCAAATCCCGAAGCATAGCAGGAGCCCATGGTCCGCTGGGCAGCTGCGTTGCCTTGCGTGGCGGCCTTGCGGTACCACTCCACCGCCAAATCGGCATTCTTGTCCACACCGATGCCGCCGGCGTAGCAGTTGCCCAAAGCAAATTGTGCGCGCGCGAAATCCTGATCTGCGGCCCTGCGGTACCACTCCACCGCCCGTGCGGTGTTTTTTGTGACCCCCAGACCCTGCTCGTAGCAGACGCCCACGTTGTATTGCGCCGAAGGATGCCCCTGCCGAGCCGCAGCGTTGTACATGCGGAAAGCGTCTGTGTCGTCGCCCTTCACATGGAAGCGATTGCTGTAGCACACGCCCATGGTGTACTGAGCCTCAGCGACTCCCTGATCGGCCGCCGCGCGGAAGAGCTCCACCGCCTTCTCGGGGTCCTTGGCGCTAACGCCGGCGCCGGTATTCAGGCACATGCCGTACTCGAACTGCGCCGGGGCGTAATTTTGCTCAGCCGCAGCGCGAAAGGCCTCGGCAGCAGCGGCGGCGTCCTTCTGCACGCCCACGCCATCCTTGTAACACAGGCCAAGCTCATACTGAGCCGGGGCATATTTTTTGTCAGCGGCAGATTTCAGCAGACGGATAGCCCCGGCGGCATCCTGTTCCACCCCCTGCCCGCGCAGCATTTGCACAGCAAGCTTATGGGCAGAGTGAGCATCTCCCTTTTCCGCAGCTTGGCGGTAGTAATCCGCCGCAAGTTTCCAATCCTGCGCCACCCCGTTACCGGCAGCGTAGCAATCTGCCAAGGCCACAACGGCCTGGGTTTCCCCCTGTTCCGCCGCCTTGCGGTACCACTCCACCGCCTCGGCGAGGTTTGACTGCACCCCATCGCCGCGCATCAAGCGACCTGCCAGCTCCCACTGGGCAAGCGCATGATCACCCTTCGCCGCCGCACGCAGCCAGTTCATAGCCTCCGCCATGTTCTGCCCCGTGCCTACGCCATCCCGGTAGCAGCGGTAAAGTGCAAATTGCGCATTCGCATCCCCCTGCCCGGCGGCAGCGGTAAGTCTGAGCACGGCGTCCTGCGGGTCACGTGCGCCATACTCCCCGGAAAGCTCATACAAACCTAGCTCGGATTGCGCCTCTGCCATATTCTGGGCGGCGGCCTTTTTCAGCCATTCTGCGTAGCGATTCATGTCGCGGGGCACCCCCCTGCCCTCAGCATAGGCCCGGGCAAGTTTGTACTGGGATCGGGCATCGCCCTGCTCGGCAGCCTTTGTGTACCAAGTAACAGAGGCTTTAGGGTTTGGAGACACGCCCTCACCGGTCTCGTAGGCTTCCCCCAGGGCTGCCTGCGCGCGCATGTCACCCATCTCGGCACTCTTCGTGAAGTATTCAACCGCCTTTTCCGCGTTGCCCTGCATCGCCTGCTGCTGAGCATTGCTAAAATACCACCCCGGCGCCCAATAATACCATCCTCCCCCTGCTGCTCCTCCCAGCACAAGAATCGCCAGCGCCGTCCAAAGCGACGCCTTGCCGCGGCGTTTCGGCTGCTGTTGCTCCACTACCGGAGAAAGTCTGTCCTTGAGCTGGGCGGCCCGCATGAACCAGCGCAACGCTTCCTGCTCGTTGCGTGGCACCGACTCATTCTTCATGTATATTTCCCCCAACGTCAGCGCCGCTTTAGCATCTCCATCCTCCGCAGCAGCGCGCAATTTGTCAATCGTGGCATCCTCACTCATAGCTTTCCGTTATTTTGAGAAAGTTTACCACAGACAGCTTTCTTGTCAAGCCCCAAGCAGCCGTTCCACGGCTGCTATGTATGATGTAGGATGTACGACGTACGATTTGAAGAATTTTCGCGCCTGCAGCGCGCTATAATCCAAGTCGTAAATTGACTCACCGCCGCCCCATCGGCGGTTCGCCCCTGCGGGGCAGCGCATCCGCGCTGTCCATACGCACTTACAGCCGTCGTGCGTGTTGTAAATCGTAAATGGAAAATGCCTTTTCTAATGCATTTGAGTGGAAAATTTGTGGTGGCGCAGTTCGTGGAACAGGTAGAGGGTGACCAGGGCGGAAGTGGCGGCGAGCGTTGCGCACTGAGCCTGACCGCTCATTCCCAGAGCGCGCATGCCAAGCTGAACCACGACAGCTAGCATCCCCAGCGCGCAATCCACCAAGTTGCCGGCGGCGATCACATCCCCTCGCTTATCATCGTCTGCATGATCCTGCAGCAGGGCATTGAGCGGCACCAGGTAACCGGCAGCCGTGCAACCGGCCATGGCAAGTGCGGCATAGAAGAGAGGGTGTCCGTACGGCAGCCACACCAGCGCCAAACAGGACACGGTCATACCTATGCCGCCAATCGTGGCCAGTCCCGTGCGAATGGAGTGCGAGCAAAGGCAGGACGCAAGCGCCCCACCGAGTACGGAGCCTCCGCTAATCCACGCGATGAGAGCCGCCGAGTCCCTCTGTTGCCCAAGCACCTGCATAAAGTGTTCCCCTGCACCGCCGGGAATGCCTTGCGCCTCCTGCGCCATCTGCAAGGCGATGAGCATCATTTCACCCGCGATGAACCAGAAATAGCCTATGCCCACCTCGCTGAAGCGCAGGACGCGATCCTTCCAAAGGAGACGCAACTGCGCGAAATGCTCCCAGCAGATGCTCCACGAGAAAGGGCGTCTGCCCACAGCCGGATACCGCGGCAAAGCCAAGCTAAGCACGAACACGCCTGCGGCTGCCAGCGTGCACACGGCACAGGGCCACCCCGCTGCCTCCCACCCGCTGTCGTCCCCCCAGCGCCGCAACAGGTAGTAAACGATGCCCAGCGCGATGATCTGCCCGAGCAAGAGGGCGAGCATGGAGCTGATCTCCAGGATGCCACTGGCAAAACCAATGTAGCGAGAACCGACCATATCCTTCACCAGTCCCTTCTTGGCCGGACTGAAAAACATGGCCTGCACGCAGAAAACGGTGAAGAAAGCGACCGCCACCCCCACGTTTTTGATGAAAAGGCCAACCGTCATCCCCGCCAGCGCCACCACCTGCAGCAGCACCATCCCTTGCAACAAGCGCGTGCGGCAATACCGATCCGCTATCCACCCGCCCAGCGGCGAAAACACGACAAAGGGCAATACGATCAATACCGACAGGGGATATTGCATCGCTGTCCCCAACCATATTCCCAATGCGATCAGCAGAAATTGAACGCCTTTCTCGTTCAACGAGTTCATCGATTGAATCACGACCAAACTCCAGAAGGCGCCCCATCTTGGTTTCCCCTGCTCCATACTTTGGGATTATACACGATAATTTGGGGAAAGCAAATTCATTTACGATGCGCAACGGAGGCAGACGGAGTCTGCCTATGTACGATGTACGATGTACGATGTACGATTGCCAAATTCGCGCGCCAAAGGCGCGGGCTATGCGGAGCGGAAGCGAAGGGGGCGGTGGCAGCTGCGCGAGGCGACTGCCTATGTACGATGTACGACGTACGATGTACGATTTAGAAATTTAGCGCGCCGATGGCGCGGACTATGCGGAGCGGAAGCGGAGGTGGTGGGTAAAAATCATGCAAGGTGGTTGGTTCGAAAGGTCTGCGAATTTTGCAGAGCTGTGTCACCGGCTTGGCAAATCGTACATCGTACATAGCAAACGCTCCGCGTTTGCCGCGGGGGCTATTCTGAGATTGACAGACGGATTCGGTAACTATATACTGTCCACGTTGTTTTATGATGCCGTACATCAAAGAAATAGCTGTTCATCACGTACACCACTTGAGGGAAGTTTCCATCAAGGTGGAGGACACGACGTCCCCGAAAAATGGGCCGACGCACCTGATGTTGACGGGGCGTAATGGGAGCGGGAAAACGAGCGTGCTGCGAGCGATTTGGGAGGTGATGACGAGGATGACCGAAAACAGTGTTACCGCTGATCAATGGAGAAAATGGATAGAGGGAGACAAGCAGATAATAGACAAGGCTCAAGATGAGCACGAGCGGAATAAGGCGAAAGATGAGTTGGAAAACTGTGAGAAGTATCTGGCGGAACTGGTCGGTTCTGTCGAATTGAAGGCTGATGATGACGGAGAGTTTGCACGAATATTGCACAAGCGGAAAATCCTCATTGCTTACTACGATGCGCAGCATTCGGCAGCGTTTGAGCAGCCCAAGGCGCCGAGGATAACGGAGGTGGGATTTTCCGGAAATGTCTCACAGAAAAGATCCGGGACTTTCCTCGAATTCCTCCTGAATCTGAAGGTTCAGGGAGCGCTTTTCCGCGATGAGGGGAAGAACGAAGAAGCGGCACGGATCGGGACATGGTTTGAGCAATTCGATAAGACTCTCCAGCACATTTTCAATAACAAACAGGCAAGGCTGGAATTCGATCCCCATGGCTACGTGTTTACCGTCGTTGAGGATGGTTCCAAGCGTTCTCCGATGACAGCTTTGGCAGATGGTTATGCCTCGCTCCTGGACATTGTGGCGGACATCATTCTCAAGATGCAGACGCCGGATCAACTTACGGCGGCGTACGACAAGCCGGGAATCGTGCTTATCGATGAGGTGGAGACGCACCTGCACCTCGAATTGCAGCGGCTCGTGATGCCCATCCTCACCTCTCTTTTCCCGAGAATACAGTTTATCGTCACCACGCATTCTCCCTTCGTTCTTTCGTCGATCGGCAATGCTGTGGCATATGATTTGGAGAAGCACGAGGCCCTCGACAATGCGGATGAATACCCCTACGAATCACTGACCGAGGGCTATTTCGGAATTCAAGACACACCGGCTGCCATCACGGATAAACTCCGCCGTATCCGTGAACTTATCCAGACGGGAAACAACCTCACTGCAGAGCAAAAGGAAGAGCTAGGGGGACTTGTTCGCGACCTGAAAGGCATGCAGAGGAACGAGGAACTCAAGCTCGAACTTGCGCAGATTTCGCTTCGCTATCTATGATTCAGCAGCGCAAATCTCCCATTGCCCCAGCATCTCTCGCCGGAAGAAGGACGTGGAACGGCGAAGATGTGCAGGAAGCTCTCCATGCCGACCAGGATGGGAAGTGCTATCTTTGCGAGAACTTTCCTTCTGTGAACTATCAAATCGACCACCTGAGGAGTCGCAAAAATTACCCGGAGAAAACGTATGATTGGGCAAATCTCTTCCTGTGTTGCAGCTATTGCAACGGGAGAAAAAGCGACGGGTTTGACGACATTGTCTCCCCGTGTGATGTGCCCTGCGAGGAGATTTTTGACATTGACCTGAAACCGGAATGCAAGATCGTGGAGATTTCCGTACGACAGCCGGATGTTCCTGGTGCGGAACGGACACGGGAACTTCTCGACCGTCTGCACAATGGGAAGAAACGAGGTATGCGAGATTTTAGGGAGAAACTCTTCTACGATGAATTGCGTGGCGCTGTCTTGGACTTTGCTTGTTGCTTGAAGGAGTACAAGGATCATGAAACGCCGGAGAATCGTGCTAAGGTCGCCGAACTTCTGAAGATCGACAAACCCTTTCTCGCCGCCAAGCTGAGCTTGCTTCGTGACTGTCCCTCCCTCCTCACGGATTTTCGGCAGGAGACAATTTGGAATCGCGGACAAAGGTAGTCCAAGGAGATAATTCATTTACGATGTACGGTTTGGAAATCTAGCGCATCGGTGGCGCGGAAAATGCGGAGCAGTAGCGAAGGTGGTGGGGAAAACATGGCGGGTGGTTGGTTCGAAAGGTCTGCGGATTTTGCAGAGCCGTGTCACCGGCTTGGCAAATCGTACATAGGCGCCGCCAGGCGCCACTGCTTCCCCGCGCAACGCGCGCGAACTTCGCAAGTTGACTCACCGCCGCCCCATCGGCGGTTCGCCCCTGCGGGGCAGCGCATCCGCGCTGTCCATACGCACTTACCGCCCGCTGCGCGTGCGCCCTCAACGGGGCCGTCGTGCGTGTTGTACATCGTACGTCGTACATCGTAAATAGCAAACGCTCCGCGTTTGCTCGGGTTTGACAAAACAGTTGGAATCTGGTAGAATGAGGTCATGAGAGGAATCTTGACAGGTGTCGCGGTCGCGGTGTTCGCGGTTATGGTGGCCGGGGCAGATGTCGTGAGCGAGCTTCGTCCGACGATTCGGGACGTTGCGCGGCAGAATGGGGTGGATCCCGTGTTGATGGAGGCGATCATCCGACACGAGTCGGCGAATGCCACTTCCCGTGCGGCGCGCACCAGAAATAATTTGGCGGGCATTATGGGACGGCGCGGGCAGCGCTCCTATGTCAGCAAGGAAGACTGCGTGAAGCATCTCGGCACTATTCTGGCGAAGTACAAGGCGCGCGGACGCGTAACGGTGTCACAGATTGGTCGCATATACTGTCAGACGCGAAGCCCGTGGGCATCCTATGTGCGTACATTCATGAGCCATATCCGCCGCGGGCGCTGGGGCGATGTCAGCATTTACAATCAGCCCATCCTGCAAGGCAACTCGTGATGGGGATGAACGATGCACGAGGTTGGATGTACGATGTGAAAATTCGCGTGCAAGCGCGGGAACTCTTCAAATCGTAAATGAATGAATTGATTGCACAGTGTGCTCAGGCGGGCATCGCAGAGTGGGTCTGTTGCCCGGGAGAACTCAATTTGCCTTTGCTTGTCGCTTTGTCGGAATGTCCCAGCATCCATCGCTGGCAGGTGCAGGACGAGCGCGCCGCCGGATTCTTTGCCTTGGGGCGCATGCAGGCGACCGGGCGTGGCGTCGGGGTGGTGCTGGGCAGCGGTTCGAATGCCGTGGATGTGTTCCCGGCGGTCATGGAGGCCTTTTATGAGCGCCGCCCCATGGTGCTTGTGACGCTGGATGATTTGGAGCCGGCCGATGCGGCGGGAGCTTTCGGACGCATTGAACAGGAGGGGCTTTTCGGGCTCTACGCCCCCACAATCACCCTGCACATGCCCTGCGATATTGCGGATTTGCCGGATATGGTGGATCTGTGTCGGGACGGTTTTCCGGTGCACCTTCATCTCTGCTGCGTGGAGGATCTCCTGCGCCACGTGCCCACGCACGCCAAGGGACTGTTCGGGCAGTTCCCGCCGGAGGTAGCGGATGCCCCTCTGCGTCCCCCTTTTCGCGGGTCTCTGGCGGAATTATCGCGGCTCCTCCGCTTTGAAACGCGGCAGGAGAACTTGGTGCTTCTGCTCGGGGCGCTGGACCCGGATGAGCAGGAATCTGCCCTGTGGCTGGCGCGCACTCTGCGGGTGCCGGTGGTGGCGGATGCCGCGAGCGGGCTGCGCGAAAAGGTGGGCAATCTGCTGCTCGGCGGCGGCAGTGATGTGCTGATTGATGATCCGCCGCTCAATGTGTTGCGGGTGGGGGCTGTGCCCTCTTGCCCCTTCTGGCGCGCGTTGGAAGAAATGCCGGGCACCCGCGTCTTCTCCATCACTCGCGCGGGTTTTTCCGGGTTGAAGCGCTCCAGCGTCGTCATCGAGGGCGAGCCGGAGCAGATTGTGAAAGCGCTGGACGATGTGCCCCACGTGGGGGACTCCGCCGGTTACCACACCCGGGGGAACCGTTACGCCGCTCGGGTGGAGGAGTTGCTGCTCTCCTACCCGGAGAGTGATGCGGCTCTGGTACGCGCTTTCTCGCAGCATGCCTGCCTGGCTGATGTTCTTTACCTGGGCAGCCCGAGCGCCACACAGCTCTGGAACAACTACGCCCAGCAACGCGTCCCCACGCTCTACGTGCGCAGTGCGCAGTTGGCAGGCGGTGCCGATGGCGCTCTCTCCGCATTCTTGGGCAACTGCGTGGATACTCATTTTGCCGCTGCCCTCGTGGGCGATATTGCGCTGATGCGCGACACGGCTGCCGCCCAATTCCTGCCCCAGCTTGCCCCCGGCAAACGGGTGGTGGCGGTGCTGAATAATGAGGGAGCAGGTGCGCTCGCTCCCTGTCCGAATGCGGCGCTACGCAACTTCATGGCCCAGCCTTTGCACCGCGAACTACGCGACTTCGCCCGCCTCTTCGGCGCGGATTACTACCTCATCCGCTCCGAGGCCGATCTGGAGATTTTGGAGGGTCTGGACGACAATAGTTTTACCTTGCTGGAAATATCGCCCGACGCAGAACAATCTGAAGCGCTGCGGAGGGAACAGCCCTAGCAAACGCGAAGCGTTTGCTATGTACGAAGTACGAGGTACGATGTACGATTGCGAAGTTCGCGCGCGTTGCGCGGGGAAGCAGTGGCGCCTAGCGGCGCCCATGTACGATTTGCCAAGCCGGTGACACAGCTCTGCAAAATCCGCAGACCTTTCGAATTACCGCCTTGCATGATTTTCACCCGCCCCCTTCGCTGTCGCTCCGCATAGCCCGCGCCTTTGGCGCGCGAATTCCCCAAATCGTACATCGTCCATCGTACTTCGTACATAGGCAGACCTCGTCTGCCTCCGTCGTACATAGGCAGCCGCCTTGCGGCTATGTGGTTTGAGCTGCCTTCATTTGCTTAAATGCTCCATGAACGCATATTGCTTAGATTCGACGGGACCATGGCAATACTTCCGTTTAACTTCTTGGATAAAATCATTAATGGCATCAGGATGATTTGCAAGAAACCATCTTATGTGATTTTGCACGTACTCCATGCGATTTTGCGAATCATTCAAATCATTAGGCACTCTCTTCATCCGCTCATCGATACTATCAAAACCGGTAAAGGGTGAGTTGAGACGCTCGTTTGTCATTTTTATGTACTCCGGGTTATTGTCAATTCCAATACCACTTCTGCCGGTTTGCTGGCACACCCGCAGGAGCGTACCGCTCCCCAAAAACGGATCTAAAACAGTGTCGCCCTTATTTGAAGAGGCCAAAATCATCCGTTCATACAAAGCTTCCGGTTTTTGAGTGGGATGTTTTTGTCGGTTCTTGTGACAATAGTGCATGTGGGAAAATTCCCATACGTTTCCCGGATTTGCTCCCCGCATGTTATTAACCGACCTGTAAAATTTTTGAGGGATGCGAATATCATCCAAGTTAAAAACAAAATTAGTGGGATGTTTTGTAAAGAACAAGATATCATCATGCCTCGGCGAGAAGCCTTTCGTTTTTCCGACACCTTGCGTATAAAACCATGTGATCCATGAATTGAAATACATACCTACATCTCGCTCCAAAATCGAGTAAATGTAGGAAATGTATTTCATCCCCATGAATACGTAAAGGGAGCCGTTATCATTGAGTACCCTGTACGCTTCCTTCAACCATTTTGCGGAAAATTCAAGATACTCATTGAATTCGAGATGATCTTGGCTGGTTCCATAATTTTTATTTAAATTGTACGGCGGGTCTGTAACGATCAAACTAATACTTTTACCGGGAAGTTTTTGCATTTCCTCGATCGCATCACCGCAAATAGCAATTAGTTTTTGATCCATTTGTTTCTCCTTGCTTCTCTATAAAAATCTTCAACAGTTCTGCGGGCGCTATGTATATACTTTTGATCCAAAAGTTGACACATTTCCCAAGTAGTACGATACTGATACGTCACATAATGAATATCTTTAACTTGAATCTGACCCGTCCCCAATGCAGGATTGTAATTAATGTCCGAATCGCTTATGAATTTCAAATCGTATGCGTGGTAATCAACTATCTTCATAATCCCATCAATTAGTCCAGTTGTTCTGTTTCGCTCCGAATATACCTGATGTTTGATGGATAATATGATAAACATAAAATCCGGGTCTGTCACGTATGCCGTTCTAATTCTGGCAAAAGATGTAATGTTGGGACGTTTACCGCTATTTGGAATATCATCAGCGGTCGCCTTTACGTCCACATTCCCTGTGAGAACACGCCCCGACTTTTTAAATTGTAAAATGATATCTGCCATTCCGAGGCGTTCTTGCGTCTCAACATTAATGAGATTGTATTCATTATCAAATTTGTCTCTGATACCGGCAAACACTTCGCCAGCCCACGCTTCAATCATGGGACCCGCAATCTTGTTTATATTCTCCAGAGGCAAGCCAGACGATAGACTTGTATTGACAATGATTTTGTCATCACCCGCTGCTTTTCGTTCGTCAAGAATACCTGTAATTTGCTTGATAACAAAATCAGAATCTTCTTTGTAAGTGGCTGATTCAATAGGAATTTTAAAGATTAAATCTTCGTATCGCATGTCCCATCTCCTTATTTAAGTGTAATGCTTCCCTTTCTCCACGCAAGCATTGTACTACAAATCTCTACCAAGTGCAAACTCTAATTTTGAAAAACCATTCACATCCGTCCCAAGAAAAGCGATCCCAACACGCAATTATCGGTGCGTAATGCAGCATAAGCCGATGGTTATTTACGATTTACAACACGCACGACGGCTGTAAGTGCGTATGGACAGCGCGGATGCGCTGCCCGAAGGGCGAACCGGCAGGGTGGTGCCGGTGAGTCAATTTACGATTTGAATGCTAGCGCGCTACGCGCGAGATTGTCGAACCGGTGCGTAGCGGAATTCTTGAAATGATGGTGCGTTGATAGGAGGAAATTCCTTCATCCATATGCCAAGCCGGTGACACAGCTCTGCAAAATCCACAGACCTTTCGAACTATTCTTGCGCTCTGTTTCACCCTCCACCTTTGCTTACGCTTCGCTGTTCCCACGCTACCGGCGCGCTAGATTTCCAAATCGTACATCGTACGTCGTACATCGTACATAGGCAGACCTCGTCTGCCTCCGTCGTACATAGGCAACTTCATTTTCTAATGCAGTTGCATGTCATGCCTGACGTACAAAATAACCCGCCAGGTCTGGCCACCCGGCGGGTTTGTTTAGGAAAGGGGGCGATGACCCCATCTGATGCGGCAAGGATATATCTCCAGGGCGGAAGTGTCAAGAAAAAGCACCACCAATAGGTAGGTAACGGCATATTATGAAGCATAAGTCTTTGGTTATTTACGATTTACGATTTACGATTTACGATTTACGATTTGAATGCTAGCGCGCTACGCGCGAGATTGTCGAACCGGTGCGTAGCGGAATTCTTGAAATGATGGTGCGTTGATAGGAGGAAATTCCTTCATCCATATGCCAAGCCGGTGACACAGCTCTGCAAAATCCACAGACCTTTCGAACTATTCTTGCGCTCTGTTTCACCCACCACCTCCGCTTACGCTTCGTAGTTGCCTCAAGCTCGCCTCACGACTGTTGCTTCGGAGTCGCCTCACGACGCCTCACCCCTTCGGGGCAAAAGCTAATGCTTTTGGCCAAACTGACTTACAGCCGTCGCCAGTTTTCGCCCCTGCCGGGCAGCGCATCCGCGCTGTCCATCTTCCCCCGCGCAACGCGCGCTCACTTTCCAAATCGTACACTATTGATTCGAGGTGGTATAATCAGAAGCGCTGAGAGGGAAATCCTCAACGGAGCTCCTCGAC